>NZ_JBIBHM010000006.1:0-261075 GCF_042957025.1 Streptomyces sp. NPDC008139
GAGACCCGGCCCCACCTGTGTGTTCGCTGCCTACCGCGGAGGCTGTGGGATTTGAACCCACGGTGACATCGCTGCCACGACGGTTTTCAAGACCGCTCGGCCATACAGACTCGCGCCGCTTTAGACCTGCCCAAAGGCTGGCCTTCCTCTCAAGAAGGCGACGCCCTGACCACAGGTTGACCCCACGCATGACTGCGGCACGGGCGCAGAACCAACGCCCTCCCACTCCGAGCAACAACCCCGCGGGCGCGGGGAGCAGGCGGTCATCGCCCTGCCGATCAAGAACAGTTCGGGAACAGCCCCGCGGGCGCGGGGAGCAGATTCACGCTGACTGTGGCTGCGAGCCCCGCCGGGGAACAACCCCGCGGGCGCGGGGAGCACGCGCAGACCTGGATCACCGCCGTACAGAAGGCGGGAACAACCCCGCGGGCGCGGGGAGCACCCGCTGTGGGCGTACAGCCAGGCGACGCACATGGGAACAACCCCGCGGGCGCGGGGAGCACTCCTCGGCGGCGTGTCGGACCCGACCGGTACCGGGAACAACCCCGCGGGCGCGGGGAGCACCCCCGACCAGGGTCTCGTCCGGGCCGACGAGCGGGAACAACCCCGCGGGCGCGGGGAGCACGGCGCCGCTGATCACGCCGATGACCAGGGCCGGGGAACAACCCCGCGGGCGCGGGGAGCACATGTCAGTCAGTACCCTGCCGCGTCCGCAGTCGGGAACAACCCCGCGGGCGCGGGGAGCACTGGTCGAGGATCCCTGCACGCCGGGCACTCCGGGGAACAACCCCGCGGGCGCGGGGAGCACACAGAACGTCAACAGGGCCCCAACTCCGGCGAGGGAACAACCCCGCGGGCGCGGGGAGCACCCCGGGTGGACAGGCCGCTGAACCCGGAGCGGGGGAACAACCCCGCGGGCGCGGGGAGCACGTCTTACGTGGAGCAGCCCGATCTGGCCTCGGGGGAACAACCCCGCGGGCGCGGGGAGCACCTCATCAAGCCCGACCTGGCCCGCGTCGTATGGGGAACAGCCCCGCGGGCGCGGGGAGCACTCCCCCGGTCCGTGCAGTACGACCCGCGCGGCGGGAACAGCCCCGCGGGCGCGGGGAGCACGGCGGTCTGTGTTGGCGTGAGGTCGGTGGCGAGGGAACAGCCCCGCGGGCGCGGGGAGCACCAACCGGTTGACGTACACGGGCCGACGCCGATGGGAACAGCCCCGCGGGCGCGGGGAGCACATGCCCAGGTCGAACAGCAGGTTGTTCAACCGGGGAACAGCCCCGCGGGCGCGGGGAGCACAACGCTCCGAGGGCTTCCCCGGACGGATCGACGGGAACAGCCCCGCGGGCGCGGGGAGCACCGGGCTGTTGCCGTGTCGACGCGAATACGGACGGGAACAGCCCCGCGGGCGCGGGGAGCACGTCGGCAAGAATCCGGTCGCGGTCCGCTTCAAGGGAACAGCCCCGCGGGCGCGGGGAGCACTTGAGCTGCTGCTGCGTCTGCCAGTCCAGCTCGGGAACAGCCCCGCGGGCGCGGGGAGCACCCATGGCGGGCTGCTCGCACGCGGGGCACGGGGGGAACAGCCCCGCGGGCGCGGGGAGCACGGCTCGGCGAGGATCAGGCCGTGCACGGAGTAGGGAACAGCCCCGCGGGCGCGGGGAGCACGGGATTGCCGGGATGGCAGCCAGAGCAGCGATGGGAACAGCCCCGCGGGCGCGGGGAGCACGTGACGATCTCCGCGAGGCTGGTGGTGCGGACGGGAACAGCCCCGCGGGCGCGGGGAGCACAGTGCTTGAACTGGTGCTTTAGAACGGCCAGCACCGGATTTTACTTAGATTGAGAGATTCGGACATATCGCCTCGATGTCCCCCATGCATTCCCGCGCCGCGCACGGCATGGCGCGGGCCTTGCCACGCCGCATCGCGCACCCTCAGCGCCCTCCGCCGAAGCGGCGGCGCTTCGCTGCCTTGCTCCAACCGTTGGCGGGTGGGGAGGAGGGGGAGCGGGAGGAGTCGGAACGGCGGCCGGGGTGGGGGCGGTGGATGAGGGTGAGGCCCTCGTGGTCGATCGGGTTCCAGGCGTGGTCGTGGGTCTCGAAGGTGTAGCCCTGCTCGGTGTCGGTTTGGTAGGCGAGGAGGGCACGGCCCTGGTTGGCGTATTGGCGGACCTCGGCCCAGAGGACGTCGCGGAGACGGGCGGACGGAGTGCCGAGGAAGACGCCCGGGGAGATCTCCAGGAGCCAGCGGGTGAGGAAGCCGCGCAGGCCGGCCGGGCAGTTGGTGAGGATGATGACGGTCACAGGGACGCCCTCACCAGACAATCTCGGAGTCGTAGTTGCGGCCGCTCTCGACATCGACGCCGCGGTCGGACTGGAGCCTCACACGGTCGCCCGCCGCGGTGTCCGACGCCTCCCGCGCAGCGTCGTAGCCCAGTAGATCCTTGATGTCCTGGACGCAACGCTCCAGCAGCCGCGCTTTGTTGACGCGGTCCCGGACGGCCCGCCGCGTTCGCGACGCCACGTCTTCCGGTCCTTCCGCCGCCGCGTCGAAGGCCGCGGGAATGCCCACCGAGGTCTTGTAGAGGTCGGCGATGTCGAGGACGAAGGAGCGTTCGTGGCCCGAGTGCACGAATCCCAGGCCCGGCGAGCAGCCGAGGGCGGCGACGACGGCGTGCGCGATGCCGTACATGCACTGAGCGGCGGCGGTGACACCCTGGTTGGGCGGGTCGCCAGCCGCGAAGTCGTCGCGGTGGTACTCACGGCGGCGCCACGGGACGCCGGTGCGCTCGGATTCGGCTCGGTAGCACTGGCGCAGGCGGCGTCCCTCCATGCCGAGGAGTTCCTGGCGGGTCTTGCCCGCCGGGTCCTCGTCGGGGAACCGCAGCCGGTACATCGCACGGGCGACGTCCAGCCGTCGCCGCGGGTTCGCCCAGGCAAGTGCCTGGGTCTCGACCAGCCCGGAGGAGCGGGTCAGAGCGCGCCCGCCCGCGTAGAAGCGGACTCCGTGCTCCCCGACCCAGACGACGCCCGCCCCGCAGTCGCCGAGGACGCTCATCGCCTGGTGAGTGATACGCGTACCGGGACCGAGCAACAGCGTGCCGATCGTGGCGGACGGGATGTGTGTCACGCCGTCGGCATCCTCGGCCGTGATGGCGTTGTCGTCGCGGTGCACGACGCACCGTTCCAGGTAGATGAAGGACAACCGGTCCCCGATACGAGTGAGTTCGCGAGGCGTCGCGGCGCCGCGCCTGCCGACCGTGCTCATCGGTCAGCCCACCGGAGCGAGAGTCATCAACCCGCACCCGTACGCCTTCGCCTTGCCCAGCCCCTGGGTGAGGGTGCGGCGCAGCGCGTCCGGGTCGGTCACCGTGAGCCGGCCGTCGTACGTGACCGAGGTGAGGGAGACGGTGCGGCGCTCGGCCGCTTTTGCGAACCGCAGGTCCCGCTTGTCACGGAGGACGAGTTGGAGTTCGTCGCCGTACTCCAACAGCCTTGCCACGGGAGCCTTTTCGACGACCGCGAAGCCCGATGACGCCTGCCGCTCCAACAGCCAAGCCTTCTGATAGCGGGCGGTGAGGTGCGCGGTGCGTTTCCGCGGCTCGTCGTCGGTGCGACGGATGGAGTGCACGGGGTTGGCGGTGAGGCGGAAGGTCCACGTACTCCCGACGGACAGTCGGTCGAGGAAGGCCCCGTAGTCGTACGTCTGCCAGCCCGGTGTGTCCGAGGCGGCGGGCCAGCCGGCCTGTTCCACCAGGTGCGTCAGGTCAGGACGGGTGGGGCTGACGACGAACAGCACCACTTCGGCGGCCGAGTTGCGGTCGACGCGCCACAGCACACGCGGTCCGGAACCGTCTCGCGTGGGCAGTTCGGGGAACGCCATCGCGACAGCGGCGTGCATCCGGTGCGGCGAACCGAGCAGCGCGCGGCCGTCACGACGGGCGGTGTTGAGGCGAAACCGGGTCATATACATCACACGGCTCCCAGGGCCGACGTCGGATCGTGAACGGAGGCGGGCTCGACAGACGGGTTCGGAACGCGGTCCGCCACCACGCCGCGCAGCCCGTAACGCCGGTGTCGTGGATCGAAACTGATCGGCGCGTCGCGGAAGCTCTGATCGGGGGACGCGCCGGACGGGCAGTCGAGCAGGAGCGCAAGCTCGGGCGACGTGCCATGACGATGGCGGTACCAGTCCGATGCCTGCCAAGGGACTGCCCCCAGCGCCGTCACGATGTCCGCGTCGTCGTGCACCCCGAGGTCGAGCGGCTGGGACGGTGGGCACGAGCGACGGCCCAGATACGGCAGCCACACCGGTGCGCGAACGGCCTCGTCCAAGCGCCCGATCAGCGCGGGGTCCCCCTCGACCGCCGCCACGAATACGGCGTCGGCCAGGTAGAAGCGTTCCGACAACGGCATCGCCTTGTCCGAGTCGAAGTGGTGGGCGGTCTGGAAGTCCCTGATACGCGTGCCGGGTTGATCGACGCGGACGCCGTAGCGCAGCTCCGTCAGATCGCTGAGGTCGGCATCGCGTTCCCTTCCCTCGGCAGCGGCCAGCAAGCCGAGTACGCCGCTCTTGGTGGGGGCGTTCTCGGTGGTGCGGCGGGCGAATCGCGCGGCTGAGCCCCATGCCTGCAATGGACCGGCCAGGCGCAGCAGGAGCACGCTCACGCGCCGGACTCCCGCCCTGCGATTTCCGCCGGGCTCTGGATCAACCGGTCAGCCACCGACTCGCCGATCGACGAAACCAGTGCGGGAATGCTGATGCTCTCGCCAAGGGCGGCGAGCGGCCCGGTTTCCTCGCCCACCCGTACAAGCCAGGTTCCTTCGTCGCCCGCGATGCCGTACGCCGCTTCCAACTCCGGTACGTGGGCGGCCAGTCGGCGGCACGCCTCCTCGACGAAGCCGTCCTCACGGCGCTTCGGGGCGACGGCTCGCTCGAAGGCCGCCACAAAGCTGACGGGCCGTTTCGAACGGAGTTTGACGAGGACGACGCTCGGCAGCGTGTGATTGCCGAAAGTGTTGACCTTGCCGGTGGGCAGAGACGTGATGAAGCCCTCCAGGAACGCCTCGACGGCGCGGCGGGTCGGGGCCGCCGCGTGCTCTTCCTCGCGCAGTCCCGCGCCGAGGTTGGCATGCAGGCGGTCGACATCCAGAGCTGCATACCGGTAGAGCGTGGCGGAGTTGAAGTCGATGACGCCGATCATGCCCGCGCCGGGTTCCGCGCCGGTGTTCCGGTCGTCCACGGCTGTGTAGTAGTCCGATTCGTTGTCGACGGCATGCACGCTCAGGGCATGGGCGACCTGGGTGGCCGCCTCGACGTTGAGTCCGGGATCGTCGGCGACCATTCGGCCGAAGAGTGCGATGTCGACCGAGTGGCGAGTGTCCACCAGGTGCTTGGCGAGAACCTTGTTGTCCTTGTTCTTGAAGAAGTCCTTGAGGACCGCGACATCGCCCTTGCCGTCGCTGCCCTTGAGGGCGAGTTCCGCGAGCGCGTCGAGCTGGCGGGCGCTGAGGAACATCAGGTACGACGCTTCCGGCGCTGGTTCGGGCTCGCCCTCCTTGGCCTTGCGCTTGGGCGGATCGATCTTCGAACCGGTGGCGGTACGCAGCGTCTCGGCGGACAGCGCGAGTGCGGCCGTACGGTCGAGGGCCGGCTCGTGCGCGAGGATCCGCTCCGCGACCGCTTCGGCGACCTTCTTGGTTCGCACGCCCAGTTCCGTAGGGTCGACGAGGTCGTCGAACGCCTTTCGTGTGGCCCGCTTCCAGGCCTGGCTGGAGACCCGGGCCCGACGGACACCTCCGTAGACCGCGGTCTTGGGCGATCCGGTGTCGTCGCGGTTGATGTTGCTCGGCGGAACGGTCTGAAGAATGTGCACGTCGATGATGGTTCGGGTCACGGTCCTGAGTCCTGTCGCATGGAAGTGCGGATGAGTGTCTGAGGGAACGTCAGAAGCCAGCAGTGCGTTTGGCGTTGCTCGGCGTGCGCGCTTTCAGTCCTTTGGCGTTCGGCGGCCGGGCACCACACCCGCCGTGTGGAAGTCCCGGCCCCATGTCCTGCGGACGTCGGCTTGGGCCGAGGGCCGCTGCCAGCGGTAGAGCTGATCGGCCAGGAGCGCGTAGTCGAGCGGAATGGAGTTCTTCCGAAGCAGCAGGACGATCTCCCGCAGGCGCTGGGCGAGGACATCGAGGGTGGTGGCGGTGCCGACCCGCACGAACCGTCGGCGGATCACCTCGTCGATCTCCGGTTCGGAAGGCACAGGGACCGGTGATGCCGGGGCCGGACCGCCCACTGTCCTGACGGCCGCGGGCACCATCAGCAGGCGCACGGACCGGCCGAGCCCGTAACCGGGGACGTGTGTGTCGGTGTCGCGGTGGGACTGCTGGTGCAGGGCCCACAAGGTGACCGCCATGTTCAGCGCCTCGTCCGCTCGCTCCTCGTCCGGCCGTTGTACGGTGCCGGTCGCGGATTCGGCGATGACGAGAGCGAGTTCCTCCGTGCCGGTCAGTCCCCATAGGTCCTGTACGTCGTAGGCGGGACGGCCGACGCCGCGCCGCAGCCTGGCCACGGTCGCGACCGCGGCCGGCCGGTCGTTTCGGTAGCCGCCTTGGAGCCTGCGGATGCAGCGGTCGGTCGCTGTGCCAATGAGGTCGTATCCGCGGGCGCCGGACGGGTTGGGGACGGTTGTGGTCATCACGCGGGCTCCGTTGCTGCGTCTTGTGTGCCGGCCGCGTAGTGAGCGACGAGCACTGTTTCCTCACCGGACTCCGCACCGCCCGAGCCGATCGCGGCGCCGGTGGGCGCGACAGACGGACTCGGCGCCAACGGCAGGACTTTCCTCAGCTTCACCAGGAACCACAGTTCGGCCTGTGCGTCATTCAGCCAGCGTCGGCCGTTGCCGTCCGGCAGGTCCACGTACCGTCCCTCGGCCGCCGCCGGCCCCGCGTCGTTGAGGAGTTCTCGCCCCAGGGCGCGGATCGTCGTACCGACCGTCCGCTGCCACTGACCGCGGTACTCCTCAGGGTCGGAGATGTTCCGCAGGCCGCTGAGCCACGCCCGGTACGGGCTGTCCAGCGCGGCGAAGCCGAGGTCACGGGCTGTGGCCGTGGCCGGTCCCAGGTCGGAACCGGCTGCCTGGGCGAGGTTGCCCGCGAGGTGGCCCAGCGCCCTCACCGCGTCATCGGCGTCGGCGACGGCAGCGACTGCGACTTTCCCGTAGAGGGGTCGCTCCGCGTGAAGCGCGACGACCGGGAGCAGGATCTCGTCGTCCGTGATCTCGTCGATGACCGACTGCTGTGTGCCGTACTTGGCCCCGACGATCCGGGTGCGCAGCAGGCCGAGTCGCGGCAGATACTCCTCGTACGTGAGCCGGGCAAGCCACTGGACGACTCCGGGCGGCAGAGTGCGCTCTGCTCTCTGCCGCTGCTCGGCGCCTTCCCTCCCCCGGCCCTTGTCACCGAGAAGAGCGGCGAGACCGCGCCACGCCGCGCGGCTCGGGTCGTGCTGGCTCGGCATGAAGACTTGAGGCTCGCCCCACTTCTTCGCCTGAGTCGGACTGTCGCGCCAGGCGGTCATGGGTTCGCGCCGATGCCGGTTGCGCACGGCGAAGGGGTCGCCGTAGCAGAGGACGACACCCGTCACCTCGCCGTCGCCGTGGTGCAGACGGATGCGTCGGCTCTGCCAGGTGTAGAGGTCACGAGGGCCGGACGGGCGGGGGTCGTCGGGGTCCGCCGCGATCGGCTGCGGGCCGAGGGGAGGTCGGCGCCATACGGGCCTGTCGTCCGCGTGGACCTGGAGGAAGTCGTTGTCCGCAGAGATCAGATTGAGCAGCAGGGTTTCCTTGAGGGTGTCGCCTTCGGCGAAGACGCCGCCGAGGTTCCCGGCCCAACCGACGCCCAGAGCACCTGACGGGTAGCCCTTGCCGCCTTTCGCCCTCGGATCGTCAACGGCTCCCGACTTGATCCCAGACGTGTCGAAAGCGTGAGTGTGCACGAGCCAGCGCGCCGCCTCGGCGAATCCGAGCCGATCGGGACCGGGTTGACGCATGCTGAAGAAGGGATCGCCGTTGGGAACGTCGGCGACGATTCTGCTCAGTGGACCGATGTCGTTCTTCTCCGTGTGCAGACCGGCGACTTGGAGGAACGGCTGCTGAGGATGGAGCAGATCGAATCGGTCGCGATACCGGTCGAGATACTCCGGTACGGCGGTGAAGGGCTCGGCGGACTCCCACAGTTCACCCCAGTCCTCGATTTCTCGCGGACCGTCCACGGCGTCGTGCAGAACGGCGAGCAGCAGTCGGAGAAGCGCGAACTCCTGCGTCGGTACGTCGCCGACGATCCGCCGCAGCCCGGCAGCCTCGGCGAAGACGTCGCGCAGGGACATCTCGTCCGTCGTCCCGTTCAGGCGCTGTACGGGAATCCAGGGCCGGGACACCAGGTCGAATGAGGGCACTCCGTCTACCACCCTTACGTCGTGGGCACCTTCCGGCACCACGAGAAGCCCGTCGGACGGGCTGTAGCGGACCTCGGCACCGGCCAGCCGGGCTCGGCGGTCCTCGTCGAGGACCAGGAACAACTCCCCCGCCAGCCAAGGGCTTTCCTTCACCTGCCAGGCCGCAGGACAGAATTCCTCCAGCTCGCGGATCGTCCGGTCGATCACCCAGGGCTTGGAGAAGTGCCAAGGGAGGTTCAGCGCACTCGCGGCGGCGGCGCGGGCCGCTCTCCCCTGCGGTACGGCGTGCTCGGGCAGGTCGAGTCCGCCCCTTGCCTTGTCCAGCCACGGCAAAGTGGTCAGTCTTCCGTCGCTTCGCCTCTGGATCACGAGAACTTCGAGCGTGTCGTCGGTGTCGCGCACCTGGGCCCGTCCTGCCGCGGTGTCGTCGGCGTCGCCGACTCCGGCGTCGATCCAACCGATGATTGGTCGGCCCTCGCGGCGTACCGGACCGATCCGGAACGCCTCGGCCCGGTCAGCCTTTTCGGCCAGGAGCGCGCGGTAGGCGATCCTGGCCTTCGCCATCTTCGCGGCCCAACCGCCCGGGCCGAGCGGATCATCGCCATACGCCGCCTGTACGAGTGGGCTGATGTCCTCGGGCAGGCGCAAGGGGCGCCCTTCCAGGTGCGGCCGGAGGACTGCAAGCGAGCGCAGCAGCAGGTGTTCTCCGTCGTAGACCTTGACAGAGCCCGGGGCGATCTCCGGCGGATCCTGTGCCCAGTCGGCTACGCCGCTGATCAGGCAGCGCGCGTCCCGGAGGCGAGGTGGGCGCGGTCGGTCGTGCCGGTGGAGCCGACCCATCCGCTGCAATATCAGGTCGACCGGGGCAAGGTCGGTGACCAAGAGATCGAAGTCGAGGTCGAGGGACTGCTCGACAACCTGGGTCGCCACGACGATGTGCGCGCCTTCGGGGCGTCTGCTCCTGGGGCCGAAGCGGTCGAGCAGCTCAACATCTTTGCGGGCCCGGTCGGCAGCGACGAAGCGCGAGTGGGCGACCGTGA
Source organism: Streptomyces sp. NPDC008139 (assembly GCF_042957025.1). NCBI lineage: Bacteria > Bacillati > Actinomycetota > Actinomycetes > Kitasatosporales > Streptomycetaceae > Streptomyces > Streptomyces sp. NPDC008139. The sequence goes on from NZ_JBIBHM010000006.1 coordinate 9,482, forward strand.
CCCGCTCCTCACCGAAGCGCTCCCGCAGCCGCCCCGCCGCTTCCTGCGCGCGGTCGACGGTGTTACGTACCACCAGTGCGCAACCGCCTTGGCTGAGTTCGTCCTCCAAGCGGTCGACCAGGATGGTCACGTCGTCGTCGAGCGGCTGAACATGGACGTCGGTGCGGCGGCCGGAGGCGGCGGGAGGCTGCCGGACCACGGTGGGGCCGCCGGGCGAGACCGCGGTCAGCAGCGGATACGTCCCTGCGGACGCTTCGGCGGCCGTGTCGCCGGACCGGTCGGCCTCGGGCACAGGGTGACCGGCATACGCTTCGGCGAGCGCCCGGCGGCGGCCGGCGGGCAAGGTCGCCGACAGCAGCACGACCGGAACCCGGTATGCGGCCAGCCATTCCAGCACGCGTTCCAGGTACGTGCTCATGTAGGCGTCATAGGCGTGGACTTCGTCGATCACGACGACCTTGCCCGCCAGCGCGAGGTGCCGCAGGGCCAGGTGGCGACTCTTCAACGAGCCGAACAACACCTGGTCGATCGTCCCCACCGCGAAGGACGCGAGCAGACCCTTCTTGCGTCCGCGTAGCCACTGGTGGGCCTGGAGTCCGGAAGGACGACGTCGTTCCTGGGTGTTGGGGCCGTCGAACTCGTCCCCGCCGTCGAGATCGACCGCAGCGACCGTGCGGGCACTGCGGCTGGCGAGGCCCGCCCAGGTGTCGTTGAGAGCGGACTTGGCATGGGCGAGAAAGACGGACTGCGGCCCGTCGGACGGCAGTCGGCCGAGCCAGTCGATCAGCCGGGCGAACATCGCGTCGCCGGTCGCCCGCGTGGGCAGTGCGATCATGCAACCGCCCGCCCCGGTGCGCGCGGCCAGGATTTCTGCCGCCGCGAGAGCCGCCTCCGTCTTGCCCTCACCCATGGGTGCTTCGATGATCAACAGGCCGTGCGGGTCCATTTCCCGCGCGATGCCGACCGCCTGTTCCTGCACGGGGCGGACGGACGCGCCCTGCGGTAGGTCGAAGCGCGCGGCGAACAAGTCGGCTGCTGTACCCGCCGGTTCGTCCGGCTCCCAGGGGCCGGGAAGGTCGAGGCCCAGCCAGGCCGCCTCCAACCGTTCCGACTGCGACCGCCGCGTCCCCTCCGCCGTGATGTACGGAAACAGGTCTGCCGAGCTGGCGATCCAGTCCGCGAGAATCACGATCGCGGTCAGCGTGACCTGGACCGGCTGGGAGAGCTTCACCGACTTCCACGCGCTGAAGTCGTCCTCACGGATGCCCGCCACTTCCGCGCAGGCGGCCATCAGCTCGAACTGCACGGCCTTCCAGCGCGATTCGTTCTTCCCCCGCGTACGTATCAGCTCAGGATGCAGCGCGAGATCGTGAATGCGCTGGTGCCCTGGCGGCACACCATGGTGGCCGCCGATCACCACGGCGAACTGTCCGCTGACCCGGTTGGACCACCCGTGCCTCTCATTGAGCCACTCACTCAACAAGAGCTGACCGGCCAGCCCGTGGGGGGCCAACTTGCGGTCCTCCCTGAGCCGTTCGAACGACGGCATGTCGAGACCGTGGTCCCGCATGACCTGCGCGAGCGGATCGACCTGGCACGCGAAGGCCGGCGTGGCCTTCCCGATGTCATGCACCCCGGCCAGCCACCCCACCAACCGCCGCCCGTCCTCCACCCCTCCGGGCAGCGCCTCCCCCACCAGCGCCTTCACATTCCCCGGCAGCCACGCATCCCACAACCGGCCGGCCACAGCCCCGCTGTCCGCCATGTGCCGCCACAACGGCAGCCACCCATCGGTGTCCCGATCGTGCTTCCCCCACGCACTCCGCGCGGCCCCCGAAATCCCTTCGAACACCCCCCGCCCTGCGGGTGACTCGCCGCTCATGGCAGCACTCGACCACAGGGGGTACGTACGAAAAACCAAAAGCTCATACATGACCATAATTGATCGAAGTCTGCCGTGTCCCGATCGAACGGTGATCGCGGTAACAGAATTGCAGCACCCCGCAGGCGCGGGGAGCACTAGCCACCTTCGCTCAAGGTGTCCCTGTGTCCAGGGGTCATCTCCTGTCGCGGAGAGCATTACCGGCGAGCCAAATCGATCGAGGCAGGGACTCTCCTCCTACCTTCATCGCGTCCCTGCTGCCAGTTAGGCCTCGCGTGCTACGTCCGGTTGCACCTATGAGCCACAACGAAACCCGCCACTGTTCAGGCTTCGACAACCGTTCAGGCAGAGCTACCTCTCAGCAGGCCAGGCGTGCGCGGCCACTTCGTCAGTAGTCAACGAGAGGGCAGCCTCACAGACACGGGGAGTACGACAGCGTCTTGCCGACCACGGTGTACGCGCCGGGAACAGCGCCGCGGGCGCGGGAAGCAGTTCGCCGCGGGCTGCGTGCTGGACGGGGGTGGGCGCGGAACAGCCGGAACCAGCGGTACGGCGTCGCGTTCTCGTGGGAACAGCCCCGCGGGCGCGGGGAGCAGGACATCGCCCTCATCGACGCGTTCCGGAACGAGGGAACAGCCCCGCGGGCGCGGGGAGCAGACGACCGAGGACCACGAAGTTGTGTTCGGCGAGGGAACAGCCCCGCGGGCGCGGGGAGCAGTGCTTCTGTGGAGCCCCCAGGAGCAGCCATCCGGGAACAGCCCCGCGGGCGCGGGGAGCAGACGTGCCAGGGCCCGGCCCAGCAGGTCGGCCAGGGAACAGCCCCGCGGGCGCGGGGAGCAGCCTCAGCTCAGTCCGCTGACTGCGCTGGTGCAGGGAACAGCCCCGCGGGCGCGGGGAGCAGGAGAGCCTGCCCGTCGAAGAGGCCCGGAAGAAGGGAACAGCCCCGCGGGCGCGGGGAGCAGTGGTAGTACCGCTCGAAGAGCGACGTATTACGGGGAACAGCCCCGCGGGCGCGGGGAGCAGGCGAATCCATACGCCTGAGTGATCTTGTTGCGGGGAACAGCCCCGCGGGCGCGGGGAGCAGATCCGCTCCTGCCGCAGCTCGCGGTCCAGCCGGGGAACAGCCCCGCGGGCGCGGGGAGCAGGAATCAGCAGGGGTCATTGCCCACTGCATCATGGGAACAGCCCCGCGGGCGCGGGGAGCAGGGGATGCCCCGTCCGGCGGAGCAGCTCGATCTGGGAACAGCCCCGCGGGCGCGGGGAGCAGTGGACCTCGCTCACGACTCCGGGCTACCCCGAGGGAACAGCCCCGCGGGCGCGGGGAGCAGGACTCGCTCAAGACTGCCTCGATCTTCAAGTCGGGAACAGCCCCGCGGGCGCGGGGAGCAGCTCGCTCACCAGGGCGGCGAGGCGTTCGACCAGGGAACAGCCCCGCGGGCGCGGGGAGCAGTAGTCGCACGACACGGCGGCCTCCCGGTACCGGGGAACAGCCCCGCGGGCGCGGGGAGCAGCCGGAAGTCCTGGACATCACCCGCGTTGCCGAGGGAACAGCCCCGCGGGCGCGGGGAGCAGGATGGTGGCGCCGGAGTCGTATCTCGTCTTCAGGGAACAGCCCCGCGGGCGCGGGGAGCAGTCACGGACCTGACGAGGATTCCGCTCCTGAGGGGGAACAGCCCCGCGGGCGCGGGGAGCAGGCCTTCGCTGCGGAGGGCACTGCGCCTTTGACGGGAACAGCCCCGCGGGCGCGGGGAGCAGACGTTCCGGCCTACGGCTACATGCGCGGCATCTGGAACAGCCCCGCGGGCGCGGGGAGCAGTTGCCGAGCGGGAACTTGATGTTGAGGGCGAAGGGAACAGCCCCGCGGGCGCGGGGAGCAGTACAGGTCGTACCCGTTGATCGGGCCCAGCAGGGGAACAGCCCCGCGGGCGCGGGGAGCAGGTCGACAGCGGGCGGCGCCGGAGAAGCTGCGTTGGAACAGCCCCGCGGGCGCGGGGAGCAGGACGTCGCCCGGCACGGGCGGCGACGCCGGGTCGGAACAGCCCCGCGGGCGCGGGGAGCAGCAGGGCTGCGGCCCATGCCCCGGCGGCGCCCGGGGAACAGCCCCGCGGGCGCGGGGAGCAGTCGGGAGACGTGACTGCCGCCGAAGTGGCCGCGGGAACAGCCCCGCGGGCGCGGGGAGCAGCATGCCACCGCCGCCGCCCCGGCTGCCCTGCTGGGAACAGCCCCGCGGGCGCGGGGAGCAGCGGTTCCTGGTGGACATGGACGACGGACGGAAGGGAACAGCCCCGCGGGCGCGGGGAGCAGGTCTTCGCAGACGCGGCAGGCGTAGCGGTGGAGGGAACAGCCCCGCGGGCGCGGGGAGCAGCCCGGTGGGACGCTTCCGTCACGGTCGCGCCCGGGAACAGCCCCGCGGGCGCGGGGAGCAGATCCGCGGCGCCTTCGGCTTCCCCAAGCCCATGGGAACAGCCCCGCGGGCGCGGGGAGCAGTTCGCGGTGGCCCCCGTCGTCCTACTGTCCGGGGGAACAGCCCCGCGGGCGCGGGGAGCAGCCCGAGCGCCCGACAGCCACATGTGGGGCAGGTTGGAACAGCCCCGCGGGCGCGGGGAGCAGAACGGCATGAAGCAGATCACCTACGAGGTGCAGGGAACAGCCCCGCGGGCGCGGGGAGCAGCTCATCAAGCCCGACCTGGCCCGCGTCGTATGGGGAACAGCCCCGCGGGCGCGGGGAGCAGAGGTCGCCGGTTCCGGCGTAGCCGCGGGCCCGGGGAACAGCCCCGCGGGCGCGGGGAGCAGAGTAAATGACCTGGGGCTTTACTCGGTTCGGCGGCCGATTTTACTCACTTGACGAGATTCGGACATACCTTCCTTATCGCAATAGTCTGCCAATGTGCAGGCTGGAGGTACGGCTCACAACATCCTTAGCATCCGTTGCCGCCCTGGGGCCACGAACGGCCAAGGGGGTGCAAGGACGGAAGGCCGCGCACCACGCTCAGGTGCTGGCGTTGTTGTCACGGCGGGCTGGCGGAAGCAGGAGGTCACGGTCGGGGTGGGTGTCGCCCGTGACGGTGCCGCTCACACCGAGGTCCACGCGGGCTGTTTCGTGAAAGGCGTTGATGGCGCGGAACACGGCGCGGTTGCGGTCGCGCCAGGCGGCGAGGGTGTCGGGGGTCTTGCCGGTGGCCTGCCAGTCGACGGCGAGGGCGGCGGCGTTGAGGTCGTGGGCGGCCTCGACCACGTCGTCTCCGCCGAGCAGCATGATGCGTTCGAAAGCGCGACCCCGGGAGCGGGAGGCGGCGGCCACGTCGGCGAGCATCTGGGACTCGGGGTCATCGCTGCGGCGAATTCCCTCGCGGTGTTCGTACAGCTCGACGGCGAGGAAGACGCTGGCGCGGACGGTGTCGACGTAGTTCTCGTAGGCGTCGAGCTTCTTGTTGTCCCAGCGGGTGAGCTGTTCACGACGGATTCGTTGCCGCTCGGTCCAGTAGTTGGTGACGTACGTCATCAGCGCGCCCAGGAGGACGGCGGCGATCGTCAGCAGTTGCTCGGAGGTCCCCAAGCTGTCCCATCCCCCACGCGTGAGTCGTAAAGACGTCTTGAGGATTTTAGGAGGGGATCGCGCCGCTTGGTGGGCATACGGCGTGACCACCCACCGACCGGCACACTGCGGCTCTTGCCGCTGACCCCGACTGCACCTACCGTAAATCTGACGGATCATCAGATGGCGAGTGCGGGAGGCAGCCGAGATGACCACCGATGGCGCCGGATCCACAGATCTGCCCAGGATCATCAGCGTCGACGACCATGTCATCGAGCCCGCGCATCTCTTCTCGACCTGGCTGCCGGAGAGGTTCCGCGAGCGGGGGCCGCAGCCGCTGACGGCGGGGATCGGTGAGCTGGAGTACGTCGGGGGGAAGTACCGGTTCACCACTGATCCCGAGGGTCAGCTCACTGACTGGTGGCAGTACGAGGGCGAGTTCTTCCCGTACAAGCGGATCATCGCGGCGGTGGGGTTCTCGCGGGACGAGATGACGCTGGACGGGATCACGCGGGAGGAGATGCGGCGGGGGTGCTGGGATCCTGTCGAGCGGTTGAAGGACATGGATCTCAACCACGTCGAGGGATCCCTCTGCTTCCCCACCTTCCCTCGTTTCTGCGGGCAGACGTTCGCGGAGGCGCAGGACAAGGAGGTGGCTCTGGCGTGTGTGCGGGCCTACAACGACTGGATGGTGGAGGAGTGGTGCGGTGACAGCGGGGGCCGGCTGATCCCGTTGTGCCTGATTCCTTTGTGGGACGTGGAGTTGGCGGTGGCGGAGATCCGCAGGAACGCCGCGCGGGGGGTTAGGGCGGTCACCTTCAGTGAGATCCCGACGTATCTGGGGCTGCCGTCGATCCACTCGGGGTACTGGGACCCGTTCTTCGCGGTGTGCGAGGAGACCGGGACGGTGGTGAACATGCACATCGGGTCGTCGTCGCAGATGCCCGCCGCGTCACCGGACGCGCCTCCGGCGGTGCAGGCGAGTCTGAGTTTCAACAACGCGATGGCGTCGATGATGGACTTCCTGTTCTCCGGGGTGCTGGTGAAGTTCCCGCGCCTGACGCTGGCCTACAGCGAGGGCCAGATGGGGTGGGTGCCCTACGCGCTGGAGCGCGCGGACGACGTGTGGCGCGAGCACCGGGCCTGGGGCGGGGTCAAGGACCTGATACCCGAGCCGCCGTCCACGTACTACCGCAGGCAGATCTACTGCTGCTTCTTCCGCGACATGCACGGTGTCGCCTCGCTGGACACCATCGGCGAGGACAACGCGATGTTCGAGACCGACTACCCCCACGTCGACTCGACCTGGCCCCACACCAAACAGGTCGCCGCCGACCACATGGCGGGGCTGTCCGACGAGGTCACGTACAAGCTGCTGCGCGGCAACGCCATCCGGATGCTGAGCCTGCCGTTCGACCGAGACCGTAAGGCCGCCGACGCCTGAGGGCCGCGTCTCCCACGGTGAAGCTCTGAGAGACGGCCGACCCGCAGTGCTACGGTTCCCGTTGGCCCCTGGGAGAGGTGATCCGATGAGCAACCCCACGTCAGAGACGCTGGTCACCCTCGGACGCTGGTACGTACGCAACGCGCCCGGAACCTTCGGGAAGGCGCCGCTGGCGGGTCGGTACCTCAATCCGCGGCTACGGGACGTGCCGCGGCGGCGCGTCATCGAGTCCACGACCGGAGCCCGTTTCGCCGTCGACACCCAAGACCTGATCCAGCGCTACCTCTACCTGTTCGGGGTGTGGGAGCCGCGAATGACGCAGTGGCTCCAGCGGCGGCTCCGGCCTGGGGACACGTACGTCGATGTCGGCGCCAACGTCGGCTACTTCAGCGTGCTCGCCGCGCAACTCGTCGGCGCCGAGGGGCGGGTCGTGGCGATCGAAGCGTCTCAGGCGTTCAACGACCGGTTGGAGCAGAACGCCCGGCTCAACGGCCTTACCAACATCCGTTCCGTCCACACCGCCGTCTCCGACAAGCAGCAGACGCTCACCTTCATACTGGCCAGCTCGGCCAACATGGGGGCGAACAGCATCGTGCCGTGGGACGGTCCCGCCGAGTCCACCTTCGAGATCGAGGCGTTCCCGCTGCCCGAGGTGCTTGAGGCGGAGGAGATCACCAAGGCGCGTGTCATCAAGATCGACGTCGAGGGCGCGGAAGGCAGCGTCGTACGCGGCATGGTGCCGCTGCTCGACCAACTCCGTCCGGACGCGGAGATCACGGTCGAGGTGACCCCGGAGCGCATGACCCAACTCGGCGACTCCGTAGAGGAGTTGCTGGACTCGATGCGGGAGCACGGCTTCCACGTCTACCGGCTCGCCAACGAATACGCAGCGGCGACGTACCCCTCAGCGCTACGCGGCCCGTCGGCCGTACCCGTCCGCTGGCGGGGGCCTGTCACCGACGAGAGCGACCTCATTTTCTCCAAGGTGGACGCCGAGACGCTGCCGTAGCGCCGACAAGGCCCGGTGCTCCAGGACTTGGAGCACCGGGCCTGTGCCTTTCGGGTTCCCGGGATCACGTCGTGTGATGGGCGAGCCAGTCCTCGCGAGCGGCGATGAGCCGTGGCCGTACCTCGGCGTCCAACAGCGCCGCGTGGGCCCGTAACTTGGCCGCGACCTCGGCAAGAGCGGGCGGGGAAAGGGCGTGCATCCAGTAGTTGCCGACGATCTTGATGTTGACCACTGGCATCCTCGGCAGCGGGCCGCCGACATACGGATTGCAATCGATACTCGTTCGGAAGACCTCAGTCTCCTGCCCCTCTTCGCCATCGCAGGCGACCGGTAGGCGCTGGCCGAGGAAGCGAGCCCAGTGGTTCATGTCGGCGAGGAGCGTGGGTAGTTCCTCAAGGAGCACACCCGTCTCGCTCGGGTCGGCCTCGGCCCACTCGGGCAGGTAGCCCGAGGCGGTGCAGCCACAGGTGGTGGTGATGCGCCAGGTACGGTCTCCCGCTTCGGCGGCCTCGACCGGCTTCTTCTCCGGCCCGAGCGCGGGCACCGACCCATCACGCGTACGGGAATCCGCTGCGTTGCTGCTACTCACGGCGTGACCCCCTCTACTCGGCGATGCCGTCGACGCTGACAACCGCCCACACAAGCTTGCCGACTCCTTCGCGCTTGCTCACTCCCCACTGTGCGCCTGTGATCGCGTCGACCAGCGCCAGGCCACGCCCTTCCTCCGCGTCCGTCGGTACCTTCCGCAGCACCGGCCGCTTCTCGCTGGCGTCATGTACCTCGATCCGCACTCCGCCACCCTCGGGCTCGCATCGCGTCTCGATCTCACGACCGTACGGAGGGCGCGCGTGGCAAACCGCGTTGGTGAGGAGTTCGGACAGGACGAGTTCGGCTGAATCAGCCAACTCGCCCAGTCCCCAGGCATTCAGCACATCTCGCAGCTCGCGCCGCGCCTGTTGGACGCGCCGGGGGCTGCGAGACCACCGACGCACCCAGACCAGCGTGGCGCTCTCGGGACAGGGCAGTGCGCTCATCGCGTCTCCGCTTTCTTGTCGGTCTTCTTGTCGGTCTTCTTGTCGATCGGAGTGACGAAGGCGACCTCCGCACGATCGCCGGGGAGTACGAGAAGGACGTACGCCAACACCTGGCCGTCGTCGGCGGTGATGGTGCGCTCGATCGAGAGGACGGGTGTACGGGTGGCGATCCGCAACGACTGTGCTTCCGCCCCGGTGGGGAATCGGGCGGTGACCAGGTCGGTGCTGTTCGCCACGGGCTCGCCCGCCGCGGTGGTGAGGCTGCGGACGATGTCGTCAGCCCAAGGAGACGCGCTGACAAGGGGGTTCATGACATCGCTGGCCGCACGGGTGACGGCGCGGGGAACGTAGAGGTGCGCGAGCCCCTGCGGGGACTCGTCGCGATGGCTCAGGCAGACGTATTGGGTGATCGGCGCGTCCGGCAGTGTGCGGAGCCGGGCGGCCAGGTCGCCGGTCGCGGCGATGTCCGCTGAGCTGACGATCACTTGGAGACCGTCATCACCGTCGACGGCTGCACCCGGGTAGGTGAGGCGTTGGGGCGGTCGGCGGACGAAGTTGCCGCGCCCCTGGAACTTCTCGATCAGCCCCTCCGTACGGAGCAGTTCGAGGGCGTCGCGGAGGGTCGGCGTACTGACGTGATAGCGGGCGGCGAGCCGGGTCTCCGGCGCCAGCCGCTCTCCGACCGCGAGCGCACCCGAAGTGATGAGGCGGCGGAGGTCGTCGGCGACATGCTGATGTCGGGACGTCATGGGGAGGCAAGCACCTCCCCGGCCAGCGATGGGCTACGCCGCCAGGCCCGTTCCTCAGGGCTCAGGACGTACGGGCGGACGAGCGGGATGTCGTCGGCGAGCCAGATCTCCGCGGCCGGTGCGCGCTGAGGGTGACGTAAGACCGGCCATGTCGGCGGGCTCACGTGCGTCGCGAACGGGCTCTGCGCGGGAAGACGTTGTCGATGGTGTCCCGGAGCGGGGGCGAACTGCCGCGCTATCCAAGTAGCAGCGCGGCGAATGTGGTTGAACACGCTGGTCAGCTCCTACGGCTGATGGTGGTGCCCCTCGGCGTCAGGTGGCGTCGGGAGACGTGGGGGTGTTCTTGGTGACGGCGGCCCATAACGAACGGCCGCGTGCGCCGCTGTCGGCGAGGCCGAACCAGTCCGCCGTGGCGAGCAGCGCCAGCACCTCGCCCCACGCTTCGGTGGGGAACGCGGCGGGCAGCGCCGCCTCAATCCGCGTGTGGTCCCGGTACTCCTTCACGGCCGGGTTGAGTCCTACAGCGGCGAGGCCCGCGCGGATGTCTTCGGTGCGGGCTTCGGGTTCGGGCACAACGCATCTCCGTCACCTCGGAAGCACTCTCAGTGAAGCTAGTTAACTAGATTAGAGCTAGTGGACTAGATTGTCCACATGCCTGAGCAGCCGCCCTATCTCCGCATCGCCGACGTGCTCCGCGAGCGCGTCGAAAGCCAGGAGTGGACACCTGGAGACCGCCTGCCGTCCCGCGGCGAGCTGGCCCAGGAGCACGGCGTCGGCGAGAACGTCATCCGGCGCGCTCAGGAGCTGCTGATCTCGCGCGGCATCCTCGAAGGGCGCGCGGGATCAGGGACGTACGTGGCCGAGCCGCGCGAACGCGTCCGCATAGTGCGGGCGACCTACCGCGAGCAGGCTGGCGGCTCACCGTTCCGAGCGGACATGTCCGCGCTCGGCAAGCGGGGGACCTGGGAGAGCCGCACCGAGGCCAAGGTGCCGGTGCCCGCAGATATCGCCGCCCGCCTCGGCATCGCCGAGGGGGACCTGGCCGTGCGCACCGCCTACGAGTTCCTGGCAGACAGCAAACCCGTCCAGCTCTCGACCAGTTGGGAGCCTTACGCCCTGACGGCCGGCACGCTGGTCGTACTCCCGGAGGGCGGCCCGCACGCCGGCGCCGGCGTCGTGACCCGCATGGCAGAAATCGGCATCACGGTCAGCCACGCCGTGGAGAGGCCCGAGCCCCGCGTCGCCACCACCGAGGAAGCCACCCTCCTCGGCATCCAACGCGGCTCCCTGGTGACGCACATCCGCAGGACGTACTACAGCGACGAAGGCCAGCCGGTGGAGACGGCGGACATCGTGGTGCCCGCAGCCTTGTGCGAGATCGTCTACGAGGTTCCAGTCTGTCCTTGATGCGGACCAATATGTCCGCTGACAGACAAGCCGACCGTGTCCTACAACGCATCGCACTACCCGTGTGCGTCTGGCCAGTGCAAATTGTCCCAGGTCAGAAGATGTTTGCCGCAGGTCCACCGACGAGCCCTGCGCCCCGGCCCGGCGACCCACGCGCGAAATAGCGAACTCAGGACAAACTCTGCCTGCGATGGTAAATTTTTCCATCATGACGGACAGAAGCGTAGCTAGCGCCCATAGCGCTGAGGAAACAATGCTCCGCCTGCACGAATTCTGCATGGCGCACATCAAAGAAGCAACATCCGCAGCAGAGGTCGAGATAAGAGAAATCCTTCACCTTGAGGCAGATATTACGAGTTGGTTGACCGCACTAGAAAACCAACCCGAGGCTCAACAACTGCGTTCAGCGCACCAAGATTTCGGTCTAGCATTCTACAGTGCGATGAGCGGCCTCTACCGTCAGTCTTTCGCTAGTTTGCGTTCTTTTCTCGAAGTAACTTGTGGTGCCGTATACTTGAGTTCGCTGGAGTTCAAACGGCGACAGTGGGTGAGCGGAAAGCTGGACATAAGCTGGACGTCGATTACTTCAATCGATGAAGGAATATACTCAGTAGCATTTCTGAGAGAGTTCTGCCCAGAAGCCCAACTTGAGCGAGAGCAGTGCGTTGCCGATCTGAAGAGATCTTACAGGCGGTGCTCTGAATACGTCCACGGAAACGTCTCCACGTCACTTCTGCTGCCCACGGAAATCGCATACAGAGATGAGGTACTCAAGGAATGGATCACTGTCGCAAAATCCACACTGATATCAGTAATACACTGCTTCACGGTTCGATACTACAAAGACTTCCGAGATGATCAGCGACAAATTGTCGAGGGCTGCCTGGAAGAGCACTTCGCACACCTCGAATCCGTTAGGACGCTTCTCCAGCTCCCCATAGAGGAATCAAAATGAGCACTAATGAGCTTAGCTTCCGCACGGAAGATCTGACGCTTGAAGAGGTCGATAACTACTTCGTTGAAACTCCATTCGATCGCCAAGTTATCAATACACTCAAGAGCAAGAAGACGGTAGTACTGCAGGGTGCCCGAGGCGTTGGTAAATCATTCCTATTTAAAGTCGCCCAGAAAGAAGCCGATGATGAATTCGATAGAAATCGCATCCTGGCTGTCTACGTCACTTTCAACAAGGCCAGCCTTCTCCAGACCTCAGAAGCTGATCGATTCAAACATTGGATGCTTGCGAAGATTTGTAATCGCATAATACGCGAGGCCCGCAAGAAGGGCGCAATCCGCCCAAGTAGTTCAATCTTCTCTACGCTTTCACGCGATGGAAATGACGAAGCGACCGAGATCAGGCTGCAGAAACTAGAACATGAACTCGAAGACGCTTGGAAGACTACGGAAACAACGCCCTCTGTCGACTCAAAAATCGACCCCGAGATGATTAAAGATGCCGTGGAAGATTTGTGTGAGCAGGCGCAGGTACGCCGTATAATACTACTTGTTGATGAGGCTGCTCATGTCTTCATACCTGAGCAACAGCGGCAGTTCTTTACTCTAATGCGCGATCTTCGGAGCCCGTACCTCTCCATTAAGGCTGCCGTCTACCCTGGAGTGACTTACTTCGGAGATTCATTTCAACTCAGCCACGACGCAGAAATGATTAATGTAAATCGAGATATCCTCGGCGTGAACTACCTGGGCTCGATGCGGGATATCGTAACCAGGCAGGATCCCGGCCTGGAAGCCCAGATCAACAGGTACGGAGAAGCATTCGACTCGCTCGCCTTCGCAGCAAGCGGAAACCCTCGCGTTCTACTCAAGACGGTGTCCGCAGCGGCACCATTTAACAACGCCAACGTTCAGCGCGTAATGCGAGAATATTACAGAGAAATAATTTGGGCTGAACACTCCTCATTGGGTGACCGGTATATCGGCCATCGCGAAGTAATAGACTGGGGTCGAAGTTTCGTTCAGTCACATGTCATACCGGCACTCCGTAAGCCTCGAAATCAGGATAGAGATAGCGACAAGCGGATCTTCATCTGGATCCACCGCGACGCACCCGCTGCAGTAAAGGAAGCCCTTCGCCTACTGTGTTACAGCGGCATCTTGCACGAAGCGGGCAGCGGACTGGTGGCTACACGTGGGCTTACCGGTACACGCTACATGCTAAATATAGGCACCAGAACTGGCCCTGAGGCTGACCCAGTATCCAGTACTACCTGGCTACGGAAGTCCATTTCAATTAAAAGGATGGTTGAATTCGGGGCCAACCACGATTTGTACGAGAGCATTGCTCGACTTAACGTGGAGAGGATGGATGAAGGAAGGAAGGTCCTCCTAAAGTCGCAACTAAACAGATCAGTGGATGATTTGGATCTCACCGCATTCGCTAAAGGACGACTTAGGGACCTTGGGTTCAACACCGTAGGGAAAATCCTTGCTGCGTCCGAAAAGGATTTTCAGCAAGCAAAATGGGTGGGGCCCGTACGGTCTCGCCAGATGATGAACGTGGCTACTACCGCAGTACTGGAGTACCTATCCGGATGAAATCCGAGACGCCGCGATAAAGGTAAATTCATGGGGCCCGATCCAGTTCCGTCGCCGGTCAATCATGATCAGGGCCGGACCATCACTTGAGCACTGACGAATATGCCATGCCGCTCGCGATTCTGCTGACCGGTGCCAGGCGTAACGATGTCGCCCAGTTGATACCGCTCCTCGATGCGATCGTGTCGGTCAGCGTCCGGGTGGGTCGTGCGCGTCGCAAGCCCAACCCCCCAGATCGCGACTACGACAAGGACATAGACCGCGACGAGATCCACGATCGTGGCAACGGGCCCACCGTGGCGCCCGCCACGACACTGGGCTCGGTACTTACCGGTGCGTGGTCAGCAGACCTTCGCCCTAGCGGCACGGCTTCCGGCGGCTACGCCTGCGCTGGGAGCAGTTGGCCGGCACCACGAGATGTCCTCAAAACATCGTCTACTGATGCATGTCAACGGCCGGTCTGCAAGGACAGGTTCGGCGCGACAAACTGGTGCGGCCTCATGCCTAAGAGCTCGTAACACGATCATGAGCGGGCCTTCTTGAGGCGCCTCCAGCAGATGAGGCTGCAGGCGAGGGAGACGAAGGCATCGTGGAGTTCGGTGCGGCGTTCCCAGCGGACGGCAAGGCGCTTGAACTGGTGGAGCAGGGCGAAGGTCTGCTCGACGACGTAGCGGAGCTTGCCGATGCCCTTGATGTCGAGTGATCCCTTGCGGGAGATTACGGGCAGGATCCGTCGGCGACGGAGCTCGTCGCGGTTCGGGTTGGAGTCGTAGCCCTTGTCGCCGAGCAGGGCTTCAGGGCGGCGGCGTGGACGTCCGGGACGGCCGGCGACGGGTGGGATGCCGTCGACCAGGGCGAGGGTCTGGGTGACGCCGTTGACGTTGGCCGCTGTCGTGATGACTTTGAGGGGGGGTGCCGCGTCCGTCGCAGATCAGGTGGTGCTTGCTGCCCGTTTTCCGCCGGTCCACCGGCGACGGGCCGGTGTGGGCTCCCCTTTTTTCGCGCGGATGTGGGAGCCGACCACGCAGGCCCGGGACCAGTCGAGTTCGCCGGCCGCGTTGAGTTCGGCGAGAAGGATGCGGTGCAGCTGGTCGAAGACTCCGGCCTGCTGCCAGCGGTCCAGGCGCCGCCAGCAGGTCTGTCCTGAGCCGAATCCCAGCTCCGGCGGCAGCAGTTGCCAGGCTATGTCGTTGTGGAGCACGAACAGGATGCTCTGCAGGCACAACCGGTCCGGCACCGGCTGCGGGCCCGGCGACCGCCCGGGCCAGGGCGGCAGCAGCGGCGCGATCAGTGTCCACAAGTCGTCGTCCACGATCCACGGCCGAGTACTCACACTCCACTCCACGAACGGCCGAATCGCCCAACCGGTCACGCCCGACCAGCAGATCTCAACTAGATCCTGTTACGAGCTCTAAGCGTTTCCCGTAAGCGATCCTGGAGCGGGCTCGGGCATGGTGGACTGCTGTGCAGCCGGGTGGTCTGTCCGGCGATGGCCAGGTTGTGCAGGCGGGCGATGCCGAGCACGGCGTGGTGGACGCCGTCGCCTTTGAGGCGGCAGTCGCGGAGGATCTTCCAGGTCTTCATCCGGGCGAAGACGTGCTCGACGCGGGCGCGGACCTGCTTGTGGGACTTGTTGTGGGCCTGCTTCCGTGCTGGTAACTCCTCGCCTTGCGGCGCCGGTGGCGTATGACGAGTCCGGTGCCTGGATATCCACCGTCGGCGATCGTCGTGGTCGTGCCGATGGCGGCCCTTTGCGTCGGACTCTTCCCACGCCTTGCAGTCGTTGCGGTTGCCGGGCAGGGGCTGGCCAACCACGACCACAAGGTGGGTGTCGGCGTCCATGACGGCCTGGTGGTTGGTGGAGTACCGGTAGTTCTTCGACTGCCCGGGGACAGCGTGGTCGCGAGCGGGGACCAGGGTGCCGTCCACGACCAGGTCGGTGCCCCTGGCGAACCGCTTGCGAGGCTGGAGGGCGAGCAACGGACCAAGGTGCTCGATGATCCGGCCCGCCTCCGACTTGGACGCCCCGAACAACGGGCCCAGTTGGCGCGCGGTCAGGTTCGTGCGCCAGTAGACGGCGACGAGCAAGGCCCGGTTTTCCAGCGGTAGACCTCACGTCCGGCCCCTGCGGGCCGCATGCGCGCCCGCACGCCGCAGGACCGTCACCAACATCCCGAACAGGCGCGGGCTCAGCCCGGCCAAACGGGCCTGTCCAAGACGACTCCACCGCCGTGATCACACCAGCCACGACGAGATCATTTCAGTTGCAGCAGCCCTCTCCTCAAGCCGATCCTGTGGGTCCGGACCATGCATGGGGAGGACACGTGGGAATCGCTCTGTTCCCAGGAGACGACGACACCAGCAGCCCCGACGTGTCTTGGTCCTACACCGGCTTCGATGTGTTCCGGCAGTGGTTAGCGCAGACCGAAGGTTTCGCACTGGATGAGATGCACGGCTTTGGTGGCAGTCGACCCTGGAACGACGTCTCCACCGCCCTCGCACCGCTCCTCAACCATCCCGACGACGACGGCCCCGACCTCTCGCCGACTCAGTGCGCCGCACTCCTGCCCCGCTTGCAGGAGATCGCCGACCGACCGCAACAGGACGGCACCGACCCTCTCCTTCAACGGCACATCGACGATGCCCGCCAGCTGGCGGTCGTCCTACAGCTCTGCATCGAAAAGGACATCGATCTCCTCTTCGGCTGAGGCGGGCCAGCGCTACCGGCTTACAGCGAACAGCAGTTGCGGGACATCGCATACTGCTCGCAGTCGTCACCATCAACCGTCGGCTGTTGGATGACAGACTCCTGACCTGGTCTAGAACGCTAGGAGCGCCACCACCGACGGCCCGCCGCGTTGCGTTAGCAGTGGTAACTTTTTGCCGCGATATGGCATGGGAAGCGTACGAGCGCCTGCGTCCGTGCCTCTACGACTGCCATGCGGGCTTCGCGCTCTGCCTCGTCGGTGTGGGTGGACTGGGCCGTCGCTTGGCCGGGCCACTTGCGGTAGAGCAGGCCGTATTCGCGGGTGAAGTAGCCGCGGCTCACGACGTTCAGGGCGAGGAGGAGGCCCGTGTCCTCGGAGGCGGGGAGGGCCATCCAGCCGCCTAGGGCCAAGAGGAGGTCGCGGCGGACGAAGAGGGTCGCGGGGTGGACCTGCGCGCGGAAGTTGTGGGCTTTCCAGTGGTCGAAGACGGCGCCGCGTTCGATGGGGCCGTCGGCGGGGTCCTGGTCGAAGCCGGCGGTGGAGCCGTCGGGGAGGAGGTCCAGGACGCGGGAGGTGGTCCAGCCAAGGGTGGCGTCGGCTTCGAGGAGGGCCAGGTCGCGGGCGAGGGCGCCGGGCGTCAACTGGTCGTCAGCGTCGAGGACTTTGACGTAGTCGCCGCCCGCGTGGGCCATCGCCATCATGCGCGCGACGCCGGGACCGCCAGGGCGCCCCTGGCCGAAAGTCACGCGCGGGTCGTCAGGTACGAACGGGGCGACCGTGTCGCCCTTGCCGTCCTCCTGGATGATCCAGTGCCAGTCCCAGCCGTCGGGGAGTTCCTGGGCGACGAGGGACTTGTACGCGTCCGCGAGATACGGCGCGGCCGGTTCGTGGACGGCGGTGATGACGTCGATGGTGCGCCGGGTCACGGCGTTCACCACCTTTCCAAGTGGGTGGTGAAGAGCATTTCCGTGCGGTCACCGGGCAGCGTCACATCGGAGATTTCGACCGGGCGGCCGTCGATGTCGTACGAGGTCTTGCGGAGGACGAGGACGGAAGTCCCCGGTGGCAACCCCAGCTCCTCCGCTTCCTCAGCGGTCGGCGGGCGTGCGGTGACGCGCTCTTCGATCCGGCCCAGCTCGATCCCGACGGTGAAAAGCTGGTTCTGTGTGCCCCCGGGCCACGGCTCCTTGGTGTCGTCCAGGAGATCGGGGTTCTCCGCGATCACGTCGCGGACAAGGTAGGACCGTACGAGATTGAACGGCGCGCTCTCCGCCCGATACCGAGTGCGGTACGTGCGCTCCAGGAGCGCGGTCCCGACCGGGACACCGAACGCTTCGGCGATCTCCTCCTCCGCCTTGATCTCGCGGTACGCGGCGTAGAAGACGAGGTCGTTCAGTTCGAGACCGGTGTCGCGCTCGGTCGAACCGGTCTGTGCCCGCAGGGGCTCGGCCTCACGGGCCCGGTCCTTCTCCCATTGGTGGCGGCCGTTGGTGCGCTGAACGAGGGTGCGGGGGCGGCGGACGAAGTTGCCGCGACCGTGCACCTTCTCGATCAGGCCCTCGGCCTGAAGCAGGCCGAGAGCCTGCCGAAGGGTCGGAAGGCTCTTTTCGTAGCGCTCGACGAGCTTGGTCTCGGAGGGCAGTTGGTCGCCAGGAGCTAGCTCACCTGCGCGGATGAGCTGACGGAGATCGTCAGCGATCCGCTCGTATGCCTTGGCCATGGGGCCTCACCGTCCTGATCCGTTAGCAGCCCCAGGATACAAGTCATCAAGAGGTCTTGACGAGTGAGTGATTCATGCCTCATATTCATTCGTACTCCTAAAGAGGACTTGAGGTCAGGTTCTCTTGAGGAGAGCGTGAGAAGGACGCCCGGAGGGCCCCGCGACACGGGTCCGAAGGCAGCGCCGGCTCCTTGAAAACTCCACAGAGCGCCTGAACGAACGAGTGCTTTTGATCCCGGCACAGCGGCCCTGAGCCGCGGTGCCGGAGGTCATGACCACTCGCTCCCAGAGCCGGTGGCAGCAACAGCCGTCGTCAGGTCGCAGACACCGCCGTCGGCTCTCCCAACCCTCAGCCTCAGGAGAGCCATGTGTACGTACGGAGGTCGCGGCGACGTCGTCGGCGACGAATGCGAGTTAGCGGACGCCCCTGACCACTTCCGGGAACTGTTCCTCGGTCCCCCGGACGAGTCGGACGAACAACGCGCCGCCCGTGTGGAGGCGGCCCGCGAAGTGCTCGCGGAACTGCTCGAAGAGGGCGCGTCCGACCACATCGCCAGGGAGGACGCGCTCTGCGCACTGTGGCTCGGCGGCGTCGCGCTGCTGAGGAGCAGTCGCCACACCGTGCGGCCGAGTCGGGTGGGGGAAGCGGCGTGATCGCGGCCCTGCCTCGACCCGTTGCCAGCACGCTCGACGCGGCGTATGTCTGCGCCACACTGGTCGCCGTCGCCCTCGTATGGCTCATCGGACAGAAACGCAGCCGGGGTACTCCCGCCGTCCGGGTCGCCGCCCTCGCGGCGATCGGCTGCACCGCGTACAGCGCCGATACATCCTGGCGCTTCGCCGCCGACTACCTCGACATCGCGGGTACGGTCGAGCGCGCCTCGATGTTCGGCGCCGCCGAACTCGCTCTGTTCGCCACCGCGTTGATGGCCCGGCAGAACCTCAACGGGCCGAACGCGGCGCCGGGCGTTCCCGGAGTCCTGGTGTGGGTCATCACCGGGGTGCAGATCATCCCGGCATACGCCGAATCCGGCCTGGTCGGCGGGACCGTACGCGCCTTCGTCGGCCCGGTGATGGCCGCGATGCTCTGGCACCTCGCCATGGGGATCGAGCTACGGCACCGCAAGCCCGAGGCATCGTCCAACGGCTTCGGCGCCCTGATCGCAAGGGAGTTGCGCGAACGACTCCTCTCTCGTCTCGGCATCGCCGAGGGGCAGCGGGACGCGGCGCAGATCACCCGCGACCGGGCCACCGTACGAGCTGTCGCTCTTGCGGCCCGTCTCGCGGAAATGAACCCCGCCCGGCGGGGCAAGCGGCGCGGGCGGCGGATCGCACGTCGGCTCTCCGTCGCGGTCGCCAAGTCCTCGGTCGGCAACGACCGCGAGCAGCGCCGCGTACTGCTCGACCAGCTCGCCGCGCGGCGGAACGCTACGGCGCTGGCTACCATCGCGCTGCCGTCGCCGTGGGATGAACGTTCACCCGACCCCGCAGCGTCCGCCCTCGCCGCACACACCCGCGCCCAGATGGCTCGGGCCACCGCGAGCATCCGGCGTTACCCGCGCACGCTGTTCACCGACCTTCCGCCGATGGACAACGCGAACGACGGCGGCCGATCACCTGAACGCACGCCCGCCAAGCTCGGCACCGCCGAGGCCATGGCGGCCATCGAGCGCGGTTGGGCCGACGGTCTCAGCGTCCGCGAAACGGCGCGGCGGGCGACACGGGCGCCGAGCTACGTACACGGAGTGTTCGTACGGCTCGACGCAGAACGCGGTCCCCGTCCAGTGAACGGCCCGGCCGGATCAGCGCGTACGGCGAAGCAGCCTTGACGGCTCGCCGCTCAATCCCAACACCGGGGCCCGGCCGCTGCTTTGGCGGGTAGGGCCAGGCCCCGGCATTCCCTCCCAACCAGGAAAGGAATCGCCAGTGAACCACGACAAGCAAGACCCGGGGCGGGCGCCGTTACCGCTTGCCCCGGAAGAGACGGCAGATCCTGATGGGTCGATCGAAGTCGACAAGCCCCGCGGCCCGAGTGGCCCTGGGCTGATCGATCGCGTACGCGGAGCGAGGCGACGGCCGGTCGTCCCGGCGTGGGCGCGGTCGCGACGTGAGTTCGAGTCGGCGGCGCACGGCGTCGCCGTGTACGCCGGACACGTCAGCGCGTATCACGCGGTTCGTACGCCTTGGTACGCGCTGCGTCTTACACTCCGCGCGCCTCGGGGCGCCGCCCGTTTCGTCGGCGGATCACTGCGGTGGCTGGTCGACGCCGAGGGCGAGCCGCTGCGGCAGGCAGCGGCCACGCGCGGGGACGTCGAGGAGTACCTGAAGCTCTCGCGGCAGCGTGACCGGCGTGTGCGGTGGCGTGCGGTTGTCGGCATCGTCGCTTCGGTCGTCGGGCCGGTCGTCGCCCTCGGGTCGTACGTCCTGGCACCGGGCTGGCTGGTCGCGATGTCATGTGGGGTGGCCACCGCGGCTCTGGGGCGGCTCGGCCAACCGGCAGATGATCCTGTTATCCACAGGGCTGTGGAGATTCCCAAGGCCACGAAGCTGACGAGTGACATCGTGCTGCGGGCCCTCGGAGCGCTCGGCATTCCCGCGATCAACCAGGCGCAGGCCAAGGGCGGTCCGGGGTTCTTCTTCACCGCGCCCATCACCCGCGACGGCTCCGGCTGGCTCGCCGAGGGCGACCTCCCGTACGGCGTCACCGTCACCGACGTCATCGACCGCCGCGAGCGGCTGGCCTCCGGGCTACGGCGCCCGCTCGGCTGCGTATGGCCGGAAGCGGTGCCGGACGAGCACACCGGGCGGTTGCGATTGTGGGTCGGCGATCAGGACATGTCGCAGACGAAGCAGCCGAAGTGGCCACTGCTTGACCTCAAGCCGCTCGACCTCTTCAAAGCGCAGCCGTTCGCCACCGATCAGCGCGGGCGGTGGGTGCTGACGTCGTTGATGTACGTCTCCGGGATCGTCGGCGCCGTGCCCAGGATGGGCAAGACCTTCCTACTACGGCTCTTGCTCCTGATCGCGTGCATGGACCTGCGCGCGGAGATCCACGCGTACGACCTCAAGGGGACAGGCGATCTGTCGACCGTCGGTCGCGTAGCCCACCGCTACCGGGCGGGCGAGGAGGACGAGGACATCGCGTACGCACTCGCCGATCTCCGCGAGCTGCGCGCCGAGTTGAGGCGACGGGCGAAGGTCCTTCGCGAACTGCCCAAGGATCTCTGTCCCGAGTCCAAGGTCACGTCCACGCTGGCGGACATGAGGAAGCTCGGCCTGCGCCCGATCGTCGTGGGCGTCGACGAGTGCCAGAAGTGGTTCGAACACCCCACGTACGGAGCTGAGTTCGAGGAGCAATGCACCGACCTCGTCAAGCGCGGCCCCGCACTCGGGATGACGTTGCTGCTCGCCACACAGCGGCCCGACTCCAAGTCACTGCCGACCGGCATCTCCGCGAACGCCACGCTGCGTTGGTGCCTGAAGGTCATGGGCCAGATCGAGAACGACATGGTGCTCGGCACTGGCTCGTACAAGCGCGGCATCCGCGCGAATCTGCTGGCCTGGGCCGACAAGGGCATCGCGTGGTTCGTCGGCGAGGGCTCGGACGCACGGATTGTGCGCTCCGTCTATCTCGACGCGCCCACGGCTGACGCGCTCGCGCTGCGCCTGTACGAACTGCGCAAGGCGGCGGGGCGCCTCACCGGGCACGCCCTCGGCGAGGAACCCGAGGGCGGAGCTTCCCCCTCGTACGACCTGCTCGCCGATCTACTCACGGCCATCCCGGCCGGGACGTCGAAGACGTGGAGCGAGGACATCATCGCCCGCCTCGCCGAACTCCGGCCCGACGTCTACAGCGAGTGGAGCCCTGAGCAACTGGCCTCCGCCGTAAAGCCGTACGGCATCCGCACCGTACAGGTGTGGGGGACGACGGAGGACGGCAAGGGCGCCAACCGGCGCGGCCTGCGCCGAGTCGACGTGGTTACCGCACTTGACCGACGTGACGGCAGGAAAGCGGCGTGAGCGGCACGCGCGTTCAGCGAAAACGTATGTCCACGTCCTGGACCTCGAAGATCTCCAGGAGTACGTCGAACCATCCGATGTAGCCGACGGGAACGATCCGTTGAAGCGCTGATACGGACGTGGCGCTGTCGTTCCATACGAGGGTGAAGGGCGTGCTCGCGCCCCAACGGCCACGGAGACAGTCGTCGATGGCGCTGAGATTCCAACCGAAGTAGCCACCAGGACCGTTCACTGCCTCGCCCAGAGCGCAGTAGAAGCTGTACTCGTCCGTGACGTGGCTGCCGTCGAGTTCGTAGACGGTCCCGGCCGGGCGGTCGATATCCGGGCGGACCGACCGCTTGAGCGCCACGGACATCCAGGCGTGACGGCCGTCGCGGTCGAGGTCGTGCCACATGCCCGTACGGGTCAGAACACCGGTCCGGACCAGATGCCAGGGCCACTCGGCCTGTGCGAGAAGCGCTTCGCACCACAGGCTCACCGTCAGGTCACAGCGGTCGCTTCCGTAGCGGACCGAGGGCCTGCGGTCCTCGACCGTCAGCCAGTTGACGAAGTACGAGCCCAGCCGTCGGCCCGAGCGCTCGTCCAGGAAAGCGAGATCGGCGTTGCCCGCTTGCGCGCGCTTGGTGCCGACGCGGTCAACTGCCCTCAGCAGAGCGCCTCGCGGGTCACAGCCCAGCAGCTCCACCCGCCGTCGCCCTTCGTCGTCCAGCGGTACGAACAGCCCGGTCGCGTCCTGGACGTAACCCCAGAAGTCGTCCGGTTCTTCGTCGCTTGTCAGCGCGTACCGCGCTCCCGCCGCATCGCTCGAAGTGCCCATCGTTCCCCCTGATCGCCCGCGCGATCCTACGCGGCAGCCAGCATCTCGCGCCCGGTAATCCTCCCGGGCCTGGCTAGCACCGCACCCCGCTAGATCTAGTACCCCCGCTAGCGCCCCACAGGTCTTCTGACCTGGCATCTAGCCGCTAGCAGCCCACTCTCCGCATGCCCTGATTCCGCCCTGGAAGGGGTTTCCATGCCTTCGCTCGTCAGCGCTATAGCGCTCATCGTCATCGCGGTTCTCTGCTACGCCGCGTTGTGCGCCGCGAGCCCGCTCGGCAGTTGCCGTAAGTGCCGCGGGTTCGGCTTCAAGGTCAAGCAGAATCGGCGCGGCCGGATCGTGCGCGGACGGGAGTGCCGTCGCTGCCGCGGATACGGCCAACGGATCCGTGTAGGACGTCACCTCTACAACGTGGCCACTCGCCTGCACCGCGAGGGGGTCCGCTGATGGCCTTCAGTATTTCCGCCCTCGCGCTGTTCGGCGTCCTGCTGGCCCTGCTCATGCGCTACCGCGCGGTCGGCGCCGGGGCCGCCGTCGTCGCCCTGCTCTTCGGCTTCTATCTCGCACGCAGCAGCGCCGCGCCCTCGATCGACCAGATCATGTCCGCGCTCAGGGACGCGATCCCCAACTCCGGCAAGTAGCCGTCAAGTGACCTCGTAAGGAGGCAACTTCATGTGCACGCCCGCACTCGCGGCATCCCAGCCGCGCATCTCCCTCATGGCCATCAGCGAACTCCGCGACGTCCTCACCGCCCTCGAACTCGGCCAGGGCCCCACCGCGGTCGCCGGACTCATGGCCATCGACCCCGAGTCCTGGCAGGCCATCGAGCAGCGGCTCGCGGCCGTCGGCGGCGACCTGCGCACGGTCCTCCAGGCTGCGTCCGTCGGCGCCCCGGTCCTCCCGCACCTGACCTGACGGCCTGACGGTCCCCCGTGCGAGCCCAACCCCCCATCCATAGACGGAGGTTGGGCTCGCGCGGAGGACCGGACAGCCCGCCCGGCCCGCCCAACGGAGGAACCCCATGCCCGACATCGCCCCGGACTGGCACCTCAGCCTGACCGACAGCGTGTACGCCCTCGGCGCAGCCGCCCGTGAACTGCGCACCGCCCACAGCCACGCCCGCCACGCCGCGTGGACCGCTGACCCCGCCCGTATCGTCCCCGTGGTGGGCATGCTCACCGTCCCCGGCGCCGAACCCGTCCGCCCGCACGACGAAGCGCTCTGGCAGCTCAGCGACCTCTACATGGTCCTGGAGCACCACACGCACGAGCTGTACGAGAACGCCGCCCTCGGCTACGCGCACGGCGCCGCCTCGGCCGTCGCCGCCGTCCTGCGCAACGAGCGGCCCCGGCACGTCGAACTCCCCCGCGACCGCCACGGCAACTACACCGTGACCGCCGACGGCCTCCCCGACGTCAGCCCGTCCCTCACCCGCGACGCCGGCAGCACCGAACTCGCCGACCTCCGCGCCCGGCTCATCGCGTGCGAACCCGACGACGAGGAAGCGGAGTTCACCGCCGACCTCGCCGACGCCGCGTACGTCTACGGCGAGCGTGCCGAGCGCACCCTCCAGCACCTCATCCGCTTCGCGGACGCCCACGGCTTCCTCCAGGCGGGCTGACCGTGGCCCACACCCGCCCCCTGAACGCCCACATGATCCACTCCTGGGACGGCGCCGCATGGGAGGTCTTCGTCGCCGAGCCCGACGAATCCCGCTGGGCGCACATCCCGTTCCCGGTCGGCGACGGCGTCCCCACCGTCAGCGCCCGCACCGCCGCGCTGCGCGCCCTCGGCTACGCGCCCCTCACCGCCGACACCGCCTGGGAGTGGATGGAGACCTTCTTCGAGGGCGACCCCGAAGGCACCGTCTCCCTGATCGCCAGCATCAAGGTCGCCCCGGCCACGCCGACCGACGACCCCACCGACACCTGACTCCGCCCGGGGCAGCGGCCAATCCGCCAAGAACACCCGCTGCCCCGGCCCTCCCATCCCGAACACGACACAGGAGGAACCCCAGCATGCCCCACAGCTCGCCGCCCTCGCAGCGCGGCAGCCGAAGGCCGGGCAGCACAAGGACCCCCGCCCGGCACCCGCGCCTCAAACTCCCGGACGTTCTGGACGAGATCGGCATGTCCCGATCCGCCTTCTACCGGATGCGGGCGCGTGGCAAGGCGCCGCGCTGCGTCCGGCTCCCCAACGGACAGATCCGCGTACGCCGAAGCGACCTCGACACGTGGT
Source organism: Streptomyces sp. NPDC008139 (assembly GCF_042957025.1). NCBI lineage: Bacteria > Bacillati > Actinomycetota > Actinomycetes > Kitasatosporales > Streptomycetaceae > Streptomyces > Streptomyces sp. NPDC008139. Next base: position 34,601 of record NZ_JBIBHM010000006.1, read on the forward strand.
GGGCGAGCAACTGCCAGGACCTGTCCGACTAATCCCGGATCCCGGGTGCGCGCCCTGTGCAGGGCGCGCACTCGCCCGGAGGTGGTCACATGCTGACCTACGACGTGCGGATCTGGAGTGTCCGGAGCCGCCCGAGCAAGAGTTCACCCTTCCAACTGCGTTGGCGCGTAGGGACGCAGATCCACTACGACGTCTTCGCCAATTTCGCCCTGGCTGATGGACGGCGCTCCGAGTTAATGTCCGCGGTCCGCAAGGGCGAGCAGTTCGACTCGGAGTCGGGACTGCCCGCGAGTGAGCTGCGCGAGCGAAAGTCGCCGAGTTGGTATGAGCACGCGTGCGCGTACGCCCTGATGAAGTGGCCGCGAGCCGCAGCCAAGCACCGCGCGGGTATTGCGGAGGCGCTGACGACCGTGACGCTCGTTCTCGTCTCCTCCGGCAAGGCGAAGCCGGATCGAGCGCTGCTCCGAAGGACGTTGCGCACATGGGCCTTCCAAATGGAGCGAACCGAGGGCGGCGTGGTCGCGCGTAAGGACGCCCGGACGATGTCTGACGAAGAGTCGGCGGCTCTGGCTTGGGTCGCCAGAAACTCGCTCAAGATGTCGGAGCTGGGCACTTCGGAGAGGATGCGCGCGGCACTCACCGCACTGTCGCTCAAGCTCGACGGCACTGCTGCCGCCGACAACACGTTCCGCCGCAAGCGGACCACCTTCAACAACGCGCTCCGATACGCCGTCGAACGCGACCTCCTCACGGCGAATCCCCTTTCGCGCATCGACTGGGAACCGCCTGACACCGACGACGAGGTCGACTTCCGTTATGTACCCGACCCCGGCCTTGCCCGAGCGCTGATCCAGGCCGTCCGTTTGCAAGGCGTCCGGGGCGAGCACCTGGAGGCGTTCTTCGGCTGCATCTATTACGCCGCTACGCGGCCTTCCGAGGCTGCCGCACTCGGCGAAACAGGGTGCGTGCTTCCGGACGAGGAGGACGAAGAAGCCTGGGGCGAACTCATCCTGTCCGAGTCCCGGCCAGAAGTCGGGTCGGGCTGGACCGACGATGGGCAGCCGTTCGAGAAGCGGGGGCTCAAACGCCGTGCTCGCAAGGCGACCAGATCAGTGCCCATCCCGCCTGTCTTCGTCCGCATGCTCCGCGAGCACATCAGGACGTACGGCACCGCGCCCGACGGTCGGCTCTTCCGCGCCGTAGGCGGGGGCCGCGTCCGTTCCACCGAGTACACCGAGGTGTGGCAGGCGGCACGGGAAGAAGTGCTCTCCGCAGAGGAGTTGAAGACGCCGCTTGCCGATGTGCCGTACTGCCTGCGTCAGGCGGGCATTTCACTATGGATCAAAGCGGGAGTGGACCCGGTGGAGGCGGCCATGCGGGCTGGGCACAGCGTCGCTGTCCTCTTCCGGTTCTACGCGAAGATCCTCCGCGGGGTTCAGGACCGGGCCAACGAGCTGATCAGTCAGGCCCTCGCCGACCAGGAGGGATAGCGGAGTGTAGCTTCGGGCCATGGCCACGGAACCTGACCACAGGTTGACCACACGCGCTGGTCATCGGTGGGAATCGGTGGCACACGAGTGAGACGCACAACAGGTGGGGCCGGCTCTCGATTGCATCGAGACCCGGCCCCACCTGTGTGTTCGCTGCCTACCGCGGAGGCTGTGGGATTTGAACCCACGGTGACATCGCTGCCACGACGGTTTTCAAGACCGTTCCCTTAGGCCGCTCGGGCAAGCCTCCTGGCGCGGGGCGCGGGGACAGCTTAGTGGGTGGGGGGCTAGTTGCTGTCGCCGGTGCGCTGGCCGAGGGTGACGGTGGTGGTGTGGGAGGTGCCGTTGCGGGTGTAGGTGATGGTGGCCTTGTCGCCGGGGGAGTGCTGCCAGATCTCGCCGATGAGGGTCTGGCCGCTGTCGATGAGGGTGTCGTCGAAGCGGGTGATGACGTCGCCGGGCTTGAGGCCGGCGTTGGCGCCGGGGCCGCCGGAGGTGATGGCGGTGTGGGAGTCGGTGGAGATCTTGGCGCCGTCGCCCTGGTACTGGGTGTCGAGGCTGACGCCGATCACCGGGTAGACGGGCTGGCCGGTCTTGATGAGTTGGTCCGCGACGCGCTTGGCCTGGTTGATGGGGATGGCGAAGCCGAGGCCGACGCTGCCGCCCTGGGTGCCGGGGTCGCTGTTGCCCGCGGGCTGGATCGCGGAGTTGATGCCGATGACGGCGCCGTTGGCGTTGAGGAGGGGACCGCCGGAGTTGCCGGGGTTGATCGAGGCGTCGGTCTGGATCGCGCTCATGTAGGAGGCGCTGCTGCCCTGGCCGTCGCTGGAGGCGACGGGGCGGTGGACGGCGCTGACGATGCCGGTGGTGACCGTGCCGGAGAGGCCGAAGGGGGCGCCGATGGCGATGGTGGCGTCGCCGACCTGCGCCTGGTCGGAGTTGCCGAGCGGCAGCGGGGTGAGCTTGACGCCGCTGGCGTTCTTCAGCTTGATGACGGCCACGTCGTAGCCCTGGGCGCGGCCGATGACGGCCGCGTCGTACGTCTTGCCGTTGGAGAAGGTGACGGTGAGCTTGCCGCCGCTGGCCGCCGGGGCGACCACGTGGTTGTTGGTGAGGATGTGGCCCTCGGTGTCGTAGACGAAACCGGTGCCGGTGCCGCTCTCCTGGCTGCCGCTGGCCTTGATGGTGACGACGCTCGGCAGCGCCTTGTTGGCGATGCCCGCCACCGAGGTCGGGGCGCGGTTGAACGCCTTCTGGCTGCCGGAGTCGGAGACGGTGGTCGAGGAGGTGGAGCTCGACTTGTCGTTGTGGTCGGCGATCGCGTAGCCGACGCCTCCGCCGACGCCGCCCGCGACCAGCGCGGCCACCAGGACGGCGGCGACCATGCCGCCGATGCCGCCGCGGCGCTTGCGGCCGTCGTTCGGCGGCGGGGGAACGTGCGTGCCCCAGGCCGGCGGCAGACCGCCGGGGCCGCCGGGCTGGCCGGTGCCGGGCGCGTTCGCCGCGCCGTAGGGGGACGACGGCGCGGCGAACGGGTCGTGCGGCCCGCCACCGTGGCCGGACCCGCCATGACCCGACCCACCGTGGCCCGACCCCGCGCCATGCTCCGTACCCGACGCGGCCGACGTACCCGACGTACCGAACGCGCCCGACCCCGCGGGCGGCTGCTCCGCTGCGAACACCGCGGCAGGCGGCGTCCCGTACGGCGAAGGCGGCCCACTCGGCGGACCGTAAGGCGAGGGCGAGGGCGCGGGCGAGGGCGAAGGCGCGGGCGAAGAGGAAGAGGAAGGCGACGAGTACGGGTCGGCCGGGGCCCGGTACGGATCCGCAGGCGGCACCGGAGCCGCGTCCCGTACCTCCGGCAGGATCTCCGTACGCGACTCGCCGTCCGCGGACGCCGGGGGAGCGGCGGGCGCGGGCGGGGCGGCCGGAGGGGCCGTCGGAGGAGCGGTCGGCGGGGCGAGCGGCGGAGCGGCAGGACGTACGGGGGCCTGGGCCGCCGAGGCACCGTCGGGCGCGGGCGCTGCCGACTCCGCAGCCGAGCCGGAGCCGGCTTCGTTCTCGGTGCTCACAGCGATTCTCCTCAGGGTCGGGACAGGTTCTGAACAGGATTCCGAACCGGGTGCGGAACAAGGTGGTGGGCCGAACACAGCATTTCCCACAGCGTGTCGGACCGCCGTAAGCGGTAGCTGTGCATCTTCGCGTACCCGTCGTACGGCCGTGTTACCGGGCCGCCGGGGAGACGGTGGCACCATGACACGGTGACTGACGCGCGCGCGGTCCCGGAGGCGTTTCCGGACGGGCGACCTGTCCAGGTCGTCGCCCATAGAGGCGCCTCCGCGGACGTACCAGAACATACGCTCGCCGCGTACCGGAAAGCCATCGCGGACGGGGCCGACGCCCTGGACTGCGACGTCCGGCTGACCGCGGACGGCGAGCTGGTGTGTGTCCACGACCGGCGGGTGGACCGTACGTCGAACGGCCGGGGCGCCGTCTCCTCCCTCGCCCTGGCCGACCTCGCCGCGCTGGACTTCGGCTCGTGGCAGGACGGCCACGGAGGACCTGGCGGCGCCGGAAGCCGGGACCGTCACCCAGGAGACGTCCGTACGAAAGACGCGCATATAAGAGGTGCCCGCGCGGGACGCGTAAAAGAAGAGGACGAAAACGCCGTACGCGAACCCAGCGGCGTCCTCACGCTCCGCCGCCTGCTGGAACTGGTCGCGGACACCGACCGCCGCGTGGAGGTGGCGATCGAGACGAAGCACCCGACGCGGTGGTCGGGCCAGGTCGAGCGGCGGCTGCTCGACCTGTTGCGGCACTTCGGTATGGACCGCCCGGCGCGCGGGGAGCCCGCCCAGGTGCGGGTGATGAGCTTCTGGCCCGGGGCGCTGCGCCGGGTACGGCTGGCCGCGCCCGCGGTCCCCACTGTCTTCCTGGTGCGCCACGCGCTTCCCCCGCGCTGGAACGGGTGGCTGCCGGCGGGCGTCGGCATCGCGGGGCCGAGCATGCGGATCGTGCGCGCCGACCCGGGATACGTGGCGCGTTTGCGCCAGGCGGGGCACCGCGTCCACGTCTGGACGGTGGACGAACCCGCCGATGTCGAGTTGTGCGTACGGCTTGGGGTGGATTCCATCATCACCAACCGCCCGAGTGCGGTTCTGTCCCAACTGGGTCGCTGAAGTTCACAGATGTCCGCAGGCCACAGCAGGAGTCAACACAGAGCAGCCGACATCACCAGGCAACAGCCGTCACAGGGCGTACCCCGGCGCGTTCGTATCGTGTTCGGGCTGCAATTGTGCGTCGTGAATGTGTACGGAGTACGTCAATAGATCGCGGTTGGCTTGTTTCCGGCCGAGTCGCAGAGGGCATCCATCCCGTGGCGCAAGGGCGTGAAGGAGGTCTTGGGGGTGTCGTTGATGGTGGCGCAGGAGGTGCCTACGTCCTCGACCATGGCCCTGCCTCATGGTCCGACCGGCGTCGCGGTGGCGCGCCGGAAACTGCGGAACGAATTGTGCGCGCAGGACGTGCCGGAGCCGGTGATCGACGACGCCGTCCTCATCCTGTCGGAGCTGCTGAGCAACTCCTTCCGGCACGCGCGTCCTTTGGAGACGCACGAGGCCGGGGGCGGCGGTGACGCCGGTGGCGCACGGTCCGCCAGAGACACTCCCCGTACGGTGAACGACGACTGGACGACCGGCGGCCGTCACGACAGCCCACGGACGGACAGCGGCCGTACGGACGGCGGCCGTACCGACTGCGGCGAGTGCGGGATACGCGCCGCGTGGGCGATAGGCACGGACGGACTCCTCGCGGTCGAGGTGACCGACGGCGGCGGCCCCACCAGACCACGCCCCTCCACCCCCTCCCTGAGCGCGCACGGCGGCCGGGGCCTCGGCATCGTCGGGAGCCTGTCGCTGCGCTGGGGCGTGCGCGACGACGCGCCCGGCGAGGTGACGGTCTGGGCGGTCCTTCCGGTACGCGCCCGGCACGCGCGCCGCGACGACCCGGTGATCGCGGGCGGTACGGGCGGCACGCGCGGCCAGCGGGCCGGCCTCGGCGGAATCGGCGGTACGGGAATCAGTCCGATCGTCGGTGCGGGCGGCGGCCTGCCGATGGGCATGTCGATGGACCTGGCCGAATCGATCGAAGCGTTCGACGGGCTCGGGTCGCTGAACACGGCTTTCGACGCGGTCGACGAACGCGGCTGAGGTCGCGGGCCCGCGCGTAGGGCCGCACAGAGCCTCGCGGGGCACGGCACGCAGGGCGGCCCCGGTGACCTCCCCCGCCCCCTCCGCACGCCTCGCCGTGGTCCGGCGGCGGCCGCGCCGGGCGCTAGGCTCACGGCCGGAACACCGCCGTTACGGGAGAGACCGAGCCATGGCCAAGAAGCGCGCGACCGCGACGAAGACGAAGGTCCCGACGAGCGGAGAGGTCCCGGTGGTCGGCGCGCGCGAGCCCTGCCCCTGCGGCTCGGGCCGCCGGTACAAGGCGTGTCACGGCCGCGAGGCGTCGCACGCGGTGACCGAGCTGGTGCGCCGCCCGTTCGAGGGGCTGCCCGGCGAGTGCGACTGGGTCGCGCTGCGCGAGCTGGTCCCGGCGGCGACCGCCCCGCTCACCCTCAAGGACGCGCTGCCCGACGACGTTCCTTCGGTGACGCTCGGCACCGTGCTGCCGATGGCCTGGCCCGGACTGCGCCGCGACACCGGAGCCGTCCTGCTCGGCCTCCAGAACGAGGCGGCGTCCGGTGACGTCAGCCGCGACCTCGCCGACACGCTGCTGCGCGCGCTCACCGCGGCGCCCGGCAATCCGGTGGACGGCCGCCGCCCGCCGCAGGACGGGCCGCGCCTCCAGGACGTGCTGGACCTCGACGCGCCCTTCACGCCCGAGGTGCACAGCGGCTTCGAGTTCTGGCTGGAGGACGCCGACGCGGCGACCGGCGAGGTGGCCGCGTCACTGGAGCGCGCCAACCAGGCGGCGATCCCGACCGTACGGCTGACCGGCGTGGACGCCGCCTACTGGTGCGAGACGCCGGAGAAGAACCACCTGCGGTGGGTCATGCCGCACCCCGAGGAGGAGTTGCTCGACGCGCTGGCCCGGCTGCACGCCGCCGGGGTGTCGTCGCTGGGTGACGGTACGCGGCTGGTCGGCTCCTTCCGCGCGCACGGGCTCGTGGTGCCGGTGTGGGACCTGCCGGTCGGCATGGGCGCCGACGAGGTGGAGAAGCCCGCCGCCGCCTTCAACGAGCGTCTGGCGGAGACGCTCGCCAAGTCCGGCCCCCTCACCGCCGACGAGCGGCGCGCCCGCAGCGGCTTCACCAACCGCCAGATCACCCTGAGCTGACGTCGGCCGCCTCCGCCTCGCGGCGAGCCATTCCACGGCCTCCAGCCGTACGGGGGGCAGCCGTACGGGGGGCGCACGTCACCCCGGCCGAAGCGCTCCCGCACCTCACCACCCGCCCCGGCGGGGCATTCCGGTTGTCCCCGGACCACCGGGCCGGTGGGGGCGGGCCGCATAGTTCCTCCCCGGCCTTCGGCCGGGAGGTGCCCCCAGCTCCCCTCACGGGGCGCACCGCCTTTCGGCCGGGCGGCGAGCCGATCTTTTAAGGGGCGCGGGGCTGTGCTTGATGTGCGGCTGCCGCCGCGTGGGCGCGCTCAGCCGAAACGCTCCCGCAGGTCACCACCCGCCCCAACGGGACAATCCGGCCGCCCCCCGACCACCCGCCGGTGGAGGGTTGTCCGCGCAGTTCCCCGCGCCCCTGACGGGGCGCACCCACCTTTCGTCCGGACGGGCGGGCCCGATCGCCGCGCTGGCGCAGGGCCTGCCTTTCAGGGGCGCTGGGGGCACCTCCCGGCCGAAGGCTGGGGGAGGAACTGCGCGACAAGCCACGACGCTCCCGCACGTCACCACCCGCCCCGGCGGGGCAATCCGGTGGTCTCCGGACCACCGGGCCGGAGAGGGCTTGTCGCGCCTACGGGGCACGAGCCCTGGCCACGGCGCCGCGCCGGCGCAGGGGGGTGCGCCCGATCCGTTGGTGGGTGGGACCTGCCCGGAGGGGGAGGCCGTGATTCCGGTCACAACTCCCGTTGAATCGCGGCTAATCGGCGCCCCGTCGGCGTCGGGGAATTTGCGAACGGACGAAGTCTTGTTACCGTTTGGGCAGCCCGGTCGCTGGTGCATCCCCCGTCGCCAGCGACCGGGCGTTTCCATGCCCGCGGGGCGCCGGACGGCGCTTTTCGCCATGTGAGGGAGACGACGGCGACGCTTTTCGTCGTACCGGTCGGTAGCGGTTCAGGTGCCTTCGGCCGGCGGCGGAAGCATTCCGTAACCGTCCACGGACGTGGTCCTGGCGTGGGGGGCGCCGAGGCCCGCGTGGCCGGAGTGGCCGCCGTGGCCCGGGTGTTCCGAAGGACCGTCCGTGGCGGCGGCCAGCGGCAGGACGACGGCCAGGGCGGCGACGCTCGCGAGGGCGACCATGCGCAGCCCCGACACATGGTCCTGCGCCACCTGCTGAACGGCCTGCGAATGCGGCTGCGACTGCGACTGTGACTTCGGCTCCATGGGCACGACCCCACCTGCGCTCGACGGTTGCGGTCCGCCGAACGTAGCGCGCGGACCGGGGACTTCGGGAGGATCAGGCGCCGTTCAGCGCAGGGCCGGGGCCCTCGGCTACCCGAACGAGTGACAGAGTGCCCGGCGAACGACACCGCGCCCGCCCTGAACAGCGTTCAGAACAGGCGCGGTGTCAACGCGGCGCATCAATGAGCGCATCGATGAGCGCATCGATAAGGGCATCAATAGGTGAGCCGGTCGCCGTCCGGCGCGGTCTGGCCCGCGCGGACGAGGGCGTCCACGAGGTCGCCGATCCGCGGCAGCCACGGCGCGGCGCCGCCGAGCCCGACCGGCGCGTCGGGCCCCGTCGCCTCGGGCACCGGGGGCCGCACCCAGCGGAGCTGCCCCGCACTGCTGCTCGACGGCGGCAGCGCCACGTATCCGCCGTCGCCGTGGTAGCGCAGCGACGTCGGCACCCAGTCCTGGCTGTCGAGGAGTTCGCCCAGCTCGGCGAGCGAGTAGGGCGCGACGAGGATCACGTACCGGGTGGGGGTGGCGACCACCGGGCCGAGCCGTACACCGAGGCGTTCGATCGCGTCGAGCGCCCGCGTGCCGGCCACCGCGGGCAGGCTCGCCGCGGACACCCGGTCGCCGGTCGCGAGGACCACCGGCGCGTCCGGCCTGCGCGTCCACCACCAGCGCACCATGCGCGGGTCACGGGTGGCGGCCAGGAGTCCCGGCTCGTGCGGATGGGCGCCGGGCACCGGGCAGTTGGGGCGGGCGCAGGCGCACGGCTGCGCGCCGGTCGCCCGCCATGTGCCGCGTTTGTCGTATCCGACACCGGGCACCACACGCCATTGCCACTGCTCAGCGTAGGTGAGCGCCGCGTCACGCAACGCGGTCCGCCCCTTTCGCGGCAGTGAGAGCTTGCGTCGCCTTCCGAGGATCTCGCGCATCAGCGCTCGTTCCTTTCCGTTAACGCCCAGGGATCTGCCCTTGCACACGTATCTGTCGAGCACACCGTTTACGAGGCAGCGCATCACGCCGCCGGCCGAGCGTGGAACGTGGCGGTGGGCGGCGTGCGCATGGCGCTTGCTCACTTGCCCCGATCGCGAGCCACTAGTCGTGGATCCCGTTGGGCGCAGCTCCCGCTCGCCACTCGGGGTGGGGTCGGCTGTCAATTGCTTACGTACTACGACGCTTGAGCCGGACTCCGGGTTCCTACCCATCACCCGCAAATATGACGCGCTGTTGGCCGGGATCAGTCGACAGCGCGCATGAGACGGGGGTAGCTCTTTCTGGCCAACCTGTGGCAGTGCGACGGCTACTCCAGGCCACCGACACACCACGGCACGTGACGCCGGTCACGTCCCGACACCACTCCGTCTACCAGGACAATCCTGGACATGCCCGCGATTGTGCGTGTACAAGTGGGTTCCTTGGTAGCGACGCGCCACGACATGGGGGTTTGCGATGCTATTGATGCAGATGCTCCGCGCTTTGCGGACGAAAAGCACGGAATGCCCCATCCATTGGCGACTGGCCGGAAGCCCTCGGCCATGAGCGCCGCTCACATGAAAAAAGTGGCCGGAACCGAGCCACCTCCTTCCGCGGCGGCGCAAAATGCGTCCCCTGCGGGAGGCCCCGCGCAGGTCACGGCCGCCTCCGCGGTCCCCGCCGTCTCCCCCGCCGCTCCGCCCGCACCCGCGACGGAACCGGCGGGACCGAGGACGGAACCGGTGACGGGACCAGCGACGGCACCGGCGGCCGATTCCACGATCCGTTCCGCGACCGGTTCCGCGACCGATTCCGCGACCGTGCCCGTAAGCGACCAGGCCACAGAACCCGCGGCCAAGCCCGTGACCGTACCCGGTGCGGGCCGTCCCCGGGCGCCGGAGGAAGCGGCCGGTGACCGGTACGGCTCCCCCGCCGTGCAGGACCGGCTGGCCTCCTGGGTGTGCGACCTGTCCCTGGTGCACGAGCTGACCGAGCGGCTGGCCCGTACGACCGCGCTGGACGACGCGCTGCACGAGGTGCTGCGCGCCGGGGCCACTCTGGTCGGCGCCCGGCGCGGCATGGTCGCGCTGGAGCCGGCCGACGGCCTCGGCCCCGAACGCACCGTCGGCCTCGGCCTCGGCCACGCCGACCTCGGCACGATCGAGACCGTGCCCGTACCCCGTACGTCCGCCTCCGACACCGGCGTCCCGAGTGACGCGTGCGGATCAGGGGCGCGGGACGGATCAGCGGCGGCGGACGGATCAGCGGCGCGGGACGGATCAGGGGCGCGGGACGGATCAGCGGCGGCGGACGGATCAGCGGCGCGGGACGCGGACGGCGAACGCGTCCACGCCGACCTGCTGCACGAACCCGGCCTCGACCGGCGGCACCGCGAGGTCGCCGTCCAGCTCGGCCTCGGCGCGAGCTACGCGCTGCGGCTGACGGCGCAGTCGGCCGGCAGGCTGGGCACGGCCGTGTGGTTCTACGACGAACCCGCGGAACCCGACGACCGGCAGCGCCGCCTGATGGGCCTGTATCTGCGCTTCGCCGCCGAGCACACCGCACGCGTGCTCGACCTGCGGCGCGCACGGGACACGACGGCGGCGCTGGCCGCGGAACTGCTGCCGGAACGGCTGCCGCGCGTCCCCGGCGTACGGCTGGCGGTCAGGCACCGCACGAATCCGCGCGGCGGCGGCGACTGGTACGACGCGCTGCCGCTGCCCGAGGGCGCGCTCGGCCTGGCCGTCGGCGGGGTGACGGGGCGCGGCCCCGGCGCGGTGGCCGCGATGGGACGGCTGCGCGCGAGCCTGCGCGCGTACGCGGTGATGGAGGGCGAGGACCCGGTCGCGGTCCTGTCCGACCTGGAACTGCTGATGCGGCTCACCGAGCCCGCCAGGTCCGCGACGGCGCTGTTCGCGTACGTGGAGGCGGAGGCGGGGAACGGCGGCCCGGGCGGCCGCAAGCTGATCCTGGCGGGCGCGGGACACTGCCCGCCGCTGGTGATCGGCGACCGCCGCTGCGAGTACGTCGAGACGTCGCTGTCCGCGCCGCTGAACATGCTCAGCTGCTGGGAGGCGCCCAGTGTCGAGCTGTACGCACGGCCCGGCGAGACCCTGGTGCTGTTCACGGACGGGCTGCTGCACCGTACGGGGGAGTCCGCCGACCGGGCGCTCGCCCGGCTGCACGCCGCCGCGCAGAGCGCACCGCGCCCGGCCCGCGACGACCCCGACCGTCTCGTCGACCACATCCTGCACGCCGTCCTGCCCGACGGCCTCGACCGGTCCGAGGGCGTGGAGGACGTCGTCCTGCTCGCCGTCCGTTTCGACTGAGGCCGAGAGAGACCGGCCACTGAGAGACGGGCGGCTGCGAGACGGGCGGCTGCGAGAGATGGGCCGCGGTCACCCGCGTCCGCTTCGGTCCGCCCGGTCCTGATTCGTGATCGATTCAGGACCTATGCCCCCTGCACGCCCTCTTCCGCGCGCACATACGATGCGTAGAGGTCCATAGCAGGTCCCGACGGGACCTCCAGGGAGCTATGGCGACGACAGCGAGGAGGACAGGACGTGGCCGAGGCCCAGGCACAGCCGGACGAGCAGGTCGAGCGGGTCGGACAGGAGACGCCCGAGACTCCTGAGACGACGGGGACGGCCGTGACGGCGGCCGAGGCGGCCACGGACGCGGCAGTCGAAGCGGCCACCGACGCGGCGGCCACAGCGGACGGCGATGCGGCGGCCACGGACGCGGCGGACGGCGACGACAAGCCGATCAAGCAGCGCAAGAACCGCCTCTACCCGGCTGTCTCCGACGAGCTGGCGGCCGTGATGAAGGCCGACTGGGCCGACACGGAGCTGCACGGCCTGGCCCCGCTGCCGCAGGCCGCGTACGCCGCCACGCGCCGCGCCGCGCTGTCCGAGCGCTTTCCCGGCGAGCGGATCGTCGTACCGGCGGGCAATCTCCGTACCCGCTCCAACGACACCGAGTACCCCTTCCGGGCGGCCACCGAGTACGCCTATCTGACCGGTGACCAGACGCAGGACGCCGTCCTGGTGCTGGAGCCGCGCAAGGGCGGCGGGCACGCGGCGACCGCGTATCTGCTGCCGCGTTCCAACCGGGAGAACGGCGAATTCTGGCTGGACGGCCAGGGCGAGCTGTGGGTCGGGCGGCGGCACAGCCTCACCGAGGCCGAGCAGTTGCTCGGGATGCCGTGCCGGGACGTCCGCAAGGCCGCGGAGACGCTGCGCGAGGCGGCCGGTCCGGTCCGCGTGGTGCGCGGGCACGACGCGGGCATCGAGGCGGCGCTCACCGACAAGGTGACGGCCGAGCGCGACGCCGAGCTGACCGAATTCCTGTCCGCGCTGCGTGCGGTGAAGGACGAGTTCGAGATCGCCGAGTTGCAGCGGGCGTGCGACTCGACGGCGCGCGGCTTCGAGGACGTCGTCAAGGTCCTGGACAAGGCGGAGGCCACCTCGGAGCGGTACATCGAGGGAACGTTCTTCCTGCGCGCCCGCGTCGAGGGCAACGACGTCGGCTACGGCTCGATCTGCGCCGCGGGCCCGCACGCCACCACCCTGCACTGGGTGCGCAACGACGGCCCGGTCCGCTCCGGCGACCTGCTGCTGCTCGACGCGGGCGTGGAGACCCACCACCTGTACACCGCGGACGTCACCCGCACCCTCCCGATCAGCGGCAGCTTCTCGCCGGTCCAGCGCAAGGTCTACGACGCGGTCTACGAGTCCCAGCAGGCCGGTATCGACGCGGTGAAGCCGGGCGCGGCCTTCCGTGACTTCCACGAGGCGTCGCAGCGCGTGCTGGCCGAGAAGCTGGTCGAGTGGGGGCTGCTCGAAGGCCCGGTCGACCGGGTGCTCGAACTGGCCCTCCAGCGCCGCTGGACGCTGCACGGCACCGGCCACATGCTCGGCATGGACGTCCACGACTGCGCGCACGCGCGGACCGAGGCGTACGTGGACTCCACCTTGGAGCCAGGCATGGTGCTGACGGTCGAGCCCGGCCTGTACTTCCAGGCGGACGACCTGTCGGTGCCCGAGGAATACCGCGGCATCGGCGTCCGGATCGAGGACGACATCCTGGTGACGGACGACGGCAACCGCAATCTGTCGGACGCGCTGCCGCGGCGCTCGGACGAGGTCGAGGCGTGGATGGCGGGGCTGCGCGGCTGAACACCGGTCCCGGCCGGTCCCCACCAGGTCCCGCCGGTCCCAGCCGGTCCCACCGGGGTCGAGCGGCGCTACGACGCCTTGAGCAGGGCGTCGTCACGCCACTTGAGCACCTTGTCGAAGGAGACGACCGTGCCGTGACCCGGCCGGTTCTGGAAGTGGACGTGGTCCACCAGCGCCTCGATGAGGAAGAGTCCGCGTCCGTGCTCGGCCTGCTGACCCCTGGGGCTCAGCGGCCGGGCCGGGTGGCGGAAGCGGTCGCGGGGGAATCCGGGACCGGAGTCGGCGACCTCGATACGGCACTGGTCGCCGTCGATCCGCGCGGTGACGCTGTACTCCGTGCCGGATCCGGCGTGTTCGACGGCGTTGGCACACGCTTCCGAGAGGGCCACCGCCAGGTCGAAGGAGATGTCCGGATCGACTCCGGCCGTCTCCATGGTCCCGATCAGCAGCCTTCTCGCCAGCGGAACGCTCGCAGCCTCGCGCCGCAAATGGAGTGACCACCAGATGCTCATGCTCCAGCCTCCTGGCTGCGGCTCGACATAAGGTTACGTATTGCCGCGAAGAGCGTCCCGTAAGCGCGATGTTGACGTGATATCGCTCATTCGGCGGATGCCCATGCCCGGCGTACGGGTGTAAGGGGACTTCACGCGCACACCCCCGCGAGCCGGACACCCGCCGTATCCGCCCGGAGCGCGCGGTGAGAAGATGACCGCCGTCATGACTGCCACGCGGGGCTCCGTCCCCTCCGTGCGCGCCGGCGCCGGAATGCGACTGCTGCGGGCCGCGGTGTTCACCGCGGTCTGCGTCGTGCTGGCCGCGGTCGGGCACGCGATGGCGTCCGGCCGCACGGTGCCGGTGTGGGCGCTGGTCGTCGGCTGGCTCTCGGTCTTCGCGGTCGTGGCGCCGCTCGCGGGGCGCGAACGCACCCTGCCCGGCATCGCCGCCGCCCTCGCCGTCGGACAGCTCGCGCTGCACAGCGTCTTCAACGCCGGGCAGATGTGCGCGAGTACGACGGCCGCCGGGCACGGCGGCGGCGCGGGGTCCGGCTCCGGCGGTCTGCTGGCCGTCGCGGCCCGGCTGGTCTGCGGGAGCACGGCCGCGACGCCGCTCACCCCGCAGAAGGCGCGGTGGGTCGTCCAGCAGGCCGGGCTCGACCCGTCCGCGATGGGCGCGCCCGTGCACACCCCGGGCATGGACATGAGCGGCGGTACGGCCGCGGGCGGTACGGGAAGCGTCGCGCACGCCGTGATGTCGCTGCCCTTCTGCTCTCTGCCGATGTTCCTCGGCCACCTGCTCGCCGCCGTGGTGGCGGGCTGGGTGCTGCGGCGCGGCGAGGCGGCGCTCTGGCGGCTGATACGGCTGTCGGTGCGCGGCGCCGCCGAGTTGGCCGCGCTCTCGCCCGCCGTACTGTGCCGCGCCCACGCGCTGCTGTCCGCGCTCGCGGCGCAGGCGGCCGGGACCGCGGGCGTACGGCCCCGGCGGCGCTGCACGGCGGACGCGACGGCGGCCAGGCACCGCACGGTGTGGCTGCTGCGGCACTCGCTGGCCAGGCGCGGGCCGCCGTTCGGCCTCGCGGCGGTCTGACGCGACGCACCCCCGCCGACTCCCCCTTGGCGTAGGCCCCCGGGGACTTGCAGGTCCTTGCGGGCCTGAGAGGCCCTCACTGGGCTGATGAGTCCATCGGTCCTACGTAGGTCCATAGGACTTATACGGCATAGGTCCATAGGACTTACGCCGCCTTCCAGGGAGTACGGCGACGGTGGCGCGCGGGTCCGCCCACGCCTCCGCCGACCGCGGGCGCCTGACGCGCCGTGGTCCGCGGTCCCATGCCACCGTCAGCCCACTTCCCACAGACCTGTGGAGAACTGGAGCACCCTCGTAATGAGCAGCTCACGTATGCGCGGCCGTGCCGCGACCATCGCCGCCCTCGCCGGTGCCACCGTCCTGCTGGCCGCCGTGCCCGCCTTCGCGCATGTCACGGTGACGCCGAACAGCGCGGCCCAGGGCAGTTACAGCACGGTCGCCTTCAAGGTGCCGAACGAGGAGGACAGCGCGTCCACGACGAAGATCGAGGTCAATCTGCCCACCGACCACCCGGTCGCCTCGGTCTCGATCCAGCCGGTGCCCGGCTGGACGGCGCAGGTGACGAAGTCGAAGCTGGCGACCCCGCTGAAGTCGGACGACGGCACCATCGACGAGGCGGTCACGAAGATCACCTGGAGCGGCGGGAAGATCGCGCCGGGCCAGTTCCAGCAGTTCCCGGTGTCGTTCGGGCCGCTGCCCGCCACCACCGACGCGCTGGTCTTCAAGACGCTCCAGACGTACGACAACGGTGACATCGTGCGCTGGATCGACGTGCCGAAGGAGGGCCAGGCCGAGCCGCAGCACCCGGCGCCGACCCTGAAGCTGACGGCGGCGGCGGCCTCCGACGGCGCCTCGGCCACGCCGAGCGTGACGGCGACCCCGGCCGCCGACGCCAAGTCCGGCGGCTCGTCCTCCGGTACGCAGGCGGCCTCGTCCGACACGAGCGACGGGACCGCCCGGGCGCTGGGCGTGGCCGGAATCGTGGTCGGCGTGATCGGGATCGGCTACGGCGTCTTCGCCGGTCGCCGCCGCAACCCGTCGGCTTGACGCCGGACGCCTGACGGCCGGTCCGGCTGACGGCCGGTCCGGCTGACGGCTGGTCCGGCTGACGGCCGACGCCCGGTCCTCGCTCGACCGGTGTCGGCCGGATCGCCGGATTCACCTGAAGCACCTGAAGCACCTGAAGCACCTGAAGCACCGGATCCACCGGACCGCTCGCGGTCCCGTTCGACCCGAACAACCCACTGGGCGGCCACGCGAGCCGTGGCCGCCCGGCACCACCCGTCCACTGAAGGGGCATCACCTTCATGCGCACCACCCGCTCCACCCGCACGACCGCTTCCCCGCGCACGTCCGGCACGTCCGGCACGACCCGTACCCGCACCCGTACCACCGCCGTGACCGGCGCCGCCGCGCTCGCCGTCGCGGGGGCGCTGCTGCTGTCCGGCTGCGGCGGCTCCGGCGACTCGTCGGCGAACGCCAATGTGGCGGCGGTGTCCGCCGACGCGCCGCAGAAGGCGGGCACGCTGCTCGACACGCCGTTCACGAAGCCCGCGCTCGTGCTGACCGACAACCAGGGCAAACCGTACGACCTGGTGAAGGAGACCGCGGGCCACCCGACGCTGCTCTTCTTCGGCTACACGCACTGCCCCGACGTCTGCCCGACGACCATGAGCGACCTGGCGCTGGCCAAGGCGAAGCTGCCGAAGGCCGACCAGGACGCGCTGCGGGTCGTCTTCGTCAGCACCGACCCGGAGCGCGACACCCCGGCGCGGCTGACGGCGTGGCTCGGCGCGATGGACAAGTCCTTCATCGGACTGACCGGTGAATTCGACACCATCCAGGCCGCGGCCCGCTCGGTCGGCGTCGGCATCGACCCGCCGGTCAAGGAGAAGGACGGCAGCGTCACCGTCACACACGGCGCCGAGGTGCTGGCCTTCTGGCCCAAGGACGACAAGGCGCACGTCCTCTACATGTCGGGGACGACGGCCGAGCAGTTCGCGGCCGACCTGCCGAAGATCGTCAGGAGCGAGGCGCCGTGAGGCGGCGCGCGCTGCTGGGCGCCGTCGCCGGTGTCGCGGCGGTGGCGCTGGCGACCGGCGCGGGCGTCGCGCTGAGCGACGGATCGTCCGGGTCCGGCGCCGGGTCCGGCAAGGCGTCCGGCAAGGCATCCGGCAAAGGGTCGGGCAGCGGGTCCGGCAAGGTGTCGGTGAGCGGCGGGTACATACCGCAGCCGCTGCTGACCGACGAGGCCGCCGCGTACGTCACCGTCGCCAACGCCGGGGGCGGGGACGCCGAACTCACCTCGGTCAGCACACCGCTGGCCGCGCACGTCACCCTGCACAGCACGACCGGCACCACCATGCGCCAGGTGACGGCCCTGACCGTACCGGCGGGCGGCACCCTCACCCTCGGCACCGGGGGCGACCACATGATGCTGGAGAACCTCACTCACAAGCCGCGGGTCGGTGAAACAGTCACCCTGCGACTCCACTTCGCCCACGCCACGCCCGCCACGGTCACGGTCACCGTGCCCGTCGAGGCGACGACGTACCGCCCGGACCCGAAGGGCTGACCGCAGTGAACCCAGCGACGCCAGCGCGCACAGCGCCCGCAGCGAAGAAGAACGCCCGGTTGCCACGTTTGAGGCCACCACGTCGCCAGACCGGCGTGCGGCGGCTGGCGGCGCTCGCGGCCTGCCTCGGCGGGCTGCTCGCGCTGCTGCTCGGCGTCGCGGCGCCCGCGTCCGCGCACGCGGCGCTGATCCGTACCGACCCGGCCGACGGCTCGGTCGTGCAGAGCGCGCCGCAGCGCGTGGTGCTCACCTTCTCGGAGGGCGTGCTGCTGTCGGCGGACTCGCTGCGGGTGCTCGACCCGCAGGGCAAGGACGTGGCGGTCGGCAAGCCGCAGCACGACAGCGGCAAGGACTCCGGGTCCACGGCCACCGTCGGGCTGCGGCCGGGCATCGGCAACGGCACGTACACCGTGGCGTGGAAGGCGGTGTCGCAGGACAGCCACCCGGTGGCCGGGGCGTTCACCTTCTCGGTCGGCGCGGCCTCCAAGACCAGCGTCGACCTGTCGGGCGCGGCGGCGGCGGGCGGCGGCGCGGCGTCCACGCTCTACGGGATCGCCCGCTACTTCGCCTACGCCGGTTTCGCGCTGCTGGTCGGCAGCGCGGTGTTCCTGTCCGTGTGCTGGCCGCGCGGCGCCCTGCTGCGTCCCATGCGGCGGATCGCGGCGGGCGGCTGGGCGACGCTGGTCGCGGCCACCATCGCGCTGCTGATGCTGCGCGGCCCGTACGCCAACGGCACCGGACTCGGCGACGCGGTCGACCCCGATGTGATGCGCGCGGTGCTGGAGACCCGGCCGGGCGCGGCGCTCGTCTCCCGGCTGCTGCTGCTCGCGGCGGCGGCCGTCTTCCTCGCCGTGCTCTTCGGCAGCTACGCCAAGCGCGAGGACCCGGAGGAGCGCGCCGACCTGGCGTGGGGTCTGGGCATCGGCGGCACGGTCGTCGCGATCGGCATCGCCGCCACCTGGGCGATGGCCGAGCACGCCTCCGTCGGCATCCAACGGCAGGTCGCGATGCCGGTCGACATCGTCCACCTGCTGTCCATGGCGGTCTGGCTGGGCGGTCTCATCACCCTGCTGACCGCGCTGTTCACCCGTTCCACCGCCGGTACGGTCGAGCCGTACGCCGTGCGCCGCTTCTCCCTCATCGCGCTCACCGCCGTGACGACCCTGATCGGCACCGGCACGTACCAGGCGTGGCGGCAGATGGGCAGTTGGGCGGCCTTCTTCGACACCCACTACGGGCAGCTCCTCTTCATCAAGATCTGGCTGGTGTGCGCGCTGGTCGGCGTGGCCTGGTTCTCGCGGCGCTGGACGCGGGAGCTGGCGGTGACGCCGGTGGCGCGGACGGAGGCGGTGGCGTCCCCGGTGGGGGCTCCGGCCGCCGCGTCCGCCGGTACGACGTCGGGTACGGCGTCCGGTACGGGTGCCGCCAGAGGCAAGGGCTCCGATACGGATTCGGGCTCGGGCTCGGGCTCGGGTTCGGACTCCGCTGCGGCGGGTACGGGGTCCGGCTCCGACGACCCGGCGCGGGCCGCGCAGTTGCGGCGGCAGCAGGACGCGCGGGACTCGGCGAAGGCGAAGAAGGTGCGCGACGCGGATCCCGCGCGCAACCGGCTCCGGCGTTCGGTCCTGATAGAGGTCGGCATCGCCGTCGTCCTGCTGACCGTCACCACGATGCTGACCGGCTCGCAGCCGGGCCGGGCCGCGGAGGAGCAGAAGGACCTCAAGGCGCCGCCCGCGGCGACCGGCGGCGGAAACGCGACGGCCCCGACCGAGGTCGTCCTGTCCATCCCGTACGACACCGGCGGTCCCCACGGCAAGGGCACGGCGGGCCTGACGGTCTCCCCCGCCCGGTCGGGCGCCAACGAGGTCCACCTCTTCCTCAGCACGCCCGCCGGAAGCTCGGTGGACGTGCCGGAGGTGCGCCTCCAGTTCACGCTGCCGGCCAAGAAGATCGGCCCCATCGACGCCCCCTTGCAGCACCTGACCGTGGGCCACTGGACCGCGGCGGGCGTCCAACTGCCGCTGCCGGGTGCCTGGCAGGTGGCCGTCACCGTCCGCACCTCGGACATCGACGAAGTGACGGAGACGAGGAACATGCAGGTCAACCCGTGAAGTCAACCGAATCGGCGGATCACGTGGAGTCCGCGGAGTCCGTAAGGGGCGAGGACGCGGCCCCCGCAGGGCTCAGCAGGCGGCGGCTGCTCGGTACGGCCGGGGCCGCGGGCGCGGCGGGACTGGTCGTCGGCGGCGGTGCCGGTGCGGGCGTCGCGCGGGCCGTGCGGGACGAGCCGGTCGCGCTGAGCACGGTCGGTTCCGCGTACGTCCCCTTCGAGGGCGCGCGGCAGGCGGGAATCGTCGGGCCCGCGCAGGCCGTCGGCCACCTCGTCGCCTTCGACCTGGTACCGGGCGCGGACCGCAAGGCCGCCGCCGCGCTGCTGCGCCGCTGGTCGGACGCGGTACGGACGATGACGCGACCAGGAACACAGCCGGGAACACAGCCGGGGACGCGGACCGGCACCTCGCCGGGGGGCCGGGACGCGCTGCCCTCGTCGTACGACGATCAGATCGCGTACGACGCCGGGCCGTCCTCGCTGACGGTCACCTTCGGCTTCGGCCGGAGCTTCTTCGGCCGTACGGGGCTGACCGGGCGGTTGCCCGGGGCGCTGGCACCGCTGCCGGACTTCGCGGGCGACGCCCTCGACCCGAAGCGGAGCAACGGCGACCTGTGGGTGCAGATCGGCGCGGACGACGCGCTGGTCGCCTTCCACGCGCTGCGCGTGCTCCAGAAGGCGGCGCGGGACACCGCCGGGGTGCGCTGGCAGATGAACGGGTTCAACCGGACGCCGGGCGCGACCGCGCACCCGATGACCGGGCGCAATCTGATGGGCCAGATCGACGGGACCAACAATCCGAAGCCGACCGACGCCGATTTCGATCAGCGGATCTTCGTACCGGCGGGCGGCTCAGCCGACTCCGGCTCCCCGGCCTGGATGGCGGGCGGTTCGTACGCCGTCGTCCGCCGGATCCGGATGCTGCTGGACTCCTGGGACCATCTGTCGGTGGCCCGGCAGGAGAAGGTGATCGGCCGCCGCAAGTCGGACGGGGCGCCGCTGTCGGGCGGCACCGAGACCACACCGGTCGATCTGGCGAAGGTCGGGGCGGACGGCGCCCTGGCCGTCGCGGGCGACGCGCACGTCCGGGTCGCGGCCCCGGCCTCCAACGGCGGCGCCGCCATGCTGCGGCGGGCGTTCTCGTACCACGACGGCATCGGGACGGACGGGACTCCGGACGCCGGGCTGCTCTTCGTGGCCTGGCAGGCCGATCCGCTCAAGGGATTCGTGCCGGTGCAGCGCAAGCTGGACGGCGGCGACGGCCTGTCGCGCTTCCTGCGGCACGAGGCGAGCGGCCTCTTCGCGGTGCCGGGCGGCTGCGGGCCCGGAGAATACGTGGGTCAGCGGCTGCTCGAAGGGTGATCGCACGATCTGATGGCGGTGTTCCGGGCTGATGAACAGACCGGCATTCCGGGTCGGTGCGGGCCATTAGGCTGAACGTATGTCGCCAGCGAGCCGTTATACCTATCTGGGTCCCGAAGGCACGTTCACCGAGGCCGCGCTGCGGCTGCTGCCCGAGGCCGCCACGCGCGAGCTGGTACCGATGGTGTCGGTGCCCGCGGCGCTCGACGCGGTGCGCAACGGCGAGGCGGGCGGTGCGCTGGTCCCGATCGAGAACTCCGTGGAGGGCGGCATCACCGCCACGCTCGACGAGCTGGCATTCGGCGACCCGCTGATGATCTACCGCGAGGTGCTGCTGCCGATCGCCTTCGCGCTGCTGGTCAGGCCGGGCACCGCGCTGTCCGACGTGAAGACGGTGACCGGGCACCCGGCCGCGCAGTCTCAGGTGCGGAACTGGCTGTCGGGCAATCTGCCCGACGCGGTGTGGGAGTCGGCCGCGTCGAACGCGGACGGCGCGCGGCTGGTGCAGGAGGGCCGCTTCGACGGCGCCTTCGCGGGCGAGTTCGCGGCGCCGACGTACGGTCTCGAACCGCTGGCCACCGACATCCGCGACGCGCAGAACGCGACGACGCGCTTCGTGCTCGTCGGGCGTCCTGCGCGGCTGGCGGCGCCGACCGGCGCGGACAAGACGTCGGCGGTGTTCTGGCTGCGCGACGACCACCCCGGCGCGCTGCTCGAACTCCTCCAGGAGTTCGCGATCCGCGGGGTGAACCTGATGCGGATCGAGTCCCGGCCGACCGGTCGCGGCCTCGGTCAGTACTGCTTCTCGGTGGACGCCGAGGGTCACCTCACGGACCGCCGGGTCGGCGAGACGCTGATGGGGCTGCGCCGCCGCTGCCTGAACGTCCGCTTCCTCGGTTCGTACCCCCGGGCCGACGAGGTCGAGGCGCGGGTGGCGCGGGGAACGACGGACGCGGAGTTCACGGACGCGGCGGACTGGCTGAACCGGGCGCTGGACGGGCGGGCCTGAGGCGGGCGTTGGAAGGGCGGGCCTGAGGCGGCCAGGGCGTGTTCTTCCACTGTGGGGAAAAGTTATCCACAGGCTTCGAGCGCGGCCTGTGGGTAACTGGGGACATGTCGACACGGCAACCCGACCTAGTCGACAAATCTGTACACAGACACCATCGCTGTCCACAGCGGGGCAGGTCACCCCTCGTCACCCCAATTCCCCCGACCAACTCTCCCGAGGGAACACTTCTCACTCGAAAGTGAGTGTGGAACGGGTTTGATGGGGGAATCCATGGCCGAGCATTGAGCCCGGTCGAAAGATCTCCCTCCTTCTCCACAGAACTTCCCCACACCCTGTGGACAAAGAATGGAAATCCCCAGCAGCCTGTGGATAACTTTCGGCCGGACGACCCCGACAGGCCCGCGAAGGCCCCGCCGGAGCCCCGGCGGCGATGATCAACTCCGTTTCTCCACAGGCGCGATGACCCGGGGGAGGGACGCGGCGAATTTGGTTGACCGACACCCCTTTCTCCCCTTTACGGAATTTCCTCGCTTTACCCCCGAAGCGGACAAAGCACACCATAAAGTCCGTAAGTTGTCGCGGCCGATGCCCGCTCCCCGGTAACCTGGTCGCGTGATTGACCTTCGTCTGCTTCGTGAGGACCCCGACCGTGTGCGCGCCTCGCAGCGCGCCCGTGGAGAGGACGTCGCGCTCGTCGACTCCCTCCTCTCCGCCGACGAGCGGCGCAGGTCGTCCAGTACCCGCTTCGACGAGCTGCGCGCCGAGCAGAAGCAGCTCGGCAAGCTGATCCCGAAGGCGCAGGGCGAGGAGAAGGCCGAGCTGCTCAAGCGGACCGGCGAGCTGTCGGCCGCCGTCAAGGCCGCCGACGCCGAGCAGCACGAGGCGGCGGAAGAGGCCCAGCGGCTCCTGCTCCAGCTCGGCAACCTCGTCCACCCCGACGCGCCGATCGGCGGCGAGGAGGACTTCGTCGTCCTCGAACAGCACGGCGCGCCGCGCGACTTCGCCGCCGAGGGCTTCACCCCCAAGGACCACCTGGAGCTGGGCGAACTGCTCGGCGCCATCGACGTCGACCGCGGCGCCAAGGTGTCCGGCTCGCGCTTCTACTACCTGACCGGTGTCGGCGCCCTGCTCGAACTGGCCCTGGTCAACGCGGCCGTCGCGCAGGCCACCGCCGCCGGTTTCACGCCCGTCCTGACCCCGACCCTGGTCAAGCCGTCCGCGATGGCGGGCACCGGCTACCTCGGCCAGGTCGAGGACGACGTCTACTACCTGGAGAAGGACGACCTGTACCTGGTCGGCACCTCCGAGGTCCCGCTCGCCGCGTACCACATGGACGAGATCATCGACGCGGGCAAGCTGCCGCTGCGCTACGCCGGTTTCTCGCCCTGCTACCGGCGCGAGGCGGGCTCGTACGGCAAGGACACCCGCGGCATCATCCGCGTCCACCAGTTCGACAAGGTGGAGATGTTCGTCTACACCACGCCGGAGGACGCGGAGGCCGAGCACCAGCGGCTGCTGGCCTGGGAGAAGCAGTGGCTGTCCGCGCTCGAGCTGCCGTTCCAGGTGATCGAGCTGGCCTCGGGCGACCTGGGCTCCTCGGCGTCGCGGAAGTTCGACTGCGAGGCGTGGATCCCGACGCAGGGCAAGTACCGCGAGCTGACCTCGACGTCGAACACGACCGAGTTCCAGTCCCGTCGCCTGTCGATCCGGCTGCGTGACGAGAAGGGCACACGGCCGCTGGCCACGCTGAACGGCACGCTGTGCGCGGTGCCGCGGACGATCGTGGCGATCCTGGAGAACCACCAGCTCGCGGACGGTTCTGTACGGGTGCCGGAAGTGCTGCGGCCGTACCTGGGCGGCCGGGAGCTGCTGGAGCCCGTCACGTCCAGCGCCAAGTGAGCGAGTCGGAGGCCGGGGCTCTCGCCGGTACGGGACCGGGTGCGGTGGCCGCGGACAGAGCCGAAGCCGTCACCGGAGCCGTCACCGGCGCCGGAACCGTCACCGGAGCTGCGGACAGAGCCGCGGACAGGGCCCCGGCCGCCGACGCGGCCGACGCGGCGGCGATTCCGTACCGGATGGTCGCCACCGACCTGGACGGGACGCTGCTGCGCGGCGACAACACCGTCTCGCGGGTGACGAGGGACGCGCTCGCCGCGACGGTGGCGGCGGGCGCGGTGCACATCATCGTCACCGGCCGCTCGGTGCCGTGGACCCGGCACGTACTGGACGACCTCGGTTACGAAGGCCTGGCGGTCTGCGGCCAGGGCGCGCAGCTCTACGACGCGGGCACGCACCGGCTGCTGACCTCGGTCACCCTCGACCGGCAGCTCGCCGGGCTCGCGCTGGCCAAGATCGAGGCCGAGGTGGGCCCGCTGTTCCTCGCGGCCAGCCGCGACGGCCTGGCCGGCGACGTCCTGATCGGCGAGGGGTACAGGTACAACCCCGAGCTGCCGGTCATCCTCATGTCGGACCCGGCCGAGCTGTGGTCCGCGCCCATCAACAAGCTGTACATACAGCACCCGGGGCTGGGGGACGACGGTCTGGCGCGGGCCGCCCGCGAGGTGGCCGGTGACCTGGTGGGCGTGACGATGGCGGGCGAGGGCATCGTGGAGCTGCTGCCGCTCGGCCTCACCAAGGCGACCGGGCTCTCGCTGGCCGCGCGGCGGCTCGGCGTGACGGCCGCCGAGACGATCGCCTTCGGTGACATGCCCAACGACCTGCCGATGTTCGCCTGGGCGGGGTACGGCGTGGCGATGGCCAACGCCCATCCGGAGCTGCGGCGGGTCGCCGACGAGGTGACGCTGTCGAACGACGAGGACGGCATCGCGGTGGTGCTGGAACGGCTCTTCGGGCCGTTCTGAACCGCGCGGCCGGGTGTGCCCGGGGTGCGCTGGAGGCCGGGTCGGGGTGTGTCGGGGCTGGGGCGGGGCTGGGGCGCGGCGGTTCAGGCGGTCTTCTCGCGGGCGCGGCCCGGCGGCGTGATCGCGTAACAGCTCAGGCCGATCAGCGCGGCCGTGAAGTGGCCGAGGTCGGTGTAGGTCGCGTCGCCGAGCAGCGGATAGCCGAAGAAGCCCAGCACGCCGAGGAGATATCCCCAGCGCCAGGGGCGCGGCACCAGATACGTGAGGACGCCGACGATGCCCGCGAGGCCGTAGCTGACCCCGATGTCCACGGTGTGCGCGAGGGAGCGCGGCAGCCGCTGGTCCCTGATGCCGAACATGACGGCCTTCTCGCTGACGAGCGTCGCGCCGATGTGCGCGGTCGCGACGACGACCAGCCAGCGCCAGGTGCCGAGCCAGCGTTCGGCCGGGGCGTGGATCAGCTCGAAGAGGAAGAAGTAGAGGACGAGGCCCGAGGGCGTCTCTATCCACAGGGCACTGGCGAACAGCACCCGCAGCGGGTGCTGCCGCAGCTGGACCAGGTTGGTGCTGACGTGGTGCAGCAGATACGAACGGACGTGCGGCGACACGACGGCGACGATGCCGCTGGTGATGATCAGGATCAGCAGCCAGATGTGGGTGCCGGGTGAGGCACGTATCCATTGCGCGGCGAAGCGCCGCGCGTCACGCGGGGTGACGCGGCGGCGCTCGCGGGCGGCGGTGGAGGACTCGTGAGCCGGGGCCATCGCGACCAGTCTTCACCGATCACAGCCGGGCTGCGACTCGCTCCCTTCCATTGACACCGCATTCACAGCTTGCGCCGCCGTCACACCGTGTTCCCGTTCCTGCGGGTGGTCTCTTCTCGCGGGTGGTCTCTACTTCCGAGTGGTCTCTACTTCCGGGTGACGTGCCCCGGTCTCTTCCCTGCGGGTGCCTTGGCCCCGGTCCCTACTCCTCACCCGCGAGCTTGAGGGTGCGCAGCTTGTGTCCGGCGAACCAGGTGGTGCCGACGGTGACCACCGCGAGCAGCACGATCGCCGTCGGCAGACCGACGTCGGAACTGACGATGTTGCCGTGGCCCAGCTTCTGCGCGACCGCGAGCGACCACTGCTGGACGCTGAGGGTCCTGGCGCCCGGCACCACATTGCCGATGACGGACTCCCAGACCAGGGCGTAGACCAGGCCGACGATCACCGCGTGCCGGGTGAGGACGCCGAGCATCAGGAAGATCGCCGCGTAGGCGACGGACGCGACGGCGGCGGCCACCCCGAAGGCGACCGCGACGTTCTGCCCGTTGCCGTTGAGGATGAATCCGGCGAGCAGGGTGGGGATGGCGGAGAAGGCGGCGACGACGCCTATCGCCACGATGAGCTTGGTGGACACGATCGTGGACCGTCTGATCGGCTTGGCCAGCAGGTAGACGATCGCGCCGTCGTCGATCTCCGGGCCGATCGCGCCGGTGCCGGCGATGACGCCGACCAGCGGGACCATCGCGCTGAGCGCGAAGCCCTGGAGGATGTCGTTGGCGGTGGAGTCGTCCGCGCCGGTCAGCGCGCGGACCGCGACGGAGATGATCAGCAGCAGCATCGGCAGCGCGAAGAGCAGCAGGGCGCGGCGGCGGCCGAGCAGCGCGCGGTAGGTGAGCCGGGCCACGGTGGGGTGGAACACGGCGGGCCCTGAGCGGGCGGGGGCCGCGGCCCTGCCGCTCGGCGGCGCGGGGGTCTGGGTGGCGGACATCTGTGTCGGCTCCTTATGCCGTGACCAGGTAGGAGAAGACGCTCTCCAGGGACTCGTCGGACGGCGAGACGGTGAAGAGCCGGATGCCGTGGTCGCGGGCGATCCGGGGCAGGAATTCGGTGAATCCGGCGAAGTCGATGGCCTGGACGCGCAGCGCCTTCTCCGACCAGTCCAGCTCGATCGCGGCGGTGGACGCGTGCGCGATCAGCACGGACGCGAGCAGCCGGTCGTCGCTCGACCGTACGAGATAGCGGTGCGGGCGGTCGGTCATCAGGCGGCGGATCTTGCGGAAGTCGCCGGAGGCCGCGTGGCGCCCCGCCACCACGACCTCGATGTGGTGTGCGAGCTGCTCGACCTCCTCCAGGATGTGCGAGGAGAACAGGACGGTCCTGCCCTCGGCGCCCATCCGCCGCAGCAGCTCCATCAGGTGCAGCCGCTGCCGCGGGTCCATGCCGTTGAACGGCTCGTCGAGCAGCAGCACCGACGGGTCGTGGACCAGCGCGGACGCCATCTTGGCGCGCTGCCGCATGCCCTTGCTGTACGTGTCGATCTGCCGGTCCTGGGCGTACTCCATCTCGACCGTGGCCAGCGCCCGCCGGGCAGCGGCGTCCGGGTCGGGCAGGCCGTGCAGCTCCGCGTTGGCGACCACGAACTCGCGGGCGGTGAGGAAGTCGTACATCGCCTCGCGCTCGGGCACGATGCCGATCTCGCGGTACGACTGCTCATTGCGCCAGATGGGCGTCCCGTCGAGGGTGACGGAGCCGGTGGAGGGGGCCAGGAAACCCGCCATCATGTTGATGAGGGTGGATTTTCCCGCGCCGTTGGGGCCGAGCAGGCCGGTGACGCCGGGGCCGATCGTCATGGTGATGTCGTTGACCGCCACCACGTTGCCGAACCAGCGCGAGACGTTGTCGATGCTGATCGTCGTCACGAGAGACCGACCTTCTGGTAGCGGCGCATCAGGAGGCCGAAGCTGCCGGTGATGATGGTGAGAACGGCCAGCAGATAGACGATGCCGGCCAGCGCGTCCGGCGGTCCCGAGGCGTGCGGGAAGGCCGAGCTCGCGCCGAGGAACCAGGTCTGGAAGCCGTCGATCAGCGTGATCGGCGAGAAGAGGCCGAGCCAGCCGATCACGTCGTAGTTCTCCTGCACGGAGGCGACGCCCTGGACGCTGGAGACCGCGCCGTAGGTGATGACGAACACCGCGATGATCGCGGCGACGCCGAAGCCGCGGCGCGGGGTGATCGCGGCGATGACGAGCGCGATGCCCGCGAAGAGCAGCGACAGCAGGAGTACGGACACCAGACCCTTCGCGAACCCGGCGGTCTGGGTGCCGAAGCTGAGCTTCGCCAGCAGCGCGCCGATGTAGAGGATGAGCAGGGGCAGCGCGGTCAGCAGGAACAGCGCCGTGGCGAGCGCCGCGTATTTGGCGGCCACGTAGTCGACGCGCTCGATGGGCCGCGAGAAGTACAGCGGAGTGGTCTTGAACCGCAGGTCGCGGGAGACCGACTGCGGGGCCTGCGAGGCGACGAAGAGGGTGATGACCGCCTGGAGGATCACCGCGTAACGGGTGTAGTCGACCGGCAGCTTCGTCATATTGGTGAAGATCGCGACCGCCACCATGATCAGCGCGGGCGCGCACATCGCGGCGAGCAGGATCATCGGCAGCACCTTGGACTTCGCGCTGCGGCCGAGGCCGTACGCGCCGCGCAGGCTCTGGCTGAAGAGGGAGCGCCGGGCGTAGGCGCGGCCGAGGCGCGGGCCGGTGTACTTGCGGTAACCGATGTTGTGGATGACGTCGGGGGCGGTGCCGGTGACCGGGGGGCCGGGGTTCGGCGTGCCGGGCGTCACCGTGTCAGGCTGCGTCACGGCCTTCTCCTTCCTTGGTCAGGGTCGCGGTGTCCGGGGCGTTCGGGGTGCTCGTGTCGTGCGGGGTGTTCGTACCGGCGGGGACCTGCGTGGTGTTCGTGCCGCCGGGGTCGTGCGGGGGGTCGGGGTCCGGGCGGTCGGGGTCGTCCGGGTCGTCGTACGTCAGGTCCTCGTCGTCCGTGAACAGCTCGGCGATGCGGTGGCGGCGCTGCTCCATGCGCACCAGGCCGACCCCGAGAGCGGCGACGGCGTCGCGGACGGTGTCGTACGTCGCGTCGTCCGCTATGTCGACGTGCAGCAGGTGGCCCTTGGTCTGGGCGGTGAGCCCGGCGCCGGTCAGCGCGGCCAGCAGTTCCTTCTCACGGTCGGTGACCTCGACCGCAAGCGACGCCGTGGCCTGCGTGAAGTCGCTGGTGGAGGAGGCGCGCAGCAGTGTGCCGCCGTCGATGACGACGATGTGGTCGCTGGTGCGCTCCAGCTCGCCGAGCAGGTGCGAGGTGACCAGCACCGAGATGCCGAAGTCGGTGTGCACGCGGCGGATCAGGCCCAGCATCTCGTCGCGGCCCGCCGGGTCGAGGCCGTTGGTCGGCTCGTCGAGCAGGACGAGCTGCGGGTCGTGGACCAGCGCCTGCGCCAGCTTGACGCGCTGCTTCATGCCCGTCGAGTAGCCGCCCATCGGGCGGTACCGCTCCTCGTAGAGGCCCACGTGGCGCAGCGTGTCGGCGGTCCGCTCGCGCGCGGCGGTCGGCGGCAGCCCCGACATCCGGGCCATGTGGACGACGAATTCGGTCGCCGAGACGTCGGGCGGCAGGCAGTCGTGCTCGGGCATGTAGCCGACGAGGCCGCGGATCTCGGCGCCGTTGGTGGCCACGTCGAGTCCGAGCACGGCGGCACGACCCTCGGTCGCCGGGGACAGTCCCAGCAGGATCTTGATCAGGGTCGATTTCCCGGCGCCGTTGGCACCCACCAGCCCGGTCACACCGGGGGTGATGTCGACGGTCAGCCGGTCAAGAGCGGTCACCCTCGGGTACCGCTTGCTCAGGCTTTCGGTAGCGATCACAGTCACGTGTCCGACCGTAGCGGCGGGCGCCACGCTCCCGCGTCCGTCCCGAGGATCGGATCCGCCGCGATCGGGGTACTCCTGCGGGCTGACCACCCGTAGGGGTCGGGGAGTTTCCGGGAGTTATCCACAGGGGGTCGCAGGGCTCTTGACCCTGCCACGAGCTGATGTCACATTGATTGCTGTCAGCTTTCGAATGTCGGCGCGGGGTCTGGGGTGAGCGGCCATGGGCGAGGGGTGGGACGGCGGGCGCGACGGGTGTGACGTGCGCGGTCGACACGACGGGCGCGGTCGACACGACGGGCTCAACGGGCTCAGTGGACACGACGGGCTCGGTGGACACGATCGGCTCAACGGACTCGACGGGCGCGGTGAGGTCGACGGGCTCGACGGGTTCCGTGAGGCGCAGCGGCTGGCGTACGCGTGCGCGGAGGCGGTCGCGGCGGAGCTGCGGCCGGGGACGACGGAGCGGGACGCGGCGCACGCGATGCGGGTGTGGGCGCGGGAGCGCGGGGTCCGCGACTGGTTCCATCTGCCCTTCGCCTGGTTCGGCGACCGTACGGCCTTCACCGGCTTCAAGGTGCCGCTCCAGTTCTTCCCGACCGGGCGGCGGCTCGAACCCGGCATGCCGTTCATCCTCGACCTGGCCCCTGTATACGCAGGCTGCACCGCCGACGTCGGCTACTCCGGCTCGCTCGGCCCCAATCCGGTGCAGGAACGGCTGATGGCGGATCTGCGCGAGCACCGCGAGCTGATCCTGCGTGGGGTGCGCGAGCGGCGCCCGCTGCGCACCGTCTACCAGGACGTCGACCGGCTGATGGTCAGGCAGGGGTACGCCAACCGGCATCGCGCGTATCCCTTCGGCGTGATCGCCCACAAGGTCGACCGGGTGCGCGAGCGCCGCTGGTCGCCGCGGATCGCCGGATTCGGCACGCGGAGCCTGAAGGGGCTGGCCTCCGACGCGCTGCACGGACACCGCGAGGGCTGGTCACCGCTGTGGAGTCCGCACCGCATGTCCGACCACCCCCCATACCCCGGTCTGTGGGCGGTGGAGCCACATGTGGGATTCCGCGGCACCGGCGCGAAGTTCGAGGAGATCCTCGTGGTCACGGAGACCGACGCCTACTGGCTGGACGACGACCTGCCGCACGTCAGGCGCTGGCGGGAGACGGACGCGGACACGAGGACGGGATCGATGTCGAGGTCACGGATGGGGACGGGCACAGAATCGGGTTCGGGGACGGGGGTGGCGGCATGACTCGGGACGAGTGGGAAGAGCGGGACGACCGGGACGAGGACGCGGGTCCGGGCGAGGGCGGCGAGGGCCCGGGCGAAGCGGTACGGGACGGGGCGGCCGACGCGGCGGCGCGGGAGCGGTTCGTGACCGGGGGCGGCGGCGTACGGCTGTGCGTCGCCGAGTACGGGGACGCGGCGCTGCCGACGGTGGTGCTGGTGCACGGCTACCCGGACAGCAAAGAGGTGTGGTCGGAGGTGGCCGGGCTGCTCGCCGACCGCTTCCACGTGGTGCTCTACGACGTGCGCGGGCACGGCAGGTCGAGCGCCCCGGCGCGGCTCAAGGGCGGCTTCACGCTGGAGAAGCTCACCGAGGACTTCCTGGCGGTGGCGGACGCGGTCAGCCCGGACCGCCCGGTGCACCTGGTCGGGCACGACTGGGGTTCGGTGCAGGGCTGGGAATTCGTCACGGTCGGCGGGACCGAGGGCCGGATCTCCTCCTTCACCTCGATCTCGGGCCCGTCGCTCGACCACTTCGGCCACTGGATCAAGCGCCGGGTGCGCCGCCCCACCCCGCGCCGGGTCGCCCAAGTGCTCGGCCAGGGGGCCAAGTCCTGGTACGTGTACGCGCTGCACACCCCCGTGCTGCCGGAGCTGGCCTGGCGCGGGGCGCTCGGCAAGCAGTGGCCCAAGCTGCTCTCCCGCGCCGAGAAGCTGCCGTCCGACGGCTACCCGACCGCCTCGCTCCCCGAGGACGCGGCGCACGGCGCCTGGCTGTACCGGGACAACGTCCGCCGCAGGCTGGGCAGTCCGCGCACCGACGCGTACGCCCACGTCCCCGTGCAGCTCATCACGCCGACCGGCGACGTCTTCCTGTCGCAGCGGCTCTACGACGACCTGGAGCAGTGGGTGCCCCGGCTGACCCGGCGCACCGTGGCCGCCAAGCACTGGGTGCCGCGCTCCCGGCCCGAGCAACTGTCGCGCTGGATCGGCGAGTTCGTCACGGCGCACGAGTACGGCGGCCCCGCAGTCCTGGCCGCGACCTCGACCGTCACCGGGGCGGGCAGGACGGTGCTCGGGAAGGCGGAGACCGGAGCCAAGGAGAGGTTCGGCGGCCAACTGGTGTTGGTCACCGGCGCGGCCAGCGGCATCGGCCGGGCCACCGCCTTCGCCTTCGCGGAGGCGGGCGCGCGGATCGTCGCGGTGGACCGGGACGCGGAAGGCGCCGCGAGGACCGCCGAGTTGGCCCGGCTGATCGGCGCGCCCGACGCGTGGCCCGAGACCGTCGACGTGTCGGACGCCGAGGCGATGGAGGAACTGGCCGAGCGCACGGCCGGCCTCCACGGCGTCCCCGACGTGGTGGTGAACAACGCGGGGATCGGCCTGGCGGGCGCCTTCCTCGACACCACACCCGAGGACTGGAAGCAGGTGCTCGACGTCAATCTGTGGGGCGTCATCCACGGCTGCCGCCTGTTCGGCCGGCAGATGGTGGAGCGCGGCCAGGGCGGTCACATCGTCAACACCGCGTCGGCCGCCGCCTTCCAGCCGTCCCGCTCCCTGCCCGCGTACAGCACGTCGAAGGCGGCGGTGCTGATGCTCAGCGAGTGCCTGCGGGCGGAGTTGGCGCCGCACGGCATCGGGGTGAGCGCGATCTGCCCGGGGCTGGTCAACACGCCCATCACCCGCAGCGCGCGGTTCGCCGGGGTCGGCGAGGAGGAGCAGGAGCGGCGCAGGGCACGCTCCGCCCGGCTCTACGGGCTGCGCAACTACCCGCCGGAGAAGGTCGCCCGCGCGATCGTCCGGGCGGTGGAGCGCAACTCCGCGGTCGTCCCGGTCACGCCGGAGGCCCGCGGGGCGCGGCTGCTGTCCCGGCTCTCCCCCAAGACGCTGCGGGCGCTGGCCCGCGTGGACCCGCCGCTGTAGGGCCACCGCCGCCAACTCACCACCGGCACCGTGCCGGCAGCACCGATCCCCACACCGGCCTCGACACCGGCCTTGACACCGACACCGATCCCCACGCCGACACCGCCGATCTTCTCCGAAGGAGGACGCACCGCCATGAGTTACGCGATCAAGCCGCGCCGGGTCACGTTCGACTGGAAGCAGACCCCTCTGCACTGGATTCCGGGCGAGCCGACCGCGACGCACGTCATCAATGTGCTGCACCTGCTGCTGCCCGCGGGGGAGCGGTGGTTCGTGAAGGTGTTCAAGGAGGCGCTCCCCTACGTCAGCGACGAGCAACTACTCAAGGACGTCAAGGGGTTCATGGGCCAGGAGGCCACCCACAGCGTGCAGCACGCGTATGTGCTGGAGCACCTGGCCGAGCAGAATCTCGACACCAGCGGCTACACCAAGCACGTGGAGTGGATGTTCGACGTGCTGCTCGGCGAGAAGCCGCCGTGGGGCGCGCCGGTCACCCGGCGCGAGTGGCTGCGGTTCCGGCTGTCGCTGATCGCGGGGATCGAGCACTTCACCGCCGTCCTCGGCGACTGGATCCTGGACGCCGACGCGCTGGACGAGGTGGACACCGACGAGGTGATGCTGGACCTGCTGCGCTGGCACGGCGCGGAGGAGGTCGAGCACCGGGCGGTCGCGTTCGACATGTACCAGCACGTCGGCGGGGGCGGCGCGGCGCGGTATCTGCGGCGCGCGGAGGGCATGGCGTTCGCCTGGCCGACGCTGTTCTATCTGTGGGTGGTAGGCGCCCGCTACCTGATGCGGCACGACCCGGGGCTGGTCAAGGGCAAGTACCGGTTCAGGAACCACCGCGCCGCCGCCCGCCGCGGCCTGCTGCCGTCCTGGGCCGCGCTCAACGGGGCGATGCCCAGGTACCTGCGCCGGTCGTACCATCCGTCACAGGAAGGGTCGCTGAGCAAGGCCGTCGAGTATCTGGCCATGTCCCCCGCGGCCAGGGCCAGCGAAAGACCGGCGGGCCGCACCGCGGCCTCCTGACCACCGAGGAGTACCGAGGAGTGTGGGCGTGACCACCGCCGCCGAGCAGCGCGCGTACCGGATCGAGGACCTGTCCCATCTGAGCGGGACGACGGTCCGTACGATCCGCGCCTACACCGATCGCGGGCTGCTCCCGAAGCCGGAGCGCCGCGGCCGGGCCAATGTGTACGACGACACGCATCTGGCCCGGCTGCGGCAGATCGCCGATCTCCTGGAGCGCGGATACACGCTGGCCAGCATCAAGGAGCTGCTGGCGGCGTGGGACGCGGGCACCGGCCTCGGCGGAGTGCTCGGCCTGGTCGGTGAGGTGGACCGGCCGTGGTCGGACGAGACGCCCGCGCGCATCAGCCTGGCCGAGCTGATCGAGGCGTTCGGCGGGACGGCGGATCTGACGGCCGTCGAGGAGGGCCTGCAACTGGGCATCCTGGAGCCGGTGCCGGGCAGCGACGAGGAATTCCTCGTACCGAGCCCCCAGGAGCTGGCGGTCGCCGCGGAACTGCACGCCGCCGGCGTGCCGCTGCCCGCGATCACCGGCCACCTGCGGGAGCTGCGGGTCCAGGTCGAGCACATCTCGGAGCGGTTCCTGGAGTTCACCACGGAGTACGTCTTCGAGCGGTTCCTGCGCCACCCGCCGACCGACGAGGAGGCCGAGGAGGCGGCGGCCCTGGTCCGGCGGCTGCGCCCGCTGGCCCAGCAGACCGTCGACGCGGAGCTGGCACGCGCCATGCGGATGCTCGCCACCGAGCACGTACGCCGTCACCTCGGCGACGCCGTGCTCCCCGCGCCGCCGCCGCGCCCGGCCGCCGAGCCGCCCTCGCACGTCCCGGTGCCCCTCCCGGCGGCCACGGTCGCCGCGGTCCGGGAGCTGGTCGGGCCCGACCACGTACCGGAGTTCGTGACGGCCGCCGCCGACCGGGAGATCGCGGCCCGCCGCATGGACGACCTGACAGCCCGGCGCCCCGACGACCCGGAGCACTGACCGCCCGGATCGCTGACCAACCGGCGCGCGGATCAGGCCAGTTGGGCGGGAGCCTCCAGGGCGATCCGCTCGAAGGCGGCGGGATCGGTGTCGAAGTCGCTGTCGGGGATGGGCCAGTGGATGACCATCTCGTCGATCCCGGCCTCCGCGTGCCGGCCGGCGAAGTCCACGAAGGCGTCCACCGACTCCAGCGGGCGCCCCTGGTCAGGGGTGAAGCCGGTCAGCATCACCTTCGGCACCTTCAGCACGTCCCGCCCGGCCTGCGCGCACGCCGCGCCCAGCCGATCCACCTGCCCGCGTACCGCCGCCAGCGACTCCTCCGGCGTCCCCGTCTCGTACAGCGCCGGGTCCCCCGTCGTCACCCACGCCTGCCCGTACCGCGCGGCCAGCCGCATCCCCCGCGGCCCCGTCGCCGCCACCGCGAACGGAATCCTCGGCCGCTGCACACACCCCGGAATCGTCCGCGCCTCGTGCGCCGAGTAGAACTCCCCCTCGTACGACACCTGGCCGTTCGTCAGCAGCCGGTCCAGCAGCCGTACGAACTCCCCGAACCGGTCCGCCCGCTCCCGCGGCGACCACGGCTCCTGCCCCAGCGCCGTCGCGTCGAACCCGCTCCCCCCGGCCCCGATCCCCAGCGTCACCCGCCCCTCGCTCACGTCGTCGAGCGTCATCAAGTCCTTGGCGAGCGTGACCGGGTGCCGGAAATTCGGCGACGTCACCAGGGTGCCCAGCCGCATCCGGCCGGTGACCGCGGCGGCAGCGGTCAGCGTCGGCAGCGCGCCGTACCACGGCTTGTCCCGAAAGCTCCGCCAGGACAGATGGTCATACGTATAGGCGGTCCCGAACCCCAGATCCTCGGCCCGCCGCCACACCTCCCGCCCCTCAGCGGCCCAGCGGTAGATCGGCAGAATCACAACACTCAGACGCATGCACACGACCTTACGAGCAACGGACCACGCAGCAGAAACGAAGCATGGCTGCGCCGTGCCAGCGGTCCTGTGTCGGACGCCACCGCGCTTCAGCCTGTCCGCAAGGCGTCGGCGCACGGACCAGTCAGGCACTTTCCGAGGAACGCGGCCCACCGAACGCGCACCGCTCGCTACCGTGGCTGAGGTGAGCACAAGGAGCGGCGCCGAACTGGATGCGCTGACCGAGGAAGCGACCGTCGAAACGTACGACGAGATCGAGGCGGTCAACGGGTTCCTGGCGGCCATCGATGAACACCTGACGGTTCCTTTCACCACGACCGTCCTGGGCGTCGAGGTGACAGTGGTCGAGATCGACCTCACGAACGACTCCCGCATGGTCGCTCGTTGCGTCCGGGAAGAGTTCCGGCAGGACATCGGCCTGGCTGAACCGCCCCTGCCGGAACAGCCTCCGGACGGGGCGCACTGGGTCGAGGCGTACCGGCGCTTGGCCGGTAGCTGAGGAAGCGGACCCGGACGAGAGCCGAAGCACGTAGGAGCACGACATGAACACCGCCCCGGATCTCGCATATGCCCTGCGGCACAGCGCCGAGCTGAAGGAAGAACTCGTCGCGTTCGGGAAGGGCCGCGCCTTCGAGCGTTTCCTCGACCCGCTCCTGGTGGAGGCCGCCGACGCCCACGGCTCGTTGGACGAGGCGACCGCGGTCAACGTCATCGACCACTTCCTGCTGCAGTACCGCCTGCCTGACGGCAGCACGGTCGCCGACCGCTTCGTCGCTCGGCGAACGTCTCTGTCCGAAGCCGACCGGCAGATGGTCCTGGCGTGGCGCGATCCGGTGGAAGGGCTCTTCGAGGTAGGAGGCAAGGACGGCGAGTGCCTGCGCCTGCTCAACCTGCTGGACGACCTCGAGTACCGGACATACACCAACGCCGGGCAGTCGGCCTTCCGGAGCGTCGCCAAAGGTGGTTTCCTCGGCGCCCGACTGGTCGCCCTGGCGGGGGTACCCGGCGCATGGCTCGTCTCCGGCGTGATGTCCGCCTACCCCCGGGCCGCCGCGCCGGACATCGCCGGTGCGGCCCTCGAACTGGCCACCAGCCGACCTGAGCTGGTCTTCCGCAACCCCGCGAAGATCGAGCAGGGATGGCGCTCGATGCGGGAGGATCAGGCGGCATTCATCGAGTTCTGCGGTAGCGACGAACTGATCCTCGCGCCCGAAGAAACCGAGGACCGCATCAACGCCTACTACCGCCACCGGCAGCAGGTCCCCGCCGGGCAACGCCCCCGCCCCACCCGAGGCAAGCGGCGGCCCGCCCCGGACATGCCCCTCTTCACGCTGCCGCCCGAACTGGCGGACTCGGACACCGTGGGCGTCATCTACGACCAGGTCGACGGGCTCAACTTCTACGCGGACTACGGGTCGCTGCGCGACCTGTTCGCGAACCCCGACCTCGCGGGCCGCAAGCACCATCAGGACCTGCTCCGCACATACTTGCGCGAGGAGACGATCACGCCGCTGCCCATCCGCCGACTGGCCGCCGCACACCCGCAGAACGTCGACACGGTGTTCCGCAGACTCCTGCGGCAGCCCGGCTTCACCTGGAGCGAGCACGGCGACGCCCTGCTGCGCCGACGCAAACCCTGGTACTACGAGAGCGAGCCGCGCCCCGGCGTCTCCGTGATCGGTGACCGGCTCAATGAGCTGCTCCGCGTCCGGCCGCGCTGAGCGCATGCCGGGAGCTTCACAGACTGCACACCCGGCGACCGAGAAAGGCGTACGGCGTGCATACTGCGGTATGCTCGCCTTATGGCTGACACGACCAGGATCACGGTCACGCTGCCGACCGAGCAGGTGGCAGAGCTGAAGAAGCTCACGGACAACGTCTCCGGTTATGTGGCCGAGGCAGTCGCCCGTCAGATCAGGCACCAGCTGCTCGGGGCCGATCTGCGGAACTACGAAGACGAGCACGGCTCCTTCAGCGAAGAGGAACTGGCCGAGGCCCGTGCGCGTATCACGGGGGCGACGGAGACCGCAGGCGGCGCGAGCGCCGCGTGAGTCAGTACATCGAATCCGTGGTTCTGGACAGCGAGGGCCTGTCTGCCTGGGTCGCCCAGGACCGGAAAGTCCTCGGCCTGCTGAAGGTGTTCCACGAGATGGGCGCAGATCTGATCATCAGCGCGAACACCATCGTGGAGATCAGCCACACTCGCGTGAACATGCCGCGGCTCCAGTGGACGCTCTCCCGGGTCAAGGTGGAGCCGGTCACCGAACAGACCGCCAAGGAAGCGGCGAAGCTACTCAAGACGGCCGGCCTGCACGGGCACAAGTACGCCATCGACGCGACCGTCGCGGAAGCGGCCCTGCGGCAAGCCGTGCCCGTGGTCCTCCTGACGTCGGACATCGACGACATGGCCCGCCTGTGCGGCAAGCGGATCGGGCTCATCGGCCTCTGAGCCGCAGAACCGCAGGTCAGCCCGTGACGCGTGAACGCGGCTTGACCGACGTCACCAGGGTGCCCGGGCGCATCCGGCCGGTGACCGCGGCGGCAGCGGTCAGCGTCGGCACCGCTCCGTACCACGGCTTGTCCCGGAAGCTCCGCCACGACAGATGGTCATACGTATAGGCGGTCCCGAACCCCAGATCCTCGGCCCGCCGCCACACCTCCCGCCCCTCGGCGGCCCAGCGGTAGATCGGCAGAATCACCACACTCAGACGCCTGCCGCCGACGATACGCGGACTGCCGACCACCTCAGCCGTCCGGCTGAGCAGGTGCTGAAGCAGCCCGGCGCCACCCCCGTTGACCACTGGCGTTGATCCGTGAGCACATCGGGCAAGGCCGAGCTCGCGGCCGTGATCGACGAAGTGACTGTCGACGCCTGCAACGAGGACGATCAGACAGCGGGGCCTGTTCACCATGCTTGAGGAGTACCTCGATGTGCCCTTCGCCACGGCAGTCCTCGGCGCCGAGGAGGGCGCGGAGGGGATCGACGCGTACCGTGACTGGACCGGTTGAGGTACGGCCTCCCATACTCAGGACACTTCTGCGAACTGGCCTGTATGAAGGGGCCGAACGTGACTCACACAGCACACATCAGGGTGCCGCTCGTAATCCCACCACCAGCCGTTGGATGAGCCTCCCGCGCGCGGATCGCCAGCGAGTTAACAGGACATGTATTACACTATTCCTGTGGACACGTCACGCCCGGGCAAGACCCGAGTCACCAGCGTTTCTCTTCGCGCCGAGACCCTGGAGGCGATTCGCTCGCGCGCAGGCAAGCAAGGCGTTTCCTCATACATCGAGGAAGCCGTGCAGCGTCAGCTTCAGCGTGAGGCGGTAGATGAGTACATCGCGGAGTACGAGGCCGAGCACGGTCCCGTTGACCAGGCCGAGGTGGCAGCGCGCGCCGAGAGAATCCGGGCGCACCACACAGCCCATCGTGGCGACGCCTCGCCAGCGGACGCTGCGTGAGCGGCACTCTTGTCCTGGACAGTGAAGCCCTGTCCAAGCTGGCCCGGCGACACCGTGACATGACGGTGTGGCTGGATGTCGCTCGTACCCTCGATCTACTGATCGTGACCAGTGCGGCAACTCTCGTTGAGGCGCGCGATCCCAAGGTCGTCCAGGCGGCGTTCGACTTCGCGGTCTCCCTCACCAAGGTGCGACCGATCACGGAGGAGACCGCCCGCTCGGCGAGCAAGCTCCTGGTCGCGGAGGGACTTCACGGGCACAAGTACGCCATCGACGCGATGCTGGCTGCTACCGCACACGCAGAACACGGCGATGTGACGGTCGTGACCAGCGATGTGGAGGACCTGCGTCGACTTTGCCGTCCCCGCATCGCAGTCGAGGCGATCTGACGCCTGCCATCTGCACGCACAGGCACGGTTCCGTGGCGCCGACGCGGCTCGTCGGCACGGCCCGGCTCGTCGGCACGGCCCGCGGTGGCGGCCCAGGCGCGCCCCCAAGTGCCGGCGCGGCCCGGCGAACACGACGACCTCCACGAACTGGACGGAACGGCCGCGGAATGAGTGGAACGACACCGGCCGACGAACGGCCCGCCGGGGCGGACCGGCACCGGCGCGACGCGGCGGGCAGCCGCGAACGCCTGCTGAAGGCCGCGGGCGAGCTGTTCGCCGAGCACGGGTACGACCGCACCACCGCGCGGGCCATCGGCAGCCGCGCCGG
Organism: Streptomyces sp. NPDC008139; assembly: GCF_042957025.1. Classification (NCBI taxonomy): domain Bacteria; kingdom Bacillati; phylum Actinomycetota; class Actinomycetes; order Kitasatosporales; family Streptomycetaceae; genus Streptomyces; species Streptomyces sp. NPDC008139. Next base: position 74,274 of record NZ_JBIBHM010000006.1, read on the forward strand.
GGTCGATCCGGCGATGATCGCCCGCTACTTCGGCGGCAAGGCCCAGCTCTACATCGCCACGCTGCGCACCAACGACGGCCCGGACGACATCGTCGACCTCCTCGACCCCGACCGTCTGGCGACCATCCTCGACCGCACCCGGCGCCACGGCCCCAACCCCGTCTACCAGGTCGCCGTCCGCCCCCACGAGGACCCGGCCGGTCAGCAGGCCACCCGCGCGGAGCTGCACCGCCGTGTCGTGGACCCCCTCCACCGGCGCCTGCTCGCCGATGGCACCCTCGATCCCGCCCTGCGCGCCGAACTCATCGCCGCCGCCTTCATCGGCGTCGTCCTGGCCCGCGGCTCCGGCGCCTTCACCCACCTCCCCGCCCTCCCCGACGCCGAGCTCCGCACCCTCCTCCTGCAAATGCTGACCCCCCAAGACCCGAGCCCGGACCCCGCCCCGGACCCCGACCCCGACTCCGCCCGCTAGGAGAGGGCCGGGAGGGCGAAGAGGCGGGCGGCGTTGTCGTGGCAGACGGCGCGGAGCCAGGCGGGGCCGAGGCCGGTGGATTCCAGGGCGCGGAGGGCGTGGGCGTAGGGATAGGGGATGTTGGGGAAGTCCGTGCCGAGCAGGACGCGGTCGGCGAGGGCGGACAGGCGGGGCAGGGCCGCGGGCGGGAAGGGGGCGGCGGACTCGCTGAAGTCGGTGAAGGCCATGGTGGTGTCGAGCAGGACCCGCTCGTGCCGTTCGGCGAGGCCGAGGAAGTCCTCGTACTCCGGCATTCCCAGGTGGGCGACGACGAGCCGCAGGCGCGGGTGCCTGGCGAGCAGGGCGGCGACGGGGGCGGGGCCGGTGAAGGGGCCGGGGACCGGGCCGGAGCCGCAGTGGGTGACGACGGGGACGCCGGTGTCGGCGAGCAGGCCCCAGACCTCGTCGAGCAGCGGGTCGTTGGGGTCGTAGCCGCCGACCTGGAGGTGGCACTTGAAGACGCGCGCGCCCTGGGCGAGGGCGCGGCGTACGTCGTCGGCGGCGCTGGGCTCGGCGAAGAACGTCGCGGTGTGCAGGCAGTCAGGGGTGCGGGCGGCGAAGTCGGCGGCCCAGTCGTTCAGCCACCGCGCCATGCCGGGCTTGTGCGGATAGAGCATCGAGGTGAAGGCCCGGACGCCGAAGCCGCGCAGGGTCTCGACACGCCGCTGCTCCTCCTCGCGGTACGCGATCGGCCAGGCGCGGCCGACGAGCGGACCGGCCGCGTCGAAGTACGCCCACACCTTGGCCATGACGCGCTCGGGCATGAAGTGGGTGTGCACGTCGATGAGGGCGTCGAGGCCCAGGGCCTGGCGGAACGCGGCGACCTCGGCCTGTTCGCCGCGCCGGGGCGACTCCTCGTGAGGGGACACGGCGCCACCTTATCCAGCGCCTCAGGACCGGCCGCGGCCCCGTCGGCGCCGGGCGACACAGGACCCCATTGGTCCGAATGAGTGGCGTTTATGTGTATATCCGCGAATCCGGGGTGCGGCTCCCACGATTCCGTGCCGTCTTCCTCATGATCGGAGAAGTCAGATTTCCGCACCAAGGAATCGAGAGGTCATGAACGTCTTCAAGAACGTCACCGCCTTCTGGAGCGCCTTCGTCGGCGTGCTCCTCAAGCTCGTCGCCGGGCTCGGCTTCGCCACTCCGGCCCGCACCGCCCGCGTCCACACCGCCGCCGCCCAGGCCGCCGCCGTTCCGGCCACCGCCGTCGCCGTGGCGAACGGTACGGGCGCCGCGCCGGGCACCGCGCCGACGCCGACCAGGACGCCGTCCTGCGCCGCACTGCTGCCGGCCCCGCGCCCGAGCAGCCGCTCGCTGCCGCCCACGATGAAGCAGCGCATCAGGGCCGAGGCGCACGGCTCCTCCCCCTCTGCCCGCAGTATCGCCCCGGACACCGGCGAGGCCCTGCCGTACCCCGCCAGTCCGGCCCTCGCGGACCACGCCCTGACCAGCACCGCGGACGAAGCGGTGCTCGTCCGCTGAGCCGGACCGCGTACGAAGTCCCCGCACGTGGTCCCCGCACGGAGATCCCGCAGGAACTTCCCGGGACATAGTCCCCGCACGAACTCCCCTTCTGTACAAGCTTCTTGTACGACCAGCACCGCACCAACCCCACAGATTTCTGCGCCCCACAAGCGCAGCGCTCACCCTCGTCGCACCAGCAGCCGCGCCGGCGGCCGCACCAGCCAGTCGTACCGTCAGCCGTATCCGCTGCCAGTCCGTCAGCCCGTACCCCTGCCGTGATCGCGTGACCCGCGCCCCTGTGACGTCCCCGGGAGCGATGGGATCAAGCCGGAATCGCGGCCGAAACGGGCTCGGCTGAGCGGGTATCCGCACCTTTGTGCGGGCGGGGCAAGGATGCGCAAGGATGGGCCCGTGACCTCAGCCAATGAGCCCAGCGGGCAGCATCGATCAGCGGACGTGTCGTCCGCCGCCTCCTACTCCGCCCCTCCGCCGCGGCTGATCGCCACCGACCTGGACGGCACGCTGCTGCGCGACGACAAGACGGTGTCCCCGCGTACGGTCGCGGCGCTCGCCGACGCCGAGGCCGCGGGCATCGAGGTCTTCTTCGTCACCGGGCGCCCCGCACGCTGGATGGACACCGTCGCGGCCCACCTCGCGGGGCACGGCATGGCCATCCTGGCCAACGGCGCCTCCGTCTGGGACCTGCACAAAGGCGAGTTGATCGAGGCGTTCCCGCTGCCGGAGGACGACGCCCTCGCCGTCGCGCACGCGCTGCGCGCCGCCGTGCCCGGCACGACCTTCGCCGTCGAACGCGCCGACACCTTCTACCGCGAGCCGGACTACCCCCGCGTCATCGAGCCGGACTTCGGCCCCACGGCCCCGATCGAGGAACTGCTCGCCGTGCGCGACGCGCGCCAGCCGCTGCTGAAGCTGCTCGCCAAGCACCCGTCCATCGACCCGGACGAATTCCTCGCCATCGGGCTGAGCGTGGCGGGGCAGCACGGCGAGATCACCCGGTCCAGCGACAGCGCGCTGCTGGAGATCAGCGGCGAGGGCGTCAGCAAGGCCACGACGCTGGCGCGATGTTGCGCCGAGCGCGGGGTGTCCGCCGCCGAGGTCGTCGCCTTCGGCGACATGCCGAACGACCTCGCGATGCTCGGATGGGCCGGTACGTCGTACGCCGTCGCGAACGCCCATCCCCGCGTCCTGGCCACGACCACGCACCGGACCGAGTCCAACAACGACGACGGGGTCGCCCGCGTCATCGAGCGGATCATCGCCGCCCGGCACGGCGACGGAACCGCCTAGCCCGTACGGGGAGCGCTGGTCGCACCGCACCGCACCCGCTCCGCCCGGTCAGTCCGTACGCAGCGGCGCCTCCCACCGCACCGTCGTGCCCGCACCCTCGGGGCCCGGCCCGAAATGGCTCGATCCGCCCAGCGATTGGGCGCGGCGGGAGAGATTGCGCAGGCCGCTGCGCCGGCCGGCCGGGGGGATGCCGACGCCGTCGTCGGTGGCGGTCAGGCGGACCGCGTCGGCGCCGCCGGGAAGGGTGGCGGTGGCGTCGAGGGTGATGTCGATGCGCGAGGCGCGGGCGTGCCGGAAGGCGTTGGAGAGGACTTCACGCAGCGCCGCGACGAGGTTCTTGGCGGTGGGCTCGCCCACCAGCGCGTCGACCGGTCCGATGAAACGTACGGACGGCTGGAAACCGAGCGGTACGGCGGCGGTGCCGACCTCGCGCAGGACGCGGGCGCGCAGTCCGGAGGGGGCGTCGTCGGGCGCCTGCTGGAGGGCGTAGACGGCGGTGCGCACCTCCTGGATGGTGGCGTCGAGTTCGTCGACGGCGTGGCCGATGCCCTCGCGCACCTCGGGCGTGCGGGCCCTGCGCCCCGCGCCCTCCAGCATCATGCCGGTGGCGAAGAGCCGCTGGATGACGAGGTCGTGCAGGTCACGGGCGATACGGTCGCGGTCCTTGTAGACGGCGAGGCGTTCGCGGTCGCGCTGCACATCGGCCAGGACGAGGGCGAGCGCGGCCTGGGCGGCGAACTGGGTGGCCAGTACGCGTTCGGCCTCGGTGAACGGACGGCCGCCGGGCTCGCGCGGCAGCGCGAGGATGCCGATGACACGGTCGTTGCTCCGCAACGGGAGCATCATGGTCGGCCCGAAGCGTTCCGCCAGCCGCGTGGTGGTGCGCGGGTCGGAGGCGGCGTCCGCCACGAAGACGGCCTCGCCGTTGAGGAGTTGGGCCGCGATCGGATTCTGCGGCGGGATGACGGTGCCGACCATGCCGGCCGGCTCGGCGGCGGAGGCCGCGACGACCTCGAGGCCGCCGTCCCCGGCCCCGTTCTCGTCGAGGCTCGGCAGCATGACCAGCGCGGCGGCGGACTCGGCGAGCTTGCGGGCCCACACCGCGACGACGTCGAGCGCGTCGCTGGTGCCGTCCCCGGTGAGCAGGGCCGTGGTGACGGCGGCGGCGCCGCTGATCCAGTGCTCGCGCTGCCGGGTGGCCTCGTACTGCCGGGCGTTGCCGATCGCGATCCCGGCCTCCATGGCGAGGATGCGCAGCATGGCGGTGTCCTCGTCGGTGAACTGCCGGCCGCCGCGCTTCTCGGTGAGGTAGAGATTGCCGAAGATCTCGGTGTGGACGCGGATCGGGACGCCCAGGAAGCTGCTCATCGGCGGGTGGCCGGGCGGCAGGCCCACCGCGCGGGCGTCGTCCGACAGGTCGGCCAGCCGCAGCGGCACCGGATGCCGGATCAGCTCGCCGAGCAGCCCGGTGTGGCCGTCGGGCAGCGCGCCCATCCGCTCGGCGTCGGCCTCGTTGATCCCGTACGTGATGAAGTCCGCGAGCCCCGAGCCGTCCGCGTCGAGGACGCCGAGCGCGGCGTAACGCGCCCCGGCCAGCTCGGCCGCCGTCTCCACGATGCGGCGCAGCGTGGTGTGCAGTTCGATGCCGGTGCCGACCGAGACGACCGCTTCCAGCAGTTCCGGCAGCCGCACGGTGATCTGGGAGGCGATGCCCTGGAAGCTGAGGGTGGTCGGCTCGGGGGTCTCCCCGTCGCCCGGGGTCCGTCCGGGAGAGGACGGTGCCGCGGGGGGCGCCGGGGCGTCCTCGTTCGGGGCCGCCCCGGCCGTCTCCGTGCCCGCTTCCGCGGGCGTCCCGGCCGGCATCTCGCCGGGCGTCTCGCTGTCTGAGGCCATGAGCCGAGGTTATTTGGTGGCGTATGTCCGGGAAAGTCAGGCGGTGCCCGTGCCCACGAGCGAACGCGGGCCCGACGCGGCGGCCGTGGCCCCCGCCAGCGCCGTGTCCGCGAGCCGTTCCCGCTCCAGGGTGCGGCGGAACGGCCCCTCGGCCGCCGCCAGTTCCGCGTAGCCGCCGCGCTGCACGACCCGTCCCCGCTCCAGCACCACGATCTCGTCGACCGCGCCGCCCGCGAGACCGGCCAGCCGGTGGGTGATCAGCAGCGTCGTACGGCCGCGCGTGGCGGCCAGCAGATCGGCGGTCAGGGCGTCGGCGGTGGCCAGGTCGAGGTGTTCCGCAGGCTCGTCCAGGACGAGGACGGGGAAACGGGCGAGCAGCGCGCGGGCCAGGGCGAGGCGCTGGCGCATGCCGCCGGACAGCCGGGCACCGTGTTCGCCGACGAGGGTGTCCAGGGCGATGTCCAGCCGGGCGGCGGCCAGCGCGTCCCGCAGTTCGCCGTCGTCCGCGCCGGGGCGGGCGAGCCGCAGATTCTCCCGGACGGTGCTGTCGAAGACGTGCGCGTCCTGGGCGCACAGGCCGACGAGGCGGCGTACGTCGTCGCCGTCCAGGGCCGCCGCGTCCTGCCCCGCCAGCGTGTACGTGCCCGACTCGGTGTCCAGGAACCGCAGCAGTACGTGCGCGAGCGTCGTCTTGCCCGCGCCCGAGGCGCCGACGACCGCGATCCTGCGGCCCTCGGTGAGGGTGAGGCCGACGCCGTCCAGCGCCGGTACGTCCTGGCCCGGGTGGCGGGCCGTCACCTCCCGTACGACCAACGGGAACGGTGACGCGGGCGGGGTCGCGGGCCGCTCCGGCTCGCGTACGGGCAGCGGCGCGTCCAGCACCTCGCTCACCCGCGCCGCCGAGCGCCGGCTCCGCTGCCGCTGCTGGGCCGCGAGCGGCATCCCGGCGACGGCCTCGAAGGCGGCCAGCGGCGTCAGGACGAGCACGGCCAGCGCGACGCCCTGGAGGTGGTGGCCGCTGACGGCCCGGACGCCGACGTACGCGCACGCCGTCACCGTCACCCCGCTGACCAGCGCGGTCAGTCCGGCGCCGAGCGCGGTGGCGGCGGCCGAACGGGCGGCGATCCGGGTGAGCGTACGGTCGGCGCGCGCGGCGTCGGCGCGGCGGCGCGGGAGGGCGCCCGCCACGGTCAGTTCGGCGGTGCCGGTGAACAGGCCGAGGACGCGGGCGGACAGTTCGCCCCTGGCGGGCGCGAGGCGCGCCTCGGTACGGCGGGCGACGGCGGCCGACAGCGCGGGGACGGCCACGCCGGCGGCGAGCAGCCCGCAGGCCAGGATCAGCCCGGCGGCGGGCAGCAGCCAGCCGGTGAAGGCCGCGGTCGCCACGGACACGAGGCCGCCGGTCAGCGCGGGCAGCAGCCACCGCAGGTAGTGGTCCTGGACGGCGTCCACGTCCGCGACCAGGCGCGAGAGGAGGTCACCGCGGCGCGTCCCGCCGAGTCCCGCGGGCGCCAGCCGCTCCAGCCGCCGGAACACCGCCACCCGTACCCCGGCCAGCGCCCGGAACACCGCGTCGTGCGCCACCAGCCGCTCGCCGTAACGGAACACGGCCCGCCCGATCCCGAACGCCCGCGTCGCCGTCACGGCCACCATCAGATACAGCACCGGCGGCTGCTGCGACGCCCGGCTGATCAGCCACCCCGACGTCGCCATGAGCCCCACGGCCGACAGCAACGCCGCCGCCCCCAGCCCGACGGCCCCCACGAACCGCCCCCGCGCGCCGCCACCACGAACGCGCAGCACCTCCGGCCCGGACCGCCCCAACACCCCCACAGCCGCCCGCCGCACCCGCAGCCCCACCCGCCGGACAACCCCGCCATCCGCCCGCTCGGCCGCCACGACAGCCGCTTGCGCCGCGCCCGGCTCGCCACCCCCCGCAGAGACCACCGCCGCGCGAGCCGCCGCCACGACAGGCGCGGGCTCGGACGGGGTGACGTCCCCCCCGGACCACACCCCCGTGACAGCCGCGCCGCCAGGCACCAGACCCGTCCCCGCAGACCCCCCGCCACCGTCGCCCGCGCGAGCCGCCGCCACGACAGGCGCGGGCTCGGACGGGGTGACGTCCCCCCCGGACCACACCCCCGTAACGGCCGTGCCCCCAGGCACCAGACCCGTCCCCGCAGACGCCCCGTCCCCCGCCGCGACCGGGTCGCCGTCGACGGCGGAGATGCGGGGCGGGCGGAGGGGGAGGACTTTGGTGGCGAGGGGGAGGAGGGCGGGGCGGTGGGCGATGAGGAGGACGGTGCGGGTGGCGGTGAGGCGGTGGAGGGTCGTGACGATCTCGGCCTCGGTGGCACCGTCGAGGTTGGCGGTGGGCTCGTCGAGGAGGAGCAGGGGGCGGTCGGCGAGGAAGGCGCGGGCCAGGGCGATGCGCTGGCGCTGACCCGCGGAGAGGTTCGCGCCGTCCTCGGTGAGGACGGTGGCGGGGGAGACGAAGGAGAGCGCGTCGGCGTCGGCGAGCGCGGTACGTACGGCGGCGTCGTCGGCGTCGGGCCGGGCGAGCCGTACGTTGTCGGCGACGGTCCCGGCGAACAGGTGCGGGTGCTGGGGGACCCAGGCGATCCAGCGGTGCCAGTCGGCCGGGTCGATCGCGGCGAGGTCGGTGTCGCCGACCAGAATCCGCCCCTCGGCGGCGGGAACGAAGCCGAGCAGCGCGTTGAGCAGGGTCGTCTTCCCCACCCCGCTGGGCCCGGTGACGGCCACCGTCTCACCCGGCGCGAGGGTGAACGTCGTCGCGGCCAGCGACCCGCCCTCCCGTACGACAAGCCCCTCGACCGTGATCGCGGCACCCCGCGGATCCGGCGCGGCGGCCCGCCCCCGTACCGCACCCGCCCCGGTCCGCGGCGAGGTCTCCAGTACCTCGAAGACCTGCTCCGCCGCCGCCAGGCCCTCGGCTGCCGCGTGGTACTGCGCGCCCACCTGCCGCAGCGGCAGATACGCCTCGGGCGCGAGGATCAGCACCAGCAGGCCCGTCCGCAGGGACAGCTCGCCGTGGACGAGCCGCATGCCGATCCCGACCGCGACCAGCGCGACGGAGATGGTGGCGAGCAGTTCGAGGACGAAGGAGGACAGGAACGCGATCCGCAGCGTCTTGAGCGTGGCCCGCCGGTACTCGCCGGTGATGGCGCGGATGTTGTCGGCCTGCGCCTTGGCCCGGCCGAAGACCTTGAGCGTGGGCAGCCCCGCGACGACGTCGAGGAAGTGCCCGGACAGCCGGGCCAGCAGCTTCCACTGCCGGTCCATCCGCTCGCGGGTCGCCCAGCCGACCAGCACCATGAACAGCGGGATCAGCGGCAGCGTCACCGCGATGGTGGCGGCCGAGATCCAGTCGGCGGTGACGATCCGGGCCAGCACGACCGCGGGCACGACCACCGCGAGGCCGAGCTGCGGCAGATACCGCGAGAAGTAGTCGTCCAGCGCGTCGATCCCGCGGGTGGCGAGCGTGGTCAGCTCACCGCTGCGCCGCCCGGTCAGCCAGCCGGGGCCGAGCGCGGTGGCCCGCTCCAGCAACTGCCCGCGCAGCTGCGACTTCACCGCGGCCCCCGCCCGGTGCGCGCACAGCTCGGTGAGCCAGCCGACCAGCGCGCGCCCGACGGCGACCGCCACCAGCCACGCGAGCGTCCCGCGCAGCTCCCCGGCACCCTCCCCGTCCCGGAACCCGCCGACCACCACATCGGCGATCAGCACCGCCTGGGCGATGATCAACCCCGCCCCGGCCAGCCCGAGCAGCACCGCCCCGGCGAGGAAGACCCGGGTCGTACGCGCGTACCGCAGCAGTCGCGGATCGACAGGTTTCACGTGGAACATCTCCCTTCGGTCAGTGACCGGCTGTCAGTGACCGGCTGTCAGTGACCGGCTATCAGTGATCGGCCCTCAGCGATCGGCCCTCAGCGATCAGTCGCGTCAGTGACCGGTCGCCGCGCCCGCGATGTGCTGGGTGCCGATGCGCTTGCGGAAGACCCAGTACGTCCAGCCCTGGTAGAGCAGGACGAGGGGCGTGGCGATGCCCGCGCACCACGTCATGATCCGCAGCGTGTACGGCGTGGAGGAGGCGTTGGTGACGGTCAGGCTCCAGGCGTCGTTCAGCGACGACGGCATGACGGCGGGGAAGAGCGTCAGGAAGAACATGGCGATGGTCGCCGCGACCGTGACGCCGGACAGCGCGAACGACCAGCCCTCGCGTCCCGCGAGATTGGCGCCGAGGGCCCCGACCAGGGCGGCGACGGCGACGATCAGCGCGGGCAGGCTGCGGCCGTCGCCGTGCGCGGCCTGGGTCCAGATCAGGAAGGCCAGCGCGAGGAGCGCGGTGAGCACGCCGACGCGGGTGGCCAGCGCGCGGGCGCGGTCGCGGATGTCGCCGAGGGTCTTGAGCGAGGCGAAGACGGCGCCGTGGAAGGTGAAGAGGCTCAGGGTGACGAGTCCGCCGAGGATCGAGTACCCGTTGAGCAGGTCCCAGAAGTTGCCGACGTACTCCTTGTTCGCGTCGATCTTCACACCCCGCACGATGTTCGCGAAGGCGACGCCCCAGAGCAGCGCCGGGACCAGGGAGGTCCAGAAGATCGCGTTCTCCCAGTTGCGCTGCCAGCGCTCGTCGTCGCGCTTGGCGCGGTACTCGAAGGCGACGCCGCGCACGATCAGGCAGAACAGGATGATCAGCAGCGGCAGGTAGAAGCCGGAGAAGAGGGTGGCGTACCAGTCGGGGAAGGCCGCGAAGGTCGCGCCGCCCGCGGTGAGCAGCCACACCTCGTTGCCGTCCCAGACCGGGCCGATGGTGTTGATCAGGACCCGCTTCTCGGTACGGTCGCGGGCCAGCAGCTTGGTCAGGACGCCGATCCCGAAGTCGAAGCCCTCAAGGAAGAAGTAGCCGGTCCACAGGACCGCGATGAGGACGAACCAGACGTCGTGCAGATGCATGTCGCACTCCTCTCAGTCAGTACGGAACAGTCGGTACGGATCAGTCAGCACGGATCAGTCGGTACGGACGCTCAGTACGAGAAGGCCATCGGGCGGTCGGCGTCCGCGCCGTCGTCGTCGCCGCCGATGCGGGTGGGGGAGCGGCGGTCGTCGTCGGTGAGCTCCGGCGGACCCGCCTTGGCGTACTTCAGGAGCAGCCGCACCTCGACGACGGCGAGGGCCGCGTAGAGGAGGGTGAAGACGATCAGGGAGGTGAAGACCTCACCGGTGGAGACCGTGGGGGAGACCGCGTCGCGGGTGCGCAGGACGCCGTAGACCACCCAGGGCTGGCGGCCGGTCTCGGTGAAGATCCAGCCCCAGGAGTTGGCGATCAGCGGGAAGACCATGGTCCACAGGGCGATCCACCAGTACCAGCGCGTGAGCCGGGGGCCGATCTGCCCGTTCCTGGTGAGCATCAGGTGCGGGACCTCGTCGTCGCCCGTGCGGTGCGCGGGCGCCAGCCAGAACTTGCGGCGGGTGAGCCACAGGCCGGCCGCGCCGACGCCGATCGAGACGACGCCGAAGCCGATCATCCAGCGGAAGCCCCAGTAGGCGACGGGGATGTTCGGCCGGTAGTCGCCGGGGCCGTACTTCGCCTGCTCTTCCTTGTTGACGTCGTTGATGCCGCCCACGTAGGCGTTGAAGTTGTCGGTGGCCAGGAAGGACAGCAGGTTCGGAATGTCTATGGCCACCTTGTTGTGGCCCTTGTTGACGTCGCCGACCGCGAAGATCGAGAAGGGCGCGCCCTTCTGGCCGTCCCACAGCGCCTCGGCGGCGGCCATCTTCATCGGCTGCTGCTTGAACATGACCTTGCCGAGGGTGTCGCCGCTGATCGCGGTGAGCGCGCCCGCGACGACGGCGACGACGAGGGCCAGCCGCAGTGAGGAGCGCATCACGGAGATGTGCTGCTTGCGGGCCAGGTGGTAGGCGGCGATCCCGATCATGAACGCGGCGCCGGTGAGGAAGGCGGCGGACATGGTGTGGAAGAACTGCGCCAGCGCGGTGTCCTGGGTGAGCACCGCCCAGAAGTCGGTGAGTTCTGCGCGCTTGGTCGTCGGGTTGTAACGGTAGCCGACCGGGTGCTGCATCCAGGAGTTGGCGGCCAGGATGAAGTACGCGGACAGGATCGTCCCGATCGAGACCATCCAGATGCAGGCGAGGTGGATCTTCTTCGGCAGCTTGTCCCAGCCGAAGATCCACAGGCCGATGAAGGTGGACTCGAAGAAGAAGGCGATCAGCGCCTCGAAGGCGAGCGGGGCGCCGAAGATGTCGCCGACGAAGCGCGAGTAGTCCGACCAGTTCATGCCGAACTGGAACTCCTGGACGATGCCCGTCACCACGCCCATGGCGATGTTGATCAGGAAGAGCTTGCCCCAGAACTTGGTGGCCTTCAGGTACTTCTCGTTGCCGCTGCGCACCCACGCGGTCTGGAGTCCGGCCGTGAGCGCGGACAGCGAGATCGTCAGCGGCACGAAGAGGAAGTGGTAGACGGTCGTGATGCCGAACTGCCATCGGGCGACGTCCAGTGGACCCATTGCGAGTTGCACGATCCGTCTCCTTTTCTCCTACAACCCGATCAGCTTGTGAACGTGAATACATTCACAAGCTCAGTATCACGCACAGCAGTTCGCCCCCTGCAACCGGGGGGTCGCAAGGGGCGAAAGTGCAGGTGGGAGTGGGTTTCGGAGGATCGTGCCGACGGGCGCGCCGCCGCGTCACAGCTCCTTGCGGAAGCTTTCGGCGGTCCGCAGCAGCAGATCGTTGGCCTCGGTCTCGCCGATGGTGATCCGTACGCCCTCGCCCGCGAAGGGGCGGACGGTGGTGCCGGCCCGCTCGGCCGCCGCCGCGAAGTCCGTGGTGCGCTCCCCCAGCCGCAGCCAGACGAAGTTGGCCTGCGTCTCGGGCACCGTCCAGCCCTGCGCGGTCAGCGCCTCGACCACCCGGGTCCGCTCGGTGACCAGGCCCGCGACCCGCTCCAGCAGCGCCGGCTCCGCGCGCAGGCTGGCGACCGCCGCGTCCTGCGCGAGCTGGCTGACGCCGAAGGGCACCGCCGTCTTGCGCAGCGCAGCCGCCACCGGCTCGTGCGCCACCGCGAAGCCGACCCGCAGGCCCGCCAGGCCGTACGCCTTGGAGAAGGTCCGCAGCACCGCCACATTCGGACGGTCCCGGTACAGATCGATTCCATCGGGAACATCGGGGTCGGTGATGAATTCGCGGTACGCCTCGTCCAGCACCACCAGGACGTCGGACGGCACCCGGTCGAGGAATCGTTCCAGCTCGGCCCGGCGCACCACCGTGCCGGTCGGGTTGTTGGGATTGCAGACGAAGATCAGCCGTGTACGGTCGGTGACCGCCGCCGCCATCGCGTCCAGGTCGTGCACCTCGTCCGCGTCCAGCGGCACCTGCACCGGCAGCGCGCCGCTGATCCGGGTGATGATCGGATACGCCTCGAAGGACCGCCAGGCGTAGATCACCTCGTCACCGGGGCCCGAGGTCGACTGGAGCAACTGCTGGGCCACACCGACCGAGCCGGTGCCGGTCGCCACGTGCGCCTCGGGCACGCCGAAACGTCCCGCCAGCTCGGCGGTCAGCGCCGAGCAGGCCAGGTCGGGATAGCGGTTGAACGTGGCCGCGGCGGCGGTGGCCGCCTCCAGCACACCGGGCAGCGGAGGGTACGGGTTCTCGTTGGAGGACAGCTTGAAGGCGGGCCCGGCCTGGGCACCGCTCTCGTCCACGGCCGGGGGTCGCCCGGGCTTGTACGTGGGGATGCCGTCCAGTTCCGCGCGCAGCTTGGGGGTCATGGCCACACCCTACGAGTGCCCGCGCCCCCTGTGGAGGTGCGGTACCCCACACCCCCGCCGCCGCACAGAACGGCTCCCGCCGGGGTGCGCCTGGGCGGGGCGGTTCCCCGCCGAACACGCCTGCGCGAAGGGCCGCGCCCCTACGGCGCCGCTACGCGGTGGGGTCCGCCGCCGGGTGCGCCTGCGCGAAAGGTCGCGCCGCCGGGGTGCGATTGCGTAGGTGGGTTCGCCGGTAGCCGGCGAGCCAAAGGCGGCGCCGGTATCGAAAGCGACGATGAGCAGGAAGCGAGGAACGAGCGACCGTCGAAGAGAAGCGTCGATACCGGGTCTGAGCCGCCGGAGGCGAGAAGGCGGCCAAAAAAAGCACCCCGCGTCCCTCGTAGGAGTGAGTTGACGTCACTCCTATCGGTGGACCAATGGACGGGCATCGGCCGCACCCGCGCCGGTATCACCCACAAGGCACGCCCTGCCGCCTGCATATTCCACTTTGCATACGGGGTTCGATCTTGCAGAAACCTATCTTCTTGGGGGTAGAAGCGGCAGGCGCCGACCGGACCAGCGCCGTCCTAATATCGGCAGGCCATGACAGCAGCAGGGAACCACCAGGCGAGCCGGCCCATCGGACGCCGGCTTGAGCGGGCGGGCATCAGGGACGTCGCCGCCGCCGCCGGAGTCTCGATCACGACTGTCTCCGACGCACTCAACGGCAAGGGCCGACTGCCCGACGCCACCCGCCGCCATGTGCGCGAGGTCGCCGACCGGCTGGGCTACCGCCCGTCCGCCGCCGCCCGCACACTGCGCACCGGCAGATCGGGCCTGATCGGCCTGACCGTGACGACCTACGGCGAAGAACCGTTCACCTTCACCGAATTCGCGTACTTCGCGGAGATGGCCAGGGCCGCCACCTCCGCCGCCCTGGCCCGCGGCTACGCCCTGGTCATCCTGCCCGCCTCCTCCCGGCACGACGTGTGGGGGAACGTGGCGCTGGACGGCACCGTCGTCATCGACCCCTCCGACCACGACCCGCTGGTCGCCGAACTGGTCCGGCAGGGCGTCCCGGTGGTCAGCGACGGCCGCCCGGCGGGCAGCGTGCCCGTGCACGCCTGGGTCGACAACGACCACGAGGCCGCCGTCCTCGGCATCCTCGACCACCTCGCCGCCGCGGGCGCCCGCCGGATCGGCCTGCTCACCGGCACCACCACCGACACGTACACCCGGCTGTCCACCACCGCGTATCTGGAGTGGTGCGAGCGGGTCGGCCAGGAGCCGGTCTACGAGTCGTATCCCGCGCACGACCCGCGGGCGGGCGCGGTCGCCGCCGACCGCTTACTGGCGCGGCCCGACCGTCCCGACGCCGTCTACGGGCTCTTCGACCCCAACGGCACCGATCTGCTGGCCGCCGCCCGCCGTTACGGCCTGCGCGTGCCCGACGACCTGCTGCTGGTCTGCTGTAGCGAGAGCACCGTCTACGCCAGCACCGAGCCGCCGATCACCACGCTGTCGCTGAAGCCGCGGCGGATCGGTACGGCGGTCGTGCAGTTGCTCATCGACGCCATCGAGGGCGTCGGCGGCGCGCATCCCGTACAGCAGGTGATGCCGACCGAGTTGATCGTCCGCACCTCTTCGCAGCGGCGTGCGCACCGCACGACGGTCAGTCATCCGCGGGGGCCCGCAGGCGGCTGAGGAAGAGCGGCCGTCCGGCCGGACGGCTCTGCCGGGCACCCCCGCGAGTGATCGGCCGAACGGGTGACCGAGCCCCCGCCGACGGCCGGAAGACGAATCGTGCGGGCGTACGAGGGAGCTAAGGGATGGTTTGTCTGCGCCCTGCGAAAACCAGGTGCCTGGGTATGTCACAACGCGACAGCGTCATTCCTATGATGGGCGGATGGCGGCGCGATCGTGGAGGGGTCGATGACTCAGGGGGCAGGTCAGGGACCCGAGCCCGGGACTTCGGAAGGCTGGCGTCCCGAGGCGTCCGCGTACGTGTCCGGGCACGAGCCGACGGCCGGTTTCGGCACGGCTCCGGCGTTTGAGCCGACGGTCGGATTCGAGCCGCGCGGCGGCTACGGGGAGACGTCCGGCGGATACGGCGGGGCCGCGGCGCCGGCTCCGGCTCCGACGGAACCGGCTCCCGTGCTGGTCGATTCGGCTCCGGCTCCGGCCGACACGGGGGCAGCGGTCCCGGCCGCCGCGCCCGTACCGTCCGTGCCGTCGGCGACCACCGACGGGACGGGTGTGGCACCGGCGTACGAACCGGCCCGCGCCGCCGTACCACCGGCGCCGCCCGCGTACGACAGCGCGCCGCCCGCACAGCGGCCCGCCGCGTACGAGCCGACGCGACCCGACGCGCCCCTGGTCCCCGCGGACTACACGCCGACCGCCCACGACCTGCCGGTGATCACCGCGGACGGCGCGGCGGGCGACCGGCCGGGACCGCTGTACGTGGTCGGCGATGTGCACGGCTATCTGGACGAGTTGCTGGCGGCGCTCGGCGAGTGCGGCCTGGTGGACGAGGAGGGCCACTGGGCGGCGGGCAGCGCCCGGCTGTGGTTCCTCGGCGACTTCACCGACCGCGGCCCCGACGGCATCGGCGTCATCGAACTGGTCATGCAGCTCTCGGCGGAGGCCGCGGCGGCGGGCGGCTACTGCCGTGCCCTGATGGGCAATCACGAACTGCTGCTGCTCGGCGCGCACCGCTTCGGCGACACCCCCGTCAACTCCACGGGCGGCACCGCCTCCTTCCTCGCCGCCTGGCGGCTCAACGGCGGCCAGCCGACCGACATGGACCGTCTTGAGGACCGCCATCTGACCTGGATGTCCCGGCTGGACGCGGCCCACGTCACCGACGGCCACCTGTTGGTGCACTCCGACACCACCGCGTATCTGGACTACGGCAGCAGCGTCGAGGAGATGAACGACACGGTCACCGGCGTGCTCCAGCGCGGCGACGCCGACGAGTGCTGGGACCTGTTCCGCAAGCTCACCAAGCGGTTCGCCTTCCGCGGCGACGGCGGGCCGCAGGCCGCCCGCGAACTGCTCGGCACCTACGGCGGCAACCGCGTCGTGCACGGGCACAGCCCGATCCCGTACCTGCTCGGTGAGGTCGGCGGCGAATATCCGGCCGACGGCGAGGAGCGGGTGCACACCGTCAACGGACCGATGGTCTACGCGGAGAATCTGGCGGTGGCGATGGACGGCGGCGTCACGATGGACGGACGGCTGCTGGTCGCCCAACTGCCGCTGGTGGGTTAGCGGGTCCGTCGCGCTCCGCGCGGCGGGCCAGGCGTTTCGCGCGGCGGGCCAGGCACTTCGCCGTGCCGGCCCGGCGTTTCGCGGTCGGGCCCGCTCCGGAAGGTACGGCCGGGGAGCGCGCCGGGGCTTCCCGCGCGGCGTCTTTGGGGTGGCGTGTCGGTGTCCGGCACATTTCGCGCCGTCAGATTTCCTGGTTGCACCCTGTCACGGTCTCGCCTCCCCGCTCTACCATCGCTGTATCCGTAGGCACGCCGCTCTCCGCGTACTCGGCCGACCGGGCCGGTTCCCCTCAGGGAACACCGGCCGCGCTCGGGGAGTCGGAGCATCGGGGGATGCACATGACCAGCGCTCCACATCTGCTCACCGAAGACCGCCCGGACTTTGAACGCGCGCTGGACGAGGCGCTGCGCACGGTCCTGCGGGATCACGAACCCGACCGTGAGCGGGCCCTCGGGCCGGACGGCGGGGACGTGGAGGAGAGCCGCCCCGCCTCGCGGCGGGCGAACCACTCCGACGGTCACTCCGCCCTGAACAGCGAGCAGTTGCGCACCCTGGCGCTCGGCGCGGCCGAACTCATCGGCGACGCGGCGACCGCCGAGTACGAGACGTACCGCGGCGTCCGGGAGGCGTCGCGGGAGGCCGCCCGCGAGTCGGCGCGCGTCCGCGACAACCGGTCCTTCGGCTACGCGGCGATGGGCGTCGCGGAGGGCGCGGGCTCCGGCGCGGGCCTGATCGCCGTCCTCGCCGTCCTGACGCCGCTGCTCGCGGGCGCCGCCGCGGTGATCTTCCTGCTGATCGGTTACGCGCTGCGCGCGATGGCCCCCGAACCCGCCATCGCGTCGCCGCTGCGCACCGCGGGCTGGCTGTTCGCCGCCGTCACCGCCGCGTCGATACTGCTCGGCGCGGTCGGACTGCTGCTCACGGCGCTGCGCGACGGCTCCTCCGCCATACACGACTCGCCCGACGCGTTGCCGCCCGAGGTCGCCGACGCGCGCGACGCCTGGTACCGGGCGCTGCTGGAGCGCGGGATGCTGCCCTTCCTGGAGGACGCGGCGGCCGGCGCGGCGCTCGCCCCGACCACCGCCCACGAGCCGCCGCGCGGCCCTGCGGTGAGCCCGGTGCCCGGCCCCGCCACCGGGCAGGACCTCAGCCGCATGCCGCGACTCGGCTACTCCCGCCCGGACTTCAGCAGCCCGGCGCCCGACCCGGCCGCGCCGCTGCCGCCCGCCGCACCGCGCTTCTCCGGTCCGCGCTACAGCAGTCCTGACTTCACCAGCCCGGACTTCGGCGGCCCCGACAACACGCCCGAGTAGGGGCCGGTCCTGCGCAGCGTCGGGACGGCGGGGCCCGCCGTACCGGGCGCCGTCGTCGCGGACGCCGTCGTCGCGGACGCCGTCGTACCGGGTGCTGTCCCGGCGGGCCCCGCCAGGCCGGGCGCCGTCACGGCGGGCATGAACATCAGCACTCTGCGCCGGGGATCGTGCGCCGGGGACGACACGAGCATGCGGACCCGCTGGACGTAACCGCCGGCCGGTGGCCGCAGCAGCCGTACCTGGCCGTCGTGGTGCAGCGCGACCCGGGTGGACTCGCTCTCCGCCTGCCACAGCCGGGCCAGTTCGGGGTCCTCGCGCAGTTCGGCGATGACGCGGAGCAGCTCCTGGTCGGGCCCGGTCTGCGGCTGGTGGTGCGCGGTCTGCGCCTGGAGCCGGAGCTGGCGCAGGAACGCCGTCGCCCAGCCGGTCCGCCACTCGGCGCACAACTGCCGTGCGTACGGCGCGAAGAGCACGAAGCGCAGCAGATTCGCGGGCGGCGGCTGGCCCGCGGGCTCGAAGAGCTGGCGCCACGCCTGGTTGGTCTCCAGAATCCGCCAGGCGCCGTCCACGGTGAGGGCGGGGACCTGGAGCGCGTGGAGGTACGACGTCCAGCCGGTGACGGCCTCGGGGTCGGGTTCCGCCGGGCCGCGCGGCGGGTAGCCGCCGGTGACGATGAACCACAGCTCGTCGCGCTTGCGCGAGTCCAGCCGCAGCGCGTTGGCGAGGCTGTCGAGGCGGTGGGCGGGGATGGGGCGTCCGCAGCCCTCCCAATCCTGGTAGAGACGCGGTGATATGCCCAGGCGCTGGGCCACCGCGTGCTGGCTCAGGCCCGGCGGGCGGTAGCCGTTGTGGCCCGTGATGGGCTCGGGTTCGCCCGCGAAATTTCTGCGGGCCTCGCGCAGGAACTCCTGGATCAGCGGTGGGTCCTCGTCGGAACGACGGTCCATGGCTTGTCCCCCGGATCTTCTCGGCTGCCGCGTCCTTGGGCGTGAGGGGTCACCCCGGCGTCCGCGGCCTGCGATTTCGCGCCCCCGCTCATGCTAAGCGGGGATGCTCGCGAGCCGCCGGAATCGCCTTGTCCACATCGGGCACTGTCCCAAGTGCGACACACTTCGGTGGTGGGGTGGTGGGGTGGTTCACCAGTACGGTGGGGTGGTCGTCGCGGTGGGGTGGTCGCGCGGGTGCGGTGGTCGTCCCCGTGCGGTGGTCGTCCCGGTGCGGTGGATGGACGGTGGCGGCCCCTGGCCGTACGGTGCGGCCCGCGGGGGTACGGTGCGGCCGGTCAGAGGTCGTCCGGGTCGAGCAGCCGGGCCAGCTTCATGCCGACCTCGAAGCGGCTGGAGACCTGGAGCCGTTCCATCAGCTTGGTCATCACGCGCTGCACGGTGCGCCGGGCGACGCCCAGCGTCCTGGCGATGCGGTCGTCGCTGTAGCCGTTGGCCATCAGCCGGATGATGGTCCGCTCCTGGTCGGTGAAGTCCGTGGCGGCGCCGGTGTCGTCGTCGCTGTCGGGGGCGGGGGCGGGGGTGCCTTGGCCGCCGCGCGCCATGTGCGGCATCGGCTTCGCCCGCAGCCAGTAGTCCTCGTAGACCGAGACGTACGAGCGGGCCAGCACCGCGCCGCGCACCAGCGTCATCGACGACCGTACGTGCGGGACGCCCGGCAGGACGACGGTGTGCCGGTCCACCACCAGCAGGTCGTGCGGGCCGTGGTCGATCAGCCGGACGCCGACGCCCACGTCGGTCAGGTCGTTCAGATACTTGCTGTACTTCGGGATCTGGAGCAGCGAGCGCGGGTACAGGGCGCGGACCCGCACCCCGCGCCGTACCATCGCCGCGTCCCCGGCCAGGGAGTGCTCCAGCACCGCCATGTCCTGCGGCATCGGGCCCGGGTGCAGCGAGTCCACGGACTCCCGCGCGGTGGCGTCGATGTCGGCCAGCGCGCTCATCCTGGTCTCCAGGTCCTCGAAGTTCTGGACGACCACCTGCTCCTGGAGCCGCGCCGCCGCCGGCCGGAACACCGTCAGCAGCGCCTGCGTCGTCTCACTGAGCTCCGCCGCGTTCCGCAACTGCGCCGCGGCCGTGCCCAGATACGTGTCCATCGCCACCGCCAGCGCGGCGTCCGGGTCGACGGTCTCGACCCGCCCCTCCACCAGCCGGACCAGCCCCATGCCCTCCAAGGTCCGCAGCCCCGACTCCAGCCGCCCCTCGTCCAGCCCCACCAGCCCTGCCAGCCCCGCGTACGGAGCGCCACCGCCGTTCGCCACCGCCGTATAGATCACGACGGCGGACTCGATATCCCGCCCCTCACCCCTCGCCTGCCCCATCCCCTGCCCTCTTCCCCACCCACCACCCGACCCGCCCGATTCTCCCCCACCCCCCTTTTCCCCCAACAGCCCGTCCACAGGTCCTCACCGAGGCGCCCCTCGTGCTGTTCGCCGAGCAGCGCCGGCGGGGCCGCCGCAAGCTGCGCCACAAGGCCGGAGCCGCCTCCGCCGGCCTCCCGTACGCGCGGAAGCGGCCGTACACAAGCCGAGGGCCCCGACATATCGCGCCGGGGCCTTCGGCTTCAGGCTAGTGCGTGGCCGTTGCCCGAAGTGGCCGTCAGCATCGGGGCGGGCTCAGGCGGCCGCGACGCCGAGGGACACCAGGACGATCTGGACCGCCACCGCCCCGGCTCCGGTCCACGACCAGCGGTCGTACGGCGCTGTCGTGCGGTTGATCCAGCAGGTGGGTACCTCCCCGGCAAGCGGCAACCCGCGCGCCGTCGCGCCCATGGCGAGAAAGGCACAGCACGCGACGGCCCCTGCCAGGGCGCCCCCGGTGCGCAGCAGGCCGGGTGCGACGAACGTCATCCCGACCCAGCCGAGCATGGCGGGCGGCAAACAGGCCAGCGCCCCGGCCAGCAGTCCCGCCTCGGGACGGTCCCGCACCAGCCGAACCGTGGCGCGCAGGGCCTCGTCCCGTGCCGAGGGCCGTTCGTACGGAACGCAGTTCGGACAGCGCACGTCCTCACCGCACTGCACGCACAACACGAGGGCCCTGCCGCAGCCCTCGCACGGGTCGCCCACCTCGTACGACGGTCCCCGTGCCCGTAACCGCAATGCTTCTCGCAGGCTCACCGGGGCACCTCGCCAGCGGTGTCGTCGGAGCACACGGCCCAGACGAGTTTCCCGACGCCCAAGCGTTCACTCACTCCCCAGCGTCCGGCGGTCAGTACGTCGACCAGGGCCAGGCCGCGCCCGGATTCGGCGTCCACGGACGGCTCCCGGGCTTCGGGCCGGACGCTGTTGGCGTCATGCACCTCGATCCGCAGCGCGCCGTCCGTCAGCCGCTCGTACCGGGTCTCGACCAGCCGGTCCGCCGGCCCGCGCGCGTGCCGCACGGCATTGGTGAACAACTCCGACAGGACAAGTACGGCGGTGTCCGCCAGTCCGGTCATGCCCCACTCGCCCATGTGACCCAGCAGCGCATGCCGCGCCTTGGCCACATTGCGGGGGTCGCGGCGCCACCGATGCACCGCGACCGAAGGACGCCCCTCCAGCACTCCCGTCCTCACCGCACAGCCCCCGTACGTCCGCAATGGCGGTGAATGAACTCGCGCATGTCAGCCCGCTCTCGTCAGGTCGGCCACACCACCGGATCGTTCACCCGGTCGCGCGGATCTCACCCTCAAAACCCTTGCGGCGATAGCCTGCTGAACCCATCCCACGTCCCTATGGGGTCGTCCTATATTTGAGGTATGGGGGATACTCCCGGGATCCTGTGGTCCCACCCGCAATTGGCGGCAGCGGTCACCGGTGAGGACTGGGGCGCCGTCTTCCGTACGTACCGAAAGCTCACCGGCCTGAGCCAGACCAAGCTCGGCGCACGCGTCGGACTCGTCCAACCCGATGTCTCCGACATCGAGCGCGGCAATCGCCGCGTGACCTCGACCGAAGTACGCCAGCGCATCGTGGACGGCTTGGGTATCCCCGCCGCCCTCAACTCCCATATGAGACAACGGCATTCGCCCGAGGCACCCGTATCGGGCCTGGCCCTGCCCGGGATAGCACCAGACGAAGACCTGTTGGTACGGGTCACCAGTGTTGTCGACACCTCGCGCCGGGTGGACGCGCCCACGCTCGACTGGCTCGACCGACTGCTGGCCGAACACCGCAGGGCCGAGGACGAGATCGGATCACGCCCGCTCGTCGATGTCATGCGTCACCAACTGCGCACAGTCGTCGACTTGTACGCGGGCGCCCGTGGCCCGCTGGCCGACCGTGTCGTACGGCTCGCTGCCGAACACGCCCAGTTCCTCGCGTGGATGGCGCAGGACCAGGACGATGCGGCCACGGCGTTGGCCTGGTACGACCGCTCCCACGAATGGGCGTTGGAAGCTGGAGACGCCAACATGGCGGCCACGACCCTCAATATGAAGGCCCACATGGCCTGGTCGAGGGGCCGCGGCACGCGATGCGTCAAGCTCGCCGAAGCCTCGCGTTGGTCGGCTCCTGGCACCTCGCTCGGCGTACAGGGGATGGCCACGCAAATGGCGGCTCGCGGGCACGCCCTCAACGGCGAAGCCGACGACGCCCACCGACTGCTGGACGAAGCCCAGGACATCATCAGCCGGGCGGCCGCGCGCCCGGAGGACGAACCGGTCTGGATGTACTTCTACGGCGAGACCTGGTTCACCCTGCAACGCGGCATGGCGGCCATGCACCTCCACGACTGGCGGTCGGCCGTCGGCCACCTCACGGCCGGGCTCGGCGCCCTGCCGGACGACTTCCGGCGCGACAAGACCTGGTATCGCACCTGCCTCGCCCATGCTCTCGCCGCGTCAGGCGAATCAGCGCGCGCCGCCACTGTGGCCCTGGCGAGCGTCCCGGACGCCTCCGACATCGGCCGCCCGCACTCATGGAACGAACTCCACACCACCGCTGCGGTACTCATGCGGCGAGGAGCGAAGGAGGGCCGTCAGTTGGCGACCGTTCTCAAAGACAACGACTGATCAACACCACATCGACCCGGTGAGGGCCCCGGTATATCGCACCGGGGCCTCCACCGGTCGAGGTCAGTCGGTCAGGGGGAGGTAGACGCGGTTGCCCGCTGCTGCGAACTCCTTGGACTTCTCCAGCATGCCCGCCTCGATGTCGGCGTCGGACGCCGATGAGGCCAGGTCGGGTGCGAACCGCTCTGTGATGCTTTTACTGATTTTCATGGAGCAGAATTTCGGGCCGCACATGGAGCAGAAGTGGGCGGTTTTGGCGGGCTCGGCGGGGAGCGTCTCGTCGTGGAAGGCGCGAGCGGTGGCGGGGTCGAGGGCGAGGTTGAACTGGTCTTCCCAGCGGAATTCGAAGCGCGCGTCGGAGAGGGCGTCGTCCCACGCCTGAGCGCCCTCGTGGCCCTTGGCGAGGTCGGCGGCGTGGGCGGCGATCTTGTAGGTGATCACGCCGGTCTTGACGTCGTCGCGGTCGGGCAGCCCGAGGTGTTCCTTGGGGGTGACGTAGCAGAGCATCGCGGTGCCCCACCAGGCGATCATCGCGGCGCCGATGCCGGAGGTGATGTGGTCGTAGGCGGGGGCGATGTCGGTGGTGAGCGGGCCGAGCGTGTAGAACGGGGCCTCTTCGCAGATCTCCTGCTGGAGGTCGATGTTCTCCTTGATCTTGTGCATGGGCACGTGCCCGGGGCCCTCGATCATCGTCTGCACCTGGTGCTGCTTGGCGATGGTGTTCAGCTCGCCGAGGGTGCGCAGTTCGGCGAACTGCGCCTCGTCGTTGGCGTCCGCGATGGAGCCGGGGCGCAGACCGTCGCCGAGCGAGTACGTGACGTCGTACGCGGCCAGGATCTCGCACAGCTCCTCGAAGTGCGTGTAGAGGAAGCTCTCCTGGTGGTGCGCCAGGCACCACGCGGCCATGATCGAGCCGCCGCGCGAGACGATGCCGGTCTTGCGGCGGGCGGTCAGCGGGACGTAGCGGAGCAGCACGCCCGCGTGCACCGTCATGTAGTCGACGCCCTGCTCGGCCTGTTCGATGACGGTGTCACGGTAGACGTCCCAACTCAGCTCCTCCGCGCGGCCGTCGACCTTCTCCAGCGCCTGGTAGAGCGGGACGGTGCCGATGGGGACGGGGGAATTGCGCAGCACCCACTCGCGGGTGGTGTGGATGTTGCGGCCGGTCGACAGGTCCATGACCGTGTCGGCGCCCCAGCGGGTGGCCCAGGTCATCTTGTCGACCTCCTCCTCGATGGAGGAAGTGACCGCCGAATTGCCGATGTTGGCGTTGACCTTCACCAGGAACCGCTTGCCGATGATCATCGGCTCGATCTCCGGGTGGTTGATGTTGGCGGGCAGTACGGCCCTCCCTGCGGCGATCTCGTCCCGGACGATCTCGGACGGGACGTTCTCGCGCAGCGCGACGTACTCCATCTCCGGCGTGATCTCACCCCGCCTGGCGTAGGCGAGTTGGGTGACCGGCGTTCCGGTACGGCCCCGGCGGGGGAGCCGGGGCCGGCCGGGGAAGACCGCGTCGAGATTGCGGAGTCCGCCGCGCGGCGAGGTGTGCTTGAGGCCGTCGTCCTCGGGGCGGACCGGTCGTCCCGGGTACTCCTCGGTGTCGCCGCGCGCGATGATCCAGTGCTCCCGGAGCGGGGCGAGCCCGCGCCGGACGTCCGTCTCCACGGACGGATCGGTGTACGGGCCCGACGTGTCGTACAGCGTCACGTCGTTCCCATTGGTGAGGTGCACCTGCCGGACCGGCACCCGCAGGTCCGGCCGCGATCCGATGACGTACGACTTGTGCCAGCCGATGTCCCGTACGGGACCGTCCACTTCGGTACGGTTCGAGCCGTCCGACTCCGTACGGTTCGAGCCGTCCGCTTCCGTGTGATTCGAGGCGACCGACTCCGTACGGTTCGAGGCGACCGACTCCGTACGGGCGGATTCGTCCCCGTCGGATCCAGGCGTGTGTGCGTCCTGCATGGTCATGAGACCCACTCCCTACGCCGGCATTACCCGGTAACAGGTTCAGCGGTCGGCGCAGCGTTCGTCCCGGCGGTCATGCCGTGCCGGCAACAGGTTCAGCGCCCTCTCAGCCCGGTGCTCCGAGCTCCCGCGTTTGCAAAGGTGCCCCCACGGTAGCCGTTCGGCGAGGACAGGCACCAGGGATCTTGCGATGATCAGCCCGTGGAAGAGCCCCCGCAGAGCCCAAGTCCCGGCCCCGGACCCGGCCACGGCCCTGGCCCCGGCGCGAGCCACGGGCACAGTCACGGACACAGCCACAGTCATGGCCATGGTCACGGCCCCGTGCCGCCGGTCTCCCAGCACCTGCGCAAAGTCATCGCCGCGATCCTGGTCCCCTTCGCCGCCGCCGTCGTCGTCGGCCTGATCGTGCTGTGGCCCGGCGGCGCGCCCCAACACGCCCGCAGCGGCGTCGGCTTCGACCAGCAGACCCGGCAGGGCAAGGTGGTGCGGCTGGTCGACGTGTCCTGCAAGGCGGAGAACGCGGGGCAGTCGTCGTCGGCCGCGAGCGACACCTGCCAGAAGGCCACCATCGAGGTCGAGTCGGGGCCCGACAAGGGGACGACCTTCACCGAGATCGTGCACCCCGACCAGTCCCGCCGCTACACCAAGGGCCAGGGCGTGGTCCTCGCGTACGCGCCCAACGCCCCCGCCGGGCTGCGCTATTCGGTCACCGACGTGGACCGCGGCTTCCCGCTCGCGCTGCTCGCCGGGATCTTCGCGGTCGCGGTGATCGTCGTCGGACGGCTGCGCGGTCTGATGGCCCTGATCGCACTGATCGTCTCGTTCGGGATCTTGACCCTCTTCATCCTTCCGGCCATCCTCCGCGGCGACAATCCGCTGCTGGTGGCGGTGGTCGGCGGCAGCGCCATCATGCTCATCGCGCTGTACATGTGCCACGGCGTCAACGCCCGCACCTCGGTGGCCGTCCTCGGCACGCTCTGCTCACTGCTGCTGATCGGCGTCCTGGGCTCGGTCTTCATCGACTGGGCGCGGCTGACCGGCAACACCTCGGACGAGACGGGCGTGATCCACAGCCTCTATCCCGGCATCGAGATCAAGGGCGTCCTACTCGCGGGCGTCATCATCGGCTCGCTCGGCGTGCTCGACGACGTCACCGTCACCCAGACCTCGGCGGTGTGGGAGCTGAAGGACGCCGATCCCGGCGCGAATTGGCGCAAACTCTACGGCGCCGGAATGCGGATCGGCCGCGACCACATCGCCTCGGTGGTCAACACCTTGGTGATGGCGTACGCGGGCGCCGCGCTGCCGCTGCTGCTGCTCTTCTCGATCGCGCGCAGCGGCGTCCTGCGGGTGGCCAGCAGCGAACTGGTGGCGGAGGAGATCGTCCGCACCCTGGTGGGCAGCATCGGCCTGGTCGCCTCGGTGCCGCTGACCACGGCCCTGGCGGCGTTGGTGGTCAGCGCCGACCGGCACGAAAGGAGCGGCGGCAAGGACGGTGACGACAACGGCGGCAAGGGCGCGACCGTCCCCGCCGGACCTACCAGTCCCGCCCCGACCCGGAGGAGCCACCGCCGCCGCCGGTGACCCGCTTGACGACCAGCACCAGCGCCCCGACCAGGACCACGAACACGATCACCTTGAAGAGCAGTCCGAAGACGATGCTCACCAGGCTGGCGATCAGCGAGCCGAAGATGATCAGCGCGATGACCGGGATGGCCACCCACTTCACCCACCACGGCAGGCCCTTCAGCAGCTTCTCCATGATGTCCTCGGTCTCCTTCTCCTTCTCGGGTCCTGGCGGTGTTCCGCCGATACTTCGACTGTAGGGCCACCGATGTCTCCGGCGGAGGGCCAGGAGGCCGGATACGACCCTGAACGCACCCTTAGGGCTCCGGGGGTGAGAAGACCACCATGACCCTGAGGTCCTCGGTGATGTGGTGGAAGCGGTGCGGGGTCCCAGCCGGTACGTAGACGACGCTGCCGCGACCCACGGTGGTCGTCTCCTCCCCCACGGTGATCGCCGCCCGGCCGCTGACCACCAGGTAGATCTCGTCCTGGGCGTGCGGCTGCTGGGGGTCGTTCTCCCCGGCCTTGAGCGCGTAGAGCCCGGCCGACATGGTGCGTTCGCGCAGGAAACGGAGATACGCCCCCTCGTTGGCGGCCCGCTCCGCGTCCAGGTCGTCCAGCCGGAACACCTTCATCGCGTACTCCCCTTGTCCGGACTCCGTCCGGTACTTGTCCGGTCTCTTGCTTGCGTGATCAGTTCTGCGACGATCACACCATGAAGAATTTCATCGTCAAGACCTTGGCGAACGCCGGTGCCCTCGCGGTCGCTGTCTGGCTGCTCAAGGACATCACGCTCACCGGTGACAGCACCTGGCACAAGGTCCTCACCCTCATCCTCGTCGCCCTGGTCTTCGGCGTCGTCAACTGGCTCGTGAAGCCGGTCGTGAAGGTTCTGTCCTTCCCGCTGTTCATCCTCACCCTCGGGCTGATCACCCTGGTGGTGAACGCCCTGATGCTGCTCCTGACCTCCTGGCTGGCCGACAAACTCAGCCTCGACTTCCACGTCCACGGCTTCTGGACCGCGGTGCTCGGCGGTCTGATCATCAGCATCGTCTCCTGGGCGCTGGCCGTCGTCCTTCCGGACGACGAGTGACCAGTCACCACCCTGAGAAGGGGACCGGGCAGGGGGCGGCACAGGGGATCGAGCGGGGGACCGACCAGGGGGCCGCAGGACACGAAGCGGCACAGCGGGCGGCCGAACGGCATCAGGCCGCCCGGCCGGAGGCCGCAGGCGACAGCACCCGCAGCGTGCACGCGGGACGGCCCCCGGCGACCGCGTACGAACCGTCGCTCCCCGGCCCGGTCTTCGTCTCGCACTACCACCTGCCGGGCGAGGCCAGCGGCCCGTACACGTACGGCCGGGACGAGAATCCGACCTGGGAGCGGCTGGAGGCGGCCGTCTCGGAGCTGGAGTGCCCCGGCGACCCGGCCGCCGCGACGCTCGCCTTCGCCTCCGGCATGGGCGCGGTCGCCGCGGTGCTGTTCTCCCAGGTGCGGGCGGGCGACACCGTGGTGCTGCCGTCCGACAGCTACCAGGCGACGCGCTCGCTGCGGGACCGCCTGGAGTCGTACGGCGTGACGGTACGGCTCGCGCCGACCGTCGGCGACGGGCAGCTCGCGGCGCTGGAGGGCGCGCGGCTGGTGTGGCTGGAGACGCCGTCGAATCCGGGCCTTGACGTGTGCGACATCCGCCGGCTGTCGGACGCCGCGCACGCGGCGGGCGCGCTGGTCGCCGTCGACAACACCCTCGCGGGACCGCTCGGGCAGCGCCCGCTCGCCCTGGGCGCGGACTTCTCCGTGGCCAGCGGCACCAAGGCGCTCAACGGGCACGGTGACCTGCTGATGGGCTACGTCACCACGCGCGACGCCGGGCTGAACGCGAGCGTGAGGCAGTGGCGCAAGACGGTCGGCGCCATTCCGGGGCCGATGGAGGCGTGGCTCGCCCACCGTTCGCTGGCGACGCTCGCCCTGCGCGTGGACCGACAGTCCGCGAACGCGCTCACCCTCGCGAGTGAGCTGCTGAACCGCGCCGAGGTGACGGACGTACGTCACCCGGGCCTGCCGTCCGACCCCGCGCACGCGGTGGCCGCCACCCAGATGCGGCGCTTCGGTAGCGTCGTCTCCTTCACCCTCCCCGACCGCGCCCACGCCGAACGCTTCCTGGCCGCGCTGCGCCTCACCTCAGAGGCCACCAGCTTCGGCAGCGTCGAGAGCACCGCGGAGCGCCGGGGACGGTGGGGCGGCGACGCCGTACCGCCCGGCTTCGTCCGCTTCTCGGTGGGCGTCGAGGACCCGGAGGACATCGTGGCCGATGTGCTGCGCGCGCTGGACGAAGCGGCGTCTTCGTAAGGGTGAGCGCGGGCGCCGGGGGCCGAGGCGCGTCTTCGTACGTGTGAGGGCGCGGTCGTCCGCGCGCCGAGCCGCGTCTTCGTACCGGTGAAGGCGTGGTCGTCCGCGTGCCGAGGCGCGTCTTCGTACGGGTGAAGGCGTGGTCGTCCGCGCGCCGAGGCGCGTCTTCGTACGGGTGAGGGCGCGCGGGCGCACGGCGCCACGGCGGTGGCACGGCCGCGGAGGGGTGCGCTCCGATTCGCCGGGGCGGCGCCGGGAATTGTGCCGTGCGGCAAGTTTGCCGCCGCGCGCACTGCGGCAGATGTCCACCATGCCCCCGGACACGCATGACGGCCCCACCACCCGGCCGGTGGTGAAGCGCACGGCCCGCGCCATCGTCCTCGACGGCGACCGGCTCGTGCTGATCAAGCGCACCAAGCCCGGCCTCGCCCCGTACTGGCTCACGCCGGGCGGCGGGGTCGAGGACGACGACGCGAGCGTGGTCGCGGCCATGCACCGCGAGGTCGACGAGGAGCTGGGCGCCAAGGTCACCGATGTGGTGCCCGCCTTCGTCGACACCGTCGAGCACATCGCGGACGACGGCTCGCACGGCGTGAAGGTGCAGTACTTCTTCGCCTGCCGCCTGGAGTCGATGGACCTCGACCAGCGGCACGGCCCGGAGATCGACGAGCCCTGCGGGGAGTACGAGATCGTGCGCGTGCCCTTCAGCCGCATGGGCCTGGCCTCGGTCGACATCGTGCCGCTGACCCTGCGGCACTACCTGGACGCGAACATCGAAGGGGTGCTGGGCCTGCTCGGCCCCGACCTCGGCTGACACCTGTGAGGGGACCGGCGGCAGGTCGCGTCAGTCCCCTGCCGCGACCAGTTCCTGCACGAGGTCGTGCCGTATCCGGTGCGACGGCATCCCGATCCGCACCAGCGTGTCCACGCTGCTGCGGATCATCCCCGGCGGCCCCGACAGATACGCGTCGTACGCCTCCCACGGCCCGTGCGCGCGTACGGCGTCCGGCAACGGCCCGGACAGCGCGTCGCTGGGGGTGTCGGCGACGACGGTGCGGACCGACAGCCAGGAGTGCTCGCGCTGCATGCGCAGCATCGTGTCGAGGTCGTAGAGGTCGCTGGTGCGGCGGGCGCCGTAGAAGACCTCGACCCGGCGCCGCCGCCCGTGCCGGGCGACGTCCTCCACCAGCGCCTTGATCGGCGCTATGCCGGTGCCGCCGCCGAGGCAGAGCATCCCGTCGTCCGAGCCGTGGTCGGCCACCATCGAACCGGAGGGCGGTCCGAGCCGTACGACGTCACCGGGGCGGGCCCTGCCGACCAGCGCGTTGCTGACCCAGCCCGCCGGGACCGCGCGAATGTGGAAGGTCAGCAGGCCGTCGTCGCCAGGCGCGGCGGCGAAGGAGTAGTTCCGCCAGATCCGCGGCCACCACGGGGTCTCCACCATCGTGTACTGCCCGGCGAGGAAGGCGTACGGCTGGTCGGGCCGTACGGTGACCACCGCGACGTCGGGGGTCCGCAGCTCGTGGCTGACGATCTCGGCCTGCCACCAGGCCGGCGCGTGCCGCTCGTCCTCGGCCGCCGCGTCGATCATCGTCTGCGAGATCGCGGCGTACGCGCGGACCCACGCGGCCTCGGTCTCCGGGCCCCACACCGCCGACGCGTACCGGGCCAGCGCGCCGAGCAGCGCCTCGCCGACCGCCGGGTAGTGCTCGGCGCGGGTGCCGTACTTGCGGTGCCCACGGCCCAGGTGCGACAGGTAGTCGCCGAGCGCCGCCGGGTCGTCGATGTGCTCGGCCGCCGTCAGCAGCGCCTTGACCAGCCGGTCGCGCTGCGCGTCCATCGCGGCGGGGAACAGGTCGCGCAGCTCGGGATGGTGGATGAAGAGCAGCGCGTAGAAGTACGAGACCGTCCGGTCCGCGACCGGCCCGATCTCCTCCATGGTGCGGCGGATGAGGAGCGCGTCGGGCGACGGGGACCCGGCCGGGGAGGCCACCGGGGACGCGGGCGTCTCGGGTACGGGCATCCGCAGTACGGGGGGCGGTACGAGCGCGGACGCGGGTGCGGGTGTTGGTACCGGTGCCGATGCTGGCGCGGCCGTGAACGCCGACGCCGGTATCGACGCCGGTGTGTACGCGGACGGCTCGGTCGTCGCCGAAACGCGCGGCTCCGGCCCTGGTCCGGGCTCCTGCCGCTGCGCGGCGGCGGGCCTCGTCATGGGTACGGCGGGCTCCTGCCGGGGCTGCGCGATCTTGCGCCGCCGCCCCCTGGGCTGCGCAGACGCCGGTGAGGCCGGGTCGGTGGTCTTGGCATCCATGATCACGTGGCCCCGAACTCCCGGTGGTCGATCCTTCGCTCAGCCTGCCTGCGGTGCCGTGTGAGCGTGCCACGCTGCGTGAGGGCGCCGGACGAATAGCGCGAAGCGTCACCACTGAAGAAACGGTTTCGCGTACTATCCGCCGCGCCGTCCCCGGAGTCCGTGTCTCCAGGTCTCCACGGGGTCCCATCCGCCGCTCGCGATAGGTCCACTACGGGATCGTCCCGTAGCGGACCTATTTTGCTAGTCTCGACGCATGAGCGCAGAGAAAGCAGCGACCGCAGAGGCCGTGACCACCGCAGCGCACGTCCCCCTGTCGGCGCGGACCGCCGACATGTCGTACCTGCTCCAGCACACCGCCCACGTACTGACCACCCAGATGTCGGCGGCGCTCGCGGAGATCGGCATGTCGCCGCGCGCCCACTGCGTGCTGGCGCACGCGCTGGAGGCCGAGCGGACCCAGGCGCAGCTCGCCGAGCTGTCCGACCTGGACAAGACCACGATGGTGGTCACCGTCGACCAGTTGGAGCGGGCGGGGCTGGCCGAGCGGGTGCCGTCGGCGACCGACCGGCGCGCACGGATCATCAAGGTGACCCCGGCGGGCGAGAAGATCGTGGCCGAGGGCCAGGAGATCGTCGACCACGTGCACGAGGACGTGCTCGGCGCGCTGCCGGAGAGCGAGCGCACCGCCTTTGTCTCCGCGCTGAACCGGCTGGTCAACGGCCATCTCGCGACCCCCGCGGGCGCACCGGACGGCGGCCAGGGAGTGCGTCGACCGCGCCAGTCCCGCAAGTAGCCCGCCCCGCGGCGGTCCGCCCCCGCGCCGCGCCGACCCGCGCCGCACCGCGCCGCTCCACCGCCGGGCACGCACCCGCAAGGTAAGCCCGTAAGAGATAGTCTCCAACAAAACAATCTGCTACGGTCACTCCTGGTATCCCTTTCGCCAGGAGGCGACCTCATGCCACTCCGTCCCCATGCCGCCGGATCGTCGCGCGGCGCGGCTCTCGCGGTGCTCAGCGCGGGCACCCTGATGATCATCCTCGACGGCACGATCGTGAATGTGGCGCTGCCGTCCATCCGACGCGACCTGGGCTTTTCGCAGTCCAGTCTCGCCTGGGTGGTCAACGCGTACCTCATCGCCTTCGCCGGGCTGCTGCTGCTCGCCGGCCGCCTCGGCGACCTGTTCGGCCGCCGCAGAATCCTGGTCACCGGCCTGGCGGCGTTCACCGTCGCCTCGCTGCTGTGCGGGTTCGCGGACTCCGCGGGGCTGCTGATCGCGGCCCGCTTCGTCCAGGGCGCGGCCGGTGCGATGGTCTCGGCCGTCAGCCTCGGCATGGTCATCGCGCTCTACCCCGACGCCCGCGGCCGGGCCCGCGCCATGGGCGTCTACAGCTTCGTGCAGTCTGCGGGCGGCGTCCTCGGCCTGCTCGTGGGCGGCGTCCTCACCCAGGCCATCAACTGGCACTGGATCTTCTTCGTCAACCTCCCCATGGGCTCGGCCGCCGCCCTGCTCAGCCTGCGACTGCTGCCCGACGACCGCCCGGCCGCCGTACGCGAGCCCCGTGAGTCCCGCGAGTCCCGTGGTGCGCCCCGTGAGCCCCGCGTTGGGAGCGCGCGTCCCGGGGTCGACGCGCCGGGTGCCGTCCTGGTCACCGCCGCCCTGATGCTGGGCGTCTACACCATCGTCGGGACCACCGACCGGGGCTGGACGTCCCCCGCCACCGCAGGACTCGCGGCGCTGTCCGCCCTGTTGCTGGCCGGGTTCCTGATCCGTCAGACCAAGGCGGCCGAGCCGTTGATGCCGTTGCGGATCTTCCGCTCCCGGATCGTCTCGGGCGCGAACGTGGTGCTGGCGCTGATGGTCGCGGGCGGCTTCGGCTTCCAGTTCATGACCAGCCTCTATCTCCAGCAGGTGCTCGGCTACGGCCCGGTGCGGATCGGGCTCGCGCTGGCGCCGACCGGCGCGATGATCGGCGTGATGTCCCTGCTGCTGTCCGCCCGGCTCGGCGCCCGCTTCGGCCAGCGCGCCGTCCTGCTGCCCGGTCTGCTCCTCTTCGCGGGCGGCTTCCTCATCCTGGCGAGGGCCCCCTCCGCGCACGCCTCGTACCCCGCCGACATCCTCCCGGCGATCCTGGTCTTCGGTGTCGGCTTCGGCCTGGCCATGCCCTCCCTGATGACGCTGGGCATGTCGGAGGCGACCCCCGCCGACTCCGGACTGCTGTCCGGCGTCTTCAACACCGCCCAGCAGATCGGCGGCGCGCTCGGCCTCTCCGTACTCGCCGCCCTGGCCGCCGCCCGCACCGACCGGAGGCTCGCCGCGGGCCACTCCGTACCGGCCGCCCTGACCAGCGGCTACCACCTGGCCTTCGTCGTCGCCGCCGGACTGCTGGTCCTCGGCGCCGCGGTCGCCGCCGTCCTGCTCAGGCCCCCGTCCTCGGACGGCTCGAAGGACAGCACGCAGGACGGCACGCGGAACGGCACTCAGGACAGCACGCAGGACGGCGCCGACCGCACTCCCGAGGACGACGGCCTCAGCGCACCGGCCAGTTCCCCTGCCCGGAACCGGAGCCAGGGCCGGGACCAGGGCCGGGACCAGGGCCAGGGCCGCCCGGCAGCGGCGCCGAAGGGTCGTACGGCACGCGTGTGAACACGAAGGACCCCAGGTCGAGATGGCCGACCGAGCCGTCAGCGCGCCGCACCGGCCGCAGCGTCTCGCCCGCGTAGTACCCCTCGAGACCGGTCCAGGTGCCGTCGGATTCCGCGCGGAAGCGCGCGCCGCGGCCCTGGCCGGTCAGCGGCGCGAGCGCGAGGTCGCCGGAGGCCTGGACGCGCAGGCTGTAGCCGGACGTGCCCCAGTACCAAGGGCCTGCCAGGTCGAGCAGCGCCGGGTCGAGCGCGTCGGCGGGCCGCCAGGGCGCGGGCAGGCCGGGCTCGGCGTCGGCGGTGATCGCCAGCAGGTCGGCGGCGATGGTGCCGATCGCGGGCCCCGAGGTGGAGTTGGCCATCGCGAGGGCGCCCACGCCGTCCGCGACGCTCACCCACACGGTGGCCAGGAAGCCCGGCATCGAGCCCGTATGACCGGCGAGCGGGCGGTCGCCGTGCCGGGTGAGCTGGAGGCCGAGGCCGTAACCCGAGTCGGGGTCGGCCGCGTCCGGCGGCGGCGCGGCGGGCGCGCGCATCTCGGCCAGTGTCGCCGCGGCCAGCACGTCCGGGTGCCCGGCCGCGAGGAAGCCCGCCCAGCGCGCCAGGTCCTCGGCCGTCGACCACAGTTGGCCCGCGGGCGCCATCAGTCCGGTGTCCTGTACGACCTCGGGCCGCATCACGTCCGCCCACGGGTGCACGGCGAAGCCCCCGGCGGCCGGGGCCTGCGGAAGCGCCGTCGTACGCGGCATGCCCAGCGGGTCGAGCACTTCGGCCTTCAGGGCCTCGGCCCACGGCACGCCGCGTTTGGCCTCCACCAGGGCGCCGAGCAGCGCGAATCCGGGGTTGGAGTAGTGGTAGCGCCGTCCGGCCGGGTGTTTGACGGGGGCGGGGCCGAGGACGTCGGCCAGTTCCGGCCGCAGGTCGCCGGGGGTCCGCTCCCACCAGGGGCCCGGCGTCTCCGAGGCCAGACCGGAGGTGTGGGTGACGAGTTGGCCGATCGTCAGACCGGCCACGTCCTCCGTGAGGTCCGGCAGGTCCGGCAGGTGCCGCGCCAGCGGATCGGTCAGCTCCAGCAGCCCCTCGTCGCGCAGCCGCATCACCAGCACCGCCGTGAACGTCTTCGTGATCGAGCCGATCCGGTACTGCGTGTCGGCGTCCGGCGCGTGCCCGTCGATCATGCTGCGCGAGCCGAACCAGACCATCCGCCCGTCCCGTACGACCGCGCCGACGATCGACGGCGTACGGCCCTCGGCCTGGCCGACCGCGATCCGGCGCAGCAGGGCGCGGCGGGTGGCGGGCAGCAGTTCGCCGTCCGGCGCGGCGGGCGCGGGGCCGGGCGTCGGCAGCGCGTACGGGGCGGGGGCCGCGGGCCGGGGCCGGTCGGGGGACTGCGGTGGGTGCTGGGAATCGGTCGTCACTCGGCGCGCGCCTCTTCTCTCGATACGGGGGTCCGGGGCGGGCCTGGTGGCCGGATCCGTGCGCCCGGCCGACCTGGACTCCCCTACGGACGGTCGCCGTTACGGTAATCGGCGGTGCCGAAGCGGAGCGACACAATTGACATCCGCATCCCGCGCAGCAGCGGGATCAGATGCGAGACGGGCGCGATGACGTACGGGCCGCGACCGCGCGGCAGGCGCAGGCTGCGGACCTCGGCGATGCGCGGCGAGGCGGTCGCGACCTTGCGGTACTCCTTGCCGTCCATGCCCCACAGCCAGCGCGGCGCGCGGTAGCCGGGGCGCGGCGCGCTCACGCCCGCGTCCCTCCCCGCGTCCGTCCCCGCCTCCGGCGCCGTCCCGCCCGCGTCCGTGTCCATGCGCGCCTCGGCCCGCGCTTGGGCGTCCGCGTGGGCCCGGTCGTCGGCCTGGGCCTGGCTGCGGGCGACCATCCCCCGGGGGAGGGCGTCGAAGAGCATCCAACCGCCGGGGAAACGCTCCGCGCAGGCGGCGATCAGCCGTTTCACCTCGGACGGCGGCAGATACATCAACAGGCCCTGGGCGGTGACCAGTACGCCCTCGGAGTCGTCGACCTCGTCCATCCAGCCCAGGTCCAGCGCCGAGCGGGCCAGCGAACGGCGCCGTGGCGGATCGTCCGGAAGCAGAGCGTCGCGGACCTCGACCGTTTCCGGCAGGTCCACCGTCAGCCAGCGCACCCGGCCGTTGTCCACCCGCCAGAACTGCGTTTCGAGGCCCTCGCCGAGCGCCACCACCGTGCCGTCGGGGTGTTCGGCGACGAACCGCCGTACCTCGTCGTCCAGGCACCGCACCCGCAGCGCGTGCCACTGCGCCATGCCCGAGCCGCCGAACCGCTCGAAGGGGTAGTCGATACGGTCGACCAGCTCCACCGCGAGAGGGTCGTCCAGCAGCCGCGCCCCCGGCCGCCGGGCCTCGGCGGCCCGGTTGTACAGATTCCACAGCAGCGTTTCCGGTACGCCCTCCAGCTCGACCTTGAACCGGCCGCCGCCGCCGATCCCGCCCTTGTCGCCGCCGGCCGCCCCGCTCCCGTCGCCGTCCCGGCCGTCTCCGCTCACGCCACCACCGACGTCGTCGTTGTCGTCCATCCTCTTACGATCCCACGCGCCGCCGCGCCCGGCCGTGCCCGCCACGGTGGTACTTCGCAACCCCCTTGCCCCCGGCCCGCGTTGGGCCCGGTTGAAGAAAGCGGCGCCGTCCGGTCACGGCTGCGCGGAACCTTGACAGCGGTTTTCGCCAGGCGTAGACATCACGTCGGCCAGAGAGCGCTCTCACAGCCGTCCGGCGAGGCGGCGGGACAGCGCCCTCGGGCCGCCGCACCGCCGCACGCGTACGACCGCACCGCCGTACGACCGCACGCGTACGACCGCACCTCCGCACAGCCGCACCGCGCACGAACGCCGATCGTGGCCGCGAGACCGGGGTCGGTGCCGCACACCGCAGCAGGGCACCACCGACGTCCACCCCCCAACCGGAGGCTCGCGCGTACGCGGCGCACATCGCCGCACGGTTGCCGCGTGCTTGTCACGTGCTTGTCACGTGCGTGGCCGCACGCTCGCCGCGCGTGGATCTCCGCACGGACGGCGGTACGTGCCCTCGTTGTCGGTTCCTCACCCTCTCGCGCCCGTGCTCGCGGGCTTCCGCGAGCCGTCATCCGACACGTAGACACGTAGGAGCACACATGAGGGTCACCCCACGAGGGCTCTCCGCGCACCGTAAACGTTTCCGGTTCCGTCTCACCCGGTCACCGCAGGGCGTCCTGCTGATGGCGCTGGTGCTGATCGCCTCGGCGTATCTGTCCCTGGCGCCCACCTCCTCACACGCGGCGACGCCGACCCTGCTCTCGCAGGGCAAGCCGGCGACCGCGTCATCCGTCCAGGACGCGTTCGCCGCGAGCGCCGCCGTGGACGGTGACACCGGTACCCGCTGGTCCAGCGCCGCGTCCGATCCGCAGTGGCTCCAGGTCGACCTGGGCTCGTCGCAGCCGATCACACAGGTCGTCCTCAACTGGGAGACGGCGTACGGCAAAGCCTTCAAGATCCAGGTCTCGGACAACGCGACCGCCTGGACCGACGTCTACTCGACCACCACCGGCACCGGCGGCATCCAGACGCTCAGCGTCACCGGCACCGGCCGCTACGTGCGGATGTACGGCACCCAGCGCGCCACCCAATGGGGTTACTCGCTCTGGGAGTTCCAGGTCTACGGCGGTTCCGGCGGCGGTACGCCCCCGGCGACCTGCGGCACCACGACCGCCGCGCTCGGCAGGCCCGCCACCGCGTCCTCGACCGAGAACGCCGGGACCCCCGCCTCCGCCGCCTTCGACGGCAACGCGGGCACCCGCTGGTCCAGCGCGGCCTCCGACCCGCAGTGGGTCCAGGTCGACCTCGGCTCGTCGCAGACACTGTGCGGCGCGCAGTTGACGTGGGAGGCGGCGTACGCGAAGGCGTATCAGATCCAGGTCTCCACCGATGGTTCCACGTGGAACAACGCGTACTCCACGACGACCGGGGCCGGTGGCACCGAGAATCTGTCGTTCAACGCGACCGGCCGCTATGTGCGGATGTACGGCACGCAGCGGGCGACGCAGTACGGCTACTCGCTGTGGGAGTTCACGATCCTGACGCCCGGTGGCAGTACGACCTCCTCGCCGCCGAGCGGGGGCAACGGCAACTGCCCGTGGGTCGGTTCCACGGCTCCGGTGGCCACCCGCGTCCAGCAGGTCATGGCGCAGATGACCAACGCGCAGAAGATCTCGATCCTGCACGGCAACAACAACGCGACGCCGTACATCGGCAACATCACCGGCGTACCGTCGCTGTGCATCCCGAACATCGGCCTCCAGGACGGGCCGCACGGTGTCGGTGACGGCCTCGGCGGCGTCACGCAGATGCCGTCGGCGAACGCGTCCGCGGCGACGTGGGACGACGCGCTGGAGCAGCAGTACGGCGCGGCGATCGGCGCGGAGTTCGCCGGCAAGGGTGTGCAGGTGGCGCTCGGCCCGACGCTGAACATCGTGCGCGACCCGCGCTGGGGCCGGGCCTTCGAGACGTTCAGCGAGGACCCGTACCTCAACGGGCGGCTGGCGGCGGCCGACATCCGGGGCATCCAGAGCCAGGGTGTGATGGCCGAGATGAAGCACGTGGCCGTCTACAACATCGAGAAT
Source organism: Streptomyces sp. NPDC008139 (assembly GCF_042957025.1). Taxonomy (NCBI): domain Bacteria; kingdom Bacillati; phylum Actinomycetota; class Actinomycetes; order Kitasatosporales; family Streptomycetaceae; genus Streptomyces; species Streptomyces sp. NPDC008139. The sequence goes on from NZ_JBIBHM010000006.1 coordinate 112,305, forward strand.
CCGGCGGGGACGGTCGTCGTCGACAACCGGACCATGCAGGAGCTGTATCTGCCCGCGTTCCAGGCCGCGGTGCAGCAGGGCTCGCCGGCGGCGGCGATGTGCGCGTACAGCGTCGTCAACTCCGTACCGGCCTGCCAGAATCCGGCGCTGATGAACGTCGGGCTCTACCAGCAGGCGGGCTTCGGCGGCTTCATCACCAGCGACTGGGGCGGTGCGCACTCCACGGTCGAGTCCGCCAACGCCGGTCTGACGGTGGAGATGCCGAACGGCTACTTCTACGCGGACTTCCTCGCGCAGGCGGTCGCCAACGGGACGGTCAGCCAGGCCACGCTGGACACGATGGTGAGCAGGCTGCTGACGCAGTTCTTCGCCTTCGGTCTCTTCGACAAGGCGCCCAGCGGTTCGCGGGACGCCGTCGTCACCACCCCGGCGCATGTGGCGACCGCGCTCCAGGGCGCGGAGGAGGGCACCGTACTGCTCAAGAACAACGGCATCCTGCCCCTGTCCACCGCCACCACCCACTCGATCGCGGTGATCGGCTGGGACGGCGGCGCGGGCGTGCAGTCCATCGGCGGCGGCAGTGCGACGGTGACCAGTTCTGGCACGGTCTGGCCGATCACCGGCATCCAGAACCGGGTCGCGGGCACCGGCACCACCGTGCAGTACAACGACGCGTCGAATCTCGCGTCGGCGGTCACGCTGGCCCGTTCCTCCGATGTCGCGATCGTCTTCGCCAGCGACAATTACGGCAACGAGGAGCACGACACCACCACGCTCGACCTGCCGCCGGTCGGCAACGCCCAGACCAACCAGAACGACATGATCGCCCAGGTGGCGGCGGCCAATCCGCACACCATCGTGGTGCTCAACAACAGCTCGGCGATCAACATGCCATGGCTGAACCAGGTCGCGGGCGTCTTCGAGGGCTTCTATCCGGGCCAGCAGATCGGCACGGCGATGGCGGCGCTGATCTTCGGTGACGTCAACCCGTCGGGCAAGCTGCCCGTCACCTTCCCGAAGTCTCTCGCGGACGTGCCCGCGCACACCCCGGCGCAGTGGCCGGGGACCAACGGCACGGTGCAGTACAGCGAGGGGCTGAAGGTCGGTTACAAGTGGTACGACGCGCAGAACATCGAGCCGCTGTATCCGTTCGGCTTCGGCCTGTCGTACACCACCTTCTCCTTCTCCGGGCTCCAGGTCGGCGCGCTGTCCGGCGGGAACGCCACCGTGCGCGCGACGGTGACCAACACCGGGACGCGGGCGGGTACCGAGGTCGCGCAGCTCTACGTGGGCGACCCGGCCTCCACCGGCGAGCCGGTCCACCAGCTCCGCGGCTATCAGCGGGTCACGCTCAATCCGGGCCAGTCGCAGACGCTGACCTTCACGGTGTCCGCGCACGACCTGGCGTACTGGAACACCGGCACCAACGGGTGGACGACGGCGGCGGGCAGCTACCAGATCCTGGTGGGGGACTCGTCGCGGAATCTCCCGCTGAGCGGCACGCTCAGCGTGCCGACACAGGTGAACGCCGCCGCGGCGCGGGTGGGGGGCGGCGACGCCTCGTACGCGGTGCCCAATCCGCACGGCATGAGCAGCCCGCTGCACACGGCGGTGGACTGGGCGCTGGACCAGAAGGCCCCGAGCGGCACGGCCTTCTCGGCGACCGGACTTCCCCCGGCGATCTCGCTCAGCCCGGCGGGGCGGTTCACGGGCGCGGCCACTGAGCGGGGTACGTACACGGTGACGGTCACCGCCCGTACGTCCTCGGCTGCGGCGTCCGCACCGGTGACGTTCGTCTGGACGACCACCTAGCCGGTTCCGTTCCGGCTCCGGTGCCCTCTCGCGGGGCGCCGGAGCCGGGGCGGGCCGACCGGTTGCGCCCGGTGCCGTCCGGCGGAATGCTGTGGGCCATCTCGTTCGACTGGAGGACGACGATGAGTGACGACAGCCCGATGCGCGCATGGCACGTGTTCGGCAGGGTGTACGGAGCGACCCGCCCCGAACTGGCGCCTTTCGTCCGGCAGAAGACCGTGCTCCTCACCACGTACCGCAAGGACGGCGGGTCCGGCGCCTCCCCGGTGAGCATCGCGGTCGAGGGCGACCACGCCTACATCCGCAGCTTCGAGACCGCGCTCAAGACGCGGCGCCTGCGCAACAACCCCGCCGCCCAGGTCACCCCCAGCACCGGCCGCGGCAAACCGACCGGCCTCCCGGTCCACGCGACCCTCCGCCGCCTCGACGGCGAGGAAGCCGCCCACGCCGCCCAGGTCCTCGCCGCCAAATACCGCACCCTCCACGGCTTCCTGGTCCCCCTCGCCCACCGCCTCGCCCACCGCAGAACAGGCAAGACCGTCCACTTCGAAATGACCCCGACCCCGGAGCAACCCCCTCCCGCCGAGGACCCCTCGCGGGACGGTGAGCGGGGCTGAGCCCTACCGCGAGATGTGGGCCTCGATGCCGTCGAGGAGGAAGTCGAGGCCGAGGCGGAAGGTGTGGTCGGCGTCGAGGTGGGCGGCGTCGTGGATCACGGTGGACAGGGCGGGGAAGCGGCCGGTGGCGAAGGCGCGTTCGACGGCGCGCAGTCCCGGGTCCGCCCCCTGCTCACCGACGCCCGCCCGGCGCACATCGGCCAGAACATCGTCGAGCTCGGCATCCCCGACATCGACCGCACGCACCCCGACCTCGCGGCCATGGTCGGGCGCGGCGACTACTGGGTGCTCGGCGGCGGACTGTCGCTGGCCGCGCAGCGCAACGGAGACGGCCGCGTCCGTATCGGTCTGAGCTTCTACAACACCGACGAGGACCGGTTCGCCACCAGCCGGATCCCCTTCGACGATCCAGCCGCCGCCCGGGCGCGCCTGATCGACCTGCTCCCCGGCTGGCACCCGCGGTTCACCGCCCTGATCGCGGCCTGCGACGACACCGTCGTGCCACGGGCGATCACCACCCTCCCGACCGGCCTGACCTGGCCGTCGGCACCGGACGTCACGCTCGTCGGCGACGCCGCCCACCTGATGCCACCGGTCGGCGAGGGCGCCGACATGGCCCTTCTCGACGGCGCCCTCCTCGGCCTCACCCTGGCCGCGCACCCGGCGGACGTCCCCCGCGCCCGCGCGGAGTACGAACGCGAGATGTTCGCCCGTACCGGCGCCGCCGCCCGCGAGTCCGCCCGCATCCACGACGTCCTGACGTCGCCCGACGCCGGCCGGAGAATTCTCGCGTTCTTCCAACCGGCCTGACCGCGTGGAGGGAACCTCACCCGCGTGAAGGGGCTCAGCCCGCCAGTCGCGCGAGGGCCAGCGCGTGCGCACGGTCCAGGGCGTCGGCGGCGGCGCAGGAGACGTCCGGCTGCACACCGGTGCCCTCCCAATTCGTGCCGGAGACGGGGTTGACCGCGCGGCCCACGGGGATGGTGGCCTCCAGGTGCGGGTGTACGGTCCAGCCGTTGCACGGGTGCGCGCCGCCGCGGGTGCGCTCGCCGACGACGACGGCGCGGCCGAGCTGTTGCAGGTCGTAGGCCAGCTCCTCGGCGGCCGAGAAGGTGCTCTCGCTGGACAGCACGTACACCGGCCCGCTGCCGCCGAAGCGGGCGCCGGGAACGTGCGGCAGGCTCCAGGACTGCTCGCCGCGCTCGCCGTTGCGCTCGCCGCCACGCTCATCGCCGCGCTCATCGCCGCGCCAGTACATGGTGTTGAGGTGGGTGCGCTCGTCCAGCAGGTAGCTGCACACGAAGGCGACCGTGTCCGGGTCACCGCCCCGGTTGGCCCGAAGGTCCACGATCAGCGCCTGGGCACGGGAGGCCAGGGTGAGCGCGGCGCCCAGCGGTTCCGCGGCCCACTCCAGCGGGAACAGCATCGGTCCAAGCGCCAGTACGGCGACGCCGCCGTCGAGCAGCTCCAGCCGGGGCACACCGCCCAGCGAGGTGTCGAAGTCCCGGCGCATGGCGGCCAGGCCGGCCGCCCCCTGCTCAGGAGAGACCGGGTCGGCGTGGTGCTTCAGCCTCAAGTGCCGGTCGCCGTTGACGGACTGGAGGTCCGCGGTGACCAGCCGGGCCAGCTCCTCGGCGTCGTCGACGCCGTACGCGCCCTCGGCGAGACGCCGTCGCAGCAGGCCGGCGAGCTGCTCGGCCGTCTCGGGGAAGACGTAGTGCTCGGTGAGCAGCCGGACCGTCTCGTCGATGACAGGGGCCGGGCGAAGGTTCGTCGGAATCGTCATGGCAGGGAGTAGAGCACCGTCCTTGCGAAAGCGTCAAAGACTTTAGACACTTTCGGTATGTCCGATCAGCCGACCTACCCGCCGCCTCCCGAGGACGTCCTGGAGATCAGCGCGCCCGAGCAGTTCGCGGCGCTCTCCCACCCCTTGCGCCAGCGGTTGCTCTTCGCCCTGGGCCAGCGGCCCGCCACCGTCAGCGGGCTCGCGGCCCAGCTCGACGCGAAGAAGGGCAACGTGGCCCACCACCTCAAAGTGCTCCGCGAAGCCGGGCTCGTCCACATCGCCGAGACCCGCCAGGTCCGCGGCGGTACCGAGCACTCCTACCAGCGCACGGCCCGCCGCATGCTCGTCGCCGAACCCCAAGCGGCAGGCACCGCCGCGATGTTCGCCGCCGTCGCCCACGAACTGGACCGCTCACCCGTCACCCCCCACCTGACCCTCCGCCACCTCCGCCTCAGCCCCGCCCAAGCGAAACACCTCGGCGACACCCTCACCCGACTCGTCGACGAGACCCCCGAAAACACCGAAGCCGAGCCCGTCCACGGCGTCCTGGTAGCCCTCTACCACCACACCCCGCCCACCCCATGATCGGCCCCGCCCCCGGCGACCGCCGCTCACGAAGAGGCTCACGGACGGTCAGAGGCTCCAGTTGCAGAGGCCGCCGCTCGGACCGGCCCAGCGAAGTATTCGGTTGATCATGACGGGCTGAACCTGCGACGGTCACCCGCATGAACGTGGTTCTGGGAGACAAACTCAGGTTCGCCGCAGAGATCGGCGAGCCAGGCCCACTGCGCCGGGTCGACCTCAGGCCATCTGGAAGTGGCTGACCTGCGACGACAACATGGCGTACGTCCCCCAGTTCCGCCGCGATGTGCTGGACGCCGCCGCATGGCTGCGGTCTGGCGAAGGTTGTCGCCTGCCGTTCGCCGACTTGTCCGCCGAAGCCACGCACCGTCGTCTCACGCAGCGTGCGGGGGACGATGCGTCCGAGGCCGACTACCAACTGCGCGGCCGGTTTCGGGTCCTACTCTGGGATCCCACCACCGACAATGTGACGGCCTACCTGTTCCGTGAAGAGGACCGCCTGGTGATCACGCTGGAGTTCTGGCGCGAGGAACACCATCGCGCGGCCGCCCTGAGCCGAGGAGAGGCCCAAGACGACTGCTCGGCGATGTCACGCCGCGCAAAACGTTCGATGAGACTTCCTCAAGTGGCTTCCAAAGTCCCGACTTCGGTGTCACCAACGGTCGGTCGGTGCCGAGCAGATGGGGGTGTGTGGTCATCCAAAGATGGACCCGAAAGCGCCGCAGGAGGAGTGGGACTGGTGTTCAGTCGAAGGTCCCGCCACCGCTGATCGATGACCGGGCGTGGCCCCGCATGAGTCCCGAGGAGCGCGTCGAAGCGGTGGTGGCCAGTCTCGTCGACCAGCGTGCTGCCAGTGCCTCCACACCTATCGGCCTGTCCCCAGGGGAAATCGAGGCCATTGAGTACGACCAGACGGCACCGATCGGCGCTGCCTACCGTCGGTTCCTCGAACTTGTCGGCGGTGGCGTGGGTACATTCCTGCAGGGCAGCGACGTGTTTCACCCTCTGGTTCTGGGCCTGCGCCAAGCCGCCGAGGACCTGTTGGCGGAGAACAAGGTCCCAGTCACCTTGGCGCCAACGGACAGAGTGATCCTCATGCACCAGGGGTACTGCTTCGACTTCCTGCAAGGAAGCGGACCTGACCCAGTGGTCCTGACCTACAACGAGATCTACCACCACCCGGTCACTCCGTTCCGCAGTGCCCCGAGATTCACCGACTGGCTCCGGACGCATGCTGACCAGCACCGCAGCACCAAGTGACCTCCGATTTCCCAATGTCGAGCGTGCGCACCCGCTGTCTTGGACCCCCACCGCCCATCACTCGATCGAGCGAACACACTGATCTGCCGTTCCGTGAAATCTGTCCCAAGGGCCGATCAGGGGACACGGCTGTAGGTTCTCACTTTCGGTGTCAGGCGCCGACGCTGCGACCTGGACGTTCCCCTTCAGTCTCACGACGTGTCGGCGGGCGGCTGTCTCAGAGCGGTGTCATTTCCTCAGGCTGTTCAGCAGACTGCACCACTTGTCTGCGTCCCGGTCTGAGTGCACCACTACGTATGGAGATACGTGCACCGGCAAGCCGTTCATGTCATCGCGCGGGCGTGACGGTGGCAGGGCAGCAAACCTCCAGGATGACTGCGGTGCCGGCCACGGCTCGGTCCTCGTGCATGGTGATCTGCTGGCCGGGCCGGACGTGCGTCCAGTGGGAGGGAGTGAGGGGCACAAGGCGAACCGTGGCTCGCCCGCCGGGCTCCAGCATGGGCATGTTCTCAACCCAGAACCCAGCGATGCTGACCGCATGTCCGCCGGTGGGTGAGAGGAGACCTATATCCCACATGGGTCGCAGAACGCCCGCGCCGGAGATCGGCGTCGTGCGTCGCGCCTCGGCGGCAGGGCGGAGCGTCAAATCCGCCCTGATCACGCCGTTGCGAAGCTCGGAGCATCGCCAATGGCACCAAGCTGCACTCCGCTCCAATTGGGGCTGATCAGCCGCTTCGGCGAGCCTCTCCCAGAAAGCCAAAGGGAGCGAGCCAGCATCCCCAAACTCCTCGAGCAGACCTAGGGCGATCTCCCACTCGTCGTGAACGAGGTAGTCCCAGATGTCTCGCACCGTGATGTCATTCTCGGTGGCGGTCTCTTCCGGAACCAACAGAAAAGCGGCTTCGAGCAACTCAGGGACGTCCATGCGCTCATTGTCGACCGCATGAACCTGCGGCCCGGTTCGAATGTCAGACCCTGCGCCTAGAGTTCGGCGAGACGGGGCCGGCCCCGAGACCGCCAGCACGGAAAACGGCGGCTTCCCTGGTCTGCTCGGGGGTGGTTGGGCCCAACCGGCGTCCAGGCATCGTTGAGGGCCACGAGTGCAGCCTGTCAGCCCGGCCCCTTTGAGTACCTAATCGGAGTCAGTATCGGGCGACCCGGTGCATCGCGCCCGCCCCGGGTGCATTCACCGCGATCGGAGAGCATCGTGAAGAACAGCGCGTTGTGGCGAGTGGTTGACAACCAGAGTGGTACCCAGTCCATCGTCAGCACGCCCTCCGAGGCAGTCGCGTTCGTCAACAGCCGGTTCGGCACCGATGACGACGACGAGCCGTTCAGCATCACCGAGGTCGGCCCTCTCCTTCCGAAGCCGCTCGGGATCATCACCACATGGGCCGCCGAGAAAGACGGCGAGCGAACCGACGGGCGTACTGCCCCGATCACCATCAGGCCGGTTGTGACGGACAACGCCAGCGAGTGCGATGACGTCGTGCTCTGGGGCGACGTGTACGTCTCCTGGGACCACGACATGTACACCGTCGAGGGGCCGGACGGCTCCGAGTACAGCGAGGCTTACAGCGCACCCGAGTTGAGCGCGATCCTCGACGAGTACGCCGACGACTACGAGTACGCGCCTGAAGGGCCCGACAGCCACAGGTGGCCGAAACCGGAAGAGTTGATCACCTACGGCGCCCAGGAGTGTGCCAAGCGGTTCGGGCACCTCGACGACGACGCCCTGCTGTGGCTCGCTGCCACCCGCATCACGCTCGCCGTGTGGCGCAACACACCCGTCGAGAACTGGCATGCCGGTATGAGTCCGCTCCACGACGGCACGATGATGCGGATCAACGTGGCAACCACCCGATTCGTGCGCTCGATGCTGTCGTTCGACCATGTCGACTGGATCGCTGTCGGTCTCGCGATCGTCAACCCGTCTCGGGTTCTACCGACAGGGCAGTCCGTGCTCGAGCTCGGGCTGGCCTGCCACAACGCTGACGATCCGGCGCACGAGGTCGATCCGCGAGAAGAACTCGCGGAGATGGCACAGGTGGCGATCTCATGGGGGCGAAGGTACTGCCTTCACGAGAAGGAGTTCGGCCTGCGAACCCTGATCGAATCCTTCTGCGCGTCCGACAACGGCTGGTTCGGAGCTCCGAGTTGGGGGCGCATCGTCGATCGGTTCCTTACGGCTGTCGACGACCGGGAGAATGCGCACTGGCGCATGCACCAGGACAAGCCTTGGTTCGACGAGTGGTTCACCAACCGCCCGGCCGACATTGCGGACACCACGGAATTTCGTCGGCTACTCCTTGCCGGGCCCGATCTGCTGTCCGAGGAGGCCGCCGAATGGTGCGTGGATGGTGCCATCGGCTACGTCTGCCAGGACGACCACGCGAACGACTGCTGGCGGTGCGGTATCCCACCGGCAACGGAGTCCCCCAACGAGTGAACGTGGGCACCAGCATAGAAAGCATCGAATCCACTGACCGCGCTCTCTCCCACCTCCTCGGCGACCTCCCCTGCTTGGGAAGCCAGTCGCGGCTCCACTGAATGGAGATGTGCGGGTGCTTCTGACGGATCTGTGGCGGCAACGCTGGCCCGGCTGCCCGCCGGTCGGTCACAAGCTCCGTGAGCCCTACAGGAATGTCTGGGTCCGCTTCCACAGTCCGCGGGTCTTTGTCATCAGCATCACCGGCCTGCCGGTTTCTTGATAACCACGGCTTCCACGACACGGAGGTCGAGCAGGTCTCCGGACCTTCGGGATCATGACGCCATGCAACTCCGATACTTCAATCAGACCGGATGGACCGCCATCTTCGATGGCACTGAGACCGAGATCGGTCGCATGCTGCGTGTAAAGGGATGGTATCCCGCAACCGGGACAGCCTTGGTGGTCGACCCGCAGCGAGCATGGAGCAGCCGACTCCATCGACCGCGCTGTCGTGGACGCCCACGCCCGGTCTTCTGCCGTGCCGTCCTGCCGGCGTCCTCGATCAGGTCTGGGCCATGTCCACGAAGCGGGAGTAGTGGCCCTGGAAGGCGACCGTGATGGTGGCGGTGGGGCCGTTACGGTGCTTGGCGACGATCAGGTCGGCCTCGCCCGCGCGGGGGGACTCTTTTTCGTAGGCGTCTTCGCGGTGGAGGAGGATCACCATGTCGGCGTCCTGCTCGATGGAGCCGGATTCGCGCAGGTCGGAGACCATGGGCTTCTTGTCGGTGCGCTGTTCGGGGCCACGGTTGAGCTGGGAGAGCGCGATGACCGGGACTTCGAGCTCCTTGGCGAGGAGCTTGAGGTTACGGGACATGTCCGAGACCTCCTGCTGACGGCTCTCGGGGCGGCGCGAGCCGCCCGACTGCATGAGCTGGAGGTAGTCGATGACGACCAGGCGCAGGTCGTTGCGCTGCTTGAGGCGACGGCACTTGGCGCGGATCTCCATCATCGACAGGTTCGGCGAGTCGTCGATGTAGAGCGGCGCCTCGGTGACGTCCGACATCCGCCGGGCCACCTTCGTCCAGTCGTCGTCCGTCATGGTCCCCGACCGCATGTGATGCAGCGCCACCCGCGCCTCGGCGGACAGCAGCCGCATCGCGATCTCGTTGCGCCCCATTTCGAGCGAGAAGATGACGCTGGGCATCTTGTTGGCAATGGAACACGTCCGCGCGAAATCCAGCGCGAGCGTGCTGTTGTGGGTGGGCACCATGGAGCGGGTGGCCAGGTACATGTGGTCCGGGTTGTCCACCTGTACGCAGCGGACCGGGACGCTCGTGACCTCGCGCGCGTCGGTGATGACCCGCTGCGTCAGCCGGGCGGTGCCGGGCCGCCGCCGCTCCTGGTGCAGGCGTCGCTTGCGGTCGAGCCCGAACACGTCGTCGCCGGTGGTGAAGTTGACGATGTAGGCCGTGGACGACTGCTCCGAGCGCCCCTTGACCCGCTTGGTCGCGAACCCGCAGCGATAGCCGAGGCTCATCAGCAGCTCGCGGAAACCCTCGGCCAGCGCCCGGTTGGTGACCGCGAACCGCACCGATCCGGTGTTGGTGACCGTCCCGTCCGTGTCGAGAAGCCCGGCGAGCAGCGCCCGGCGCTGGTCGACAGAGCTCCGCAGATACTCCTGCGGGATGTGCTTGTCGCCGAGAACGCCCAAGTCCCGGAGCACCACGAGCAGGCTTCCGTGCCGCCTGGTGCACGTCGAGCACCGGGGCCCGGAGAACGGCGGGAAGCACTCGGCCCCACAGTCCGCGCAGGTGGTGGGGGGAACCGGCGCCGACACGCTGCGCGCTCTGCCTCCGCACGACTTCCCACAGGTCCGTACGTGGGCGAGTTTGGGTACGAACGCCTTGCCGCAGACGACGCATGAGCGTTCCAGCGGCTGCGGGCGCTCCACCGAGAAGCCCAGCGAGTAGGTGATCGATGAGCCGGAGCGGCGGGCTTCGAGACCCTCCTGCTCGATGCGGTGCACGATCTCCGGGTCCGCCGAAGTGATCTTCGCGGCGTCACTGTGCCCGTCACCCAACCACGCGCCAAGCGCGTAAGGCGGAACAGGCAGGTCAAGGGCGGGGAGGGCGAGGGGGGTCGGGTTCCGCACCGTGTGGTTGAAGCGCTGATCGGCCAGGGTCGTGCAGCGCAGGGTCTCGGCGATCTCTTTGGTCGTCCTGACCGCGGCGCGGGCACCACGGCCGTCCGGGCCGTGCTGACGGGCGGCCCGGCGCGAGGAGCGGGTGTCCGTGAGCCACTGGTGGTCGGCGTCGGCGATGACGGTCGTGCCGTCATCGAAAGTGACCTCGTAGCAAGGACGCCCGACCATGACGTCGGTGGCGGCGACCACTCGGGTCGGTGTGCCGTCGGCGGCGAGGAGGTGGTCGCCGACCTGGACCGCGCCCATCGTCGTCCAGCCGGTCGGGGTGGGCAGGGGGGTGTCGAGCGCCAGGGCCTTGCCCATCGCCGGGCGGGCGGCGATGACGATCATTTGGCCGGGGTGGAGGCCGTTGGTGAGGGAGTCGAGGTCGGTGAAGCCGGTGGGGACGCCGGACATCTGGCCGCTGCGGGAGCCGATGGCCTCGATCTCGTCGAGGGCGCCCTCCATGATGTCGCCGAGGGGGAGGTAGTCCTCGGAGGTGCGCTGTTCGGTGACGGCGTAGATCTCGGCCTGGGCGTTGTTGACGATCTCGTCGACGTCGCCGTCGGCGGCGTATCCCATCTGGGTGATGCGGGTGCCGGCTTCGACGAGGCGGCGCAGGACGGCGCGTTCGTGGACGATCTCGGCGTAGTACTCGGCGTTGGCCGCGGTGGGGACGGCGTTGACGAGGGTGTGGAGGTAGGGGGCGCCGCCGACGCGGGCGATCTCGCCGCGCTTGGTGAGTTCTGCGGCGGTGGTGATGGGGTCGGCGGGCTCGCCGCGGGCGTAGAGGTCGAGGATCGCCGCGTAGATCGTCTCGTGGGCGGGGCGGTAGAAGTCGGCGCCCTTGAGGACTTCGACGACGTCGGCGATGGCGTCCTTGGAGAGCAACATGCCGCCGAGGACGGACTGTTCGGCGTCGAGGTCCTGCGGGGGGACGCGCTCGAAGCCGCCGCCGCCCTCGGACCAGCGGTTGCTGTCGCTGTCGTCGTTACCGTTCTTTTTGCGGAAGCGGGTGACGGGGGGCCGGTCGCTCGGACCGGCTTCCGGGGGTGCTTCCCCCCAGTGCTCGTCCGCGGGTTCGGGCTGGCTCATCCGCGCCACCTCCTCCCGTCCCTGCGGACCGTTCGACCGCGTTCGACCGCACCCCGTTACGTGCCACGCGTTCGTGGGGCACGGCTCTTTCTTACGGCACGGCGCCGACATTTGAGTCACCCGGGGCCGCTCGCGGCGCGTCGGGGGACGGTCCACGGTAGGGCTCTCGGCGGCCCTGACCAACCCGGTTATCCACAGGGGGTGTGGACGACGGCGGCATACCTGTGGAGAAGTGGCCCCAACCTGTGTACAGCCCTTGGGACGACGCTGTGGACAAGCTGGCAATCTACTCGGGGGAACGGCTCTGACCTGGCCTTTCTCCATCCATAGCCTGTGCAGGAGAAAAAAATTCACGGTCGGCCCAAGATCGCCACAAACAACGCGGAGGAGATCACTCTACGCAGTCACCAGTAATAGTCGAGGGTGACCTTTACCTCTTACTTGTGGACGATTACCCTGTGCATGTGAATCCGGTCGCCAAGCCCGCAGTGGAGAAGGATCCGGCCTCGTCCCCCCGCAGGCCCGCCCGGCGCCGCCACGACCGGGAGATCCTCGCCCTCGCGGTCCCCGCCTTCGGCGCGCTGGTCGCCGAACCCCTCTTCGTCATGGCCGACAGCGCGGTTGTCGGCCATCTCGGCACCGCCCAGCTCGCGGGCCTCGGCGTTGCCGCCGCGCTCCTCACCACCGCCGTCAACATCTTCGTCTTCCTGGCGTACGCGACCACCGCCGCCGTCGCCCGCCGGGTCGGCGCGGGCGACCTGCCCGCCGCGATCCGCCAGGGCGTGGACGGCATCTGGCTCGCGCTGCTGCTGGGCGCGCTGGTGATCGCCGTCGTCCTCCCGGCCGCCCCGGCCGTGGTCGACCTGTTCGGCGCGTCGCCGACCGCCGCCCCGTACGCGACCACGTATCTGCGGATCAGCTCGCTCGGCATCCCCGCGATGCTGATGGTGCTGGCGGCGACCGGCGTCCTGCGCGGCCTCCAGGACACCCGCACCCCGCTCTACGTGGCGGTCGGCGGATTCGCCGCCAACGCGGGGCTCAACGCGGGCCTGGTGTACGGCGCGGGACTCGGCATCGCGGGCTCCGCGTGGGGCACGGTCATCGCCCAGAACGGCATGGCGGCCGTCTATGTGTGCGTGGTGATCCGCGGCGCCAAGCGGCACCTCGCCACGCCGCACCTCGCGACGCGGCACGACACGACGCGGCACGACACAGCGCGGCACCTCGCGCCGCGACACGACGCCGCGCCACACGACGCACCGCGACACGACACGGCGACGGATGCCCGTACGGGTGCACGCTCCGCCCTGTGGACCCTGTTGCGCCCCGACCCCGCCGGCATACGCGCCTGCGCCCGAGCCGGCGTCCCCCTCCTCGTCCGCACCCTCAGCCTGCGGGCCGTCCTGCTCATCGCCACCGCCGTCGCCGCGGGGCTCGGCGACGCCGAGATCGCCGCCCACCAGATCACCCTCACCGTCTGGTCCCTGCTCGCCTTCGCCCTGGACGCCATCGCCATCGCGGGACAGGCGATCATCGGCCGCTACCTGGGCGCGGACGACCCCGAGGGCGCCCGCGCCGCCTGCCGCCGCATGATCGAGTGGGGAGTGGCCTGCGGGGTCGTCCTGGGGCTGCTGGTGACGCTGGCCCGGCCGCTGATCGGACCGCTGTTCACCTCGGACCCGGCCGTACGGGACGCGCTGACGTCCGCGCTGCTGGTGGTCGCGCTGGCGCAGCCGGTCTGCGGCATCGTCTTCGTCCTGGACGGCGTGCTGATGGGCGCGGGCGACGGGCCGTATCTCGCCTGGTCGATGCTGGGGACGCTGGCCGTCTTCGCGCCCGCCGCGCTGGCCGTGCCCGCTCTCGGCTGGGGGCTGACCGCGCTCTGGTGGGCGATGACCCTGATGATGCTGACCCGGCTCGCCGCCCTGTGGCTCCGGGCCCGCTCCGGCCGCTGGATCGTCACGGGCGCCGCCCGCTGAGAGCCCGAGCCGCCCGCTGAGGAGCCCGAGGCACTCGCTGAGAGCGCGAGGCGCCGCCCGACACACCTCACAGCGAGCGGCCAGACCTCACAGCGCCCGCCGCACCCGGAACGACGAAGGGCCGGACACCCCCGCAATCGGGGTGCCCGGCCCTCGCTGTTCCACGTGGAACACACCGGTCGCGATTACGCGGCCACGACCTCCAGGTCGAGGACGGCCTCGACCTCGGGGTGCAGTCGCACCGTCACCTTGTGCGCGCCCAGCGTCTTGATCGGCGAACCGACCTCGAGACGACGCTTGTCGACGGCCGGACCACCGGCGGTCTTGATCGCCGCGGCGATGTCGGCCGGGGTGATCGAGCCGAACAGCCGGCCGGTGTCACCGGCGCGGGTGCTGAGCTTGACCTTGACGCCCTGGAGCTGCGCCTTGACCGCGTTCGCGTCGTCCAGCGAGTGGATCTCGCGGATGCGGCGGGCACGGCGGATCTGCTCGACGTCCTTCTCGCCACCCTTGGTCCACGCGATGGCGAAGCCACGCGGGATCAGGTAGTTGCGGGCGTAGCCCGGCTTGACGTCGACGATGTCGCCCGCGGCACCCAGGCCGCTGACCTCGTTGGTAAGGATGATCTTCGACATGCTTCAGGTCACCCTTTCCTTATCGAGCGGTCGACGTGTAGGGCAGCAGCGCCATCTCACGGCTGTTCTTCACGGCCGTGGCGACGTCACGCTGGTGCTGCGTGCAGTTGCCGGTGACGCGGCGGGCACGGATCTTGCCGCGGTCGGAAATGAACTTCCGCAGCATGTTCGTGTCCTTGTAGTCCACGTACACGGTCTTGTCCTTGCAGAACGCGCAGACCTTCTTCTTCGGCTTGCGCGGGGGCGGCTTCGCCATGGTGATTCTCCTAATGCGATCTTGCGATCAAGAAGTGAGGATGCCCGCCCTAGAAGGGCGGCTCGTCCGAGTAGCCGCCGCCGGAAGAAGCGGCACCGGAGCCGCCGCCCCAGTTACCGCCACCGCCGCCCTGGCCGCCGCCGGCCGGCGCGCTGGTCGCCCACGGGTCGTCGGCGGGAGCACCGCCGCCGCCCTGGGGCTGGCCGCCACCAGAGCTTCCGCCCCAGTTGCCGCCGCCGCCCTGGCCGCCGCCTCCGCCGAACCCGCCGCCCTGCTGACCGCCACGACCGCCACCGCTGGTCTTGGTGACCTTGGCCGTCGCGCTCTTCAGGCTGGCGCCGACTTCTTCGACGTCCAGTTCGTAGACCGTCCGCTTGACGCCCTCACGGTCCTCGTACGACCGCTGCTTCAGCCGGCCCTGCACGATGACGCGCATGCCTCGCTGGAGCGACTCGGCGACGTTCTCGGCCGCCTGCCGCCAGACCGAGCAGGTGAGGAACAGGCTCTCGCCGTCCTTCCACTCGTTGGTCTGCCGGTCGAAGGTGCGCGGAGTGGACGCGACTCGGAACTTCGCGACCGCCGCACCCGACGGGGTGAAGCGCAGCTCGGGGTCGTCGACAAGATTGCCGACAACCGTGATGACGGTCTCGCCTGCCATGGGATGACCTCTCGGCGGTGTGCTGACTGCTTCTGGCTGCTGCTACTGACTACTGCTGGCTACTACTCGGTTACTGCCCCGGTGCGCTGAGCGGAGAGCTCAGTGCAGTTCGGGGCGGAGGACCTTGGTCCGCAGAACCGACTCGTTCAGGTTGAGCTGACGGTCGAGCTCCTTGACGACCTCAGGCGTGGCCTTGAGGTCGACGACCGAGTAGATGCCCTCGGGCTTCTTGTTGATCTCGTAGGAGAGGCGACGACGGCCCCAGGTGTCGACCTTCTCCACGCTGCCGCCACCATTGCGGACGACGGCGAGGAAGGACTCGATCAGCGGGGAGACAGCGCGCTCCTCAAGATCGGGGTCGAGAATGAGCATGAGCTCGTAGTGACGCATAGGGGAACCCACCTCCTTTGGACTCAGGCGGCCACGGCGTTTCCGTGGCAGGAGGGTTTGTATCTGCGTCGCAACGGTAGCGCGGGGCACTGACAGTCGAGTGACAGACAGTCGAGCGACGAATCGGTCTGATGACCGTTCCGTCGAGTCGGGCGAGGCCCGGCCCACGCACACAGACACCGGTGCAGACCGTACAGACTACCCGCACAGGTCCCCCGGGTTGAAATCCGCCCCCTTTTGCCCCCAATCTGGACACATCTACTCCGTCACGGAGGTGCCCCATGGCACAGCACGCGGAACGGACCCACCACCTCACCTTCAACACCGACGGCCGGCCGCACCCGCTGGAGAACACGCTGGTCGCGGTGACCGTCGTCCTCGGCGCGATCGCGATCATCTCCTCGGCCTTCAACAGCCTGCATCTGCTCAGCTCCTGGACCGGTCTGGTCGGCATCCTCACCGGCGGCTACGGCCAGTTCATCTCGGCGACCACGGCGGAGCGGTTCGCTCTCGTCATCGGCCTCGGCATGGCGGCGGTCGGCTTCTACATCGGTGTCGCGCACGGCGGGCTGTTCGGCGGGCTCTGGTAGCGGCGGCCGACAGTCGCCGACAGCACCGGCGAGCAGTAGCGAGGGCGCTTCCCCCGCGCAGTAGGCTTCGGGCCAGAAAACAGCACCGGAAACCCACCACAAGCAAGTAGTGAGCATTCCAGCCCGCAGTCGTGAGTTCGTCGTGAGTTTGGGGAGCGCCCCGCATGAGCCTGACCCTGAGGACCATCAGCCGCGAGCAGCATCTGGCGTACATCCAGAGCCTGCCCTCGGCAAGCCACTGCCAGGTCCCGGCATGGGCTGATGTGAAGTCGGAGTGGCGGTCGGAGAATTTCGGCTGGATCGACGACAGGACCGGCCAGATCGTCGGCGCCGGTCTGGTGCTCTACCGGCAGATCCCGAAGGTCAAGCGGTACCTGGCGTATCTGCCCGAGGGCCCGGTCATCAACTGGTACGCGCCCAACCTGGACGAGTGGCTGAAGCCGATGCTCGCCCACCTCAAGCAGCAGGGCGCCTTCACCGTGAAGATGGGCCCGCCGGTGATCATCCGCCGGTGGGAGGCGAACACCATCAAGACCGGCATCGCCGACCAGGACGTCAAGCGGCTGCGCGACGTGGAGGCCGACTTCATCGAACCGCGCGCCTTCGAGGTCGCGGACAAGCTGCGCCGGATGGGCTGGCAGCAGGGCGAGGACGGCGGCGCGGGCTTCGGCGACGTACAGCCGCGGTACGTGTACCAGGTCCCGCTGGAGAACCGTTCGCTGGACGACATCCTCAAGGGCTTCAACCAGCTCTGGCGGCGCAACATCAAGAAGGCCGAGAAGGCCGGTGTCGAGGTGGTCCAGGCCGGCTACGACGACCTGCCGACCTGGCAGAAGCTCTACGAGGTGACGGCCGAGCGCGACCACTTCAGGCCGCGCCCGCTGTCGTACTTCCAGCGGATGTGGACCTCGCTGAACGCCGAGGACCCCAACCGCATGCGGCTCTACCTGGCGGTGCACGAGGGCGAGGCGGTCGCCGCGGCGACGATGCTGACCGTCGGCCGGCACGTCTGGTACTCCTACGGCGCCTCGGCGAACCACAAGCGCGAGGTGCGGCCGTCCAACGCGATGCAGTGGCGGATGCTGCGGGACGCGTACGCGATGGGCGCCAGCGTCTACGATCTGCGCGGAATCAGCGATTCCCTGGACGAGAACGACCATTTGTTCGGTCTGATTCAGTTCAAGGTGGGCACGGGCGGGCAGGCTGCCGAATACTTGGGCGAGTGGGATTTCCCGCTCAACAAGCTGCTCCACAAGGCGCTCGACATCTACATGTCGCGTCGCTGACCCCGGGCCCGCGCATGGGCCCCGACAAGGCCCGCGCGCGGCCCGCCGAAGGCTCGCTCAAGGAAAGGTCCCGACCAGGCCATGGCCCTCACCCTGTACGTCGACACCGCACGCTGGCGTGCACACCACCAGTCCGTGGTGGACCAGTTCCCCGGCATCGTGCCGGTATGCAAGGGGAACGGGTACGGCTTCGGCCATGAGCGCCTCGCCGACGAGGCGACCCGGCTGCGCGCCGACATGCTCGCCGTCGGCACGACGTACGAGGCCGCCAGGATCAAGGACTACTTCAGCGGCGACCTGCTGGTGCTGACGCCGTACCGGCTGGGCGAGGAGCCGGTGCCGCTGCCGGACCGGGCGATCCGCTCGGTGTCCTCGGTGGAGGGTGTGCGCGGTCTGGTCGGCGCGCGGGTGGTCATCGAGGTGATGAGCAGCATGCGCCGGCACGGCGTGGCCGAGGACGACCTGGTCAAGCTGCACACGGCGATAGACGACGTACGCCTGGAGGGTTTCGCGATCCACCTGCCGCTGGACCGCACCGACGGTACGGACGCGGTCGAGGAGGTCTTCGCCTGGATGGAGCGGCTGCGGGCGGCCCGGCTGCCGCTGCACACGATGTTCGTCAGCCACCTCAAGGCGACCGAACTGGCGCAGCTCAGGCAGCAGTTCCCGCAGACCAGGTTCCGGGCGCGGATCGGCACGCTGATGTGGCTCGGCGACCACGACGCGACGGAGTACCGCGGCGCGGTGCTCGACGTCACGCGGATCGTCAAGGGCGACCGGTACGGCTACCGGCAGGAGAAGTCGGCCGCCGACGGCCATCTGGTGGTCGTGGCGGGCGGCACCTCGCACGGCGTGGGCCTGGAGGCGCCGAAGGCGCTGCACGGTCTGATGCCGCGGGCCAAGGGGGTCGCGCGGGCGGGCCTGGCGACCGTCAACCGCAATCTGTCGCCGTTCGTGTGGGCGGGCAAGCAGCGCTGGTTCGCGGAGCCGCCGCACATGCAGGTGTCGATCCTGTTCCTGCCGGGTGACGTGGCGCCGCCCGCGGTCGGCGACGAGCTGGTGGCGCACCTGCGGCACACCACGACCCAGTTCGACCGGGTCGTGGACCGCCACCCGTCGTAGGACGCCTGTCGCCCTTCTCCAGTCGTCTCGTCCGTCGCTAGTCCTTCTCGTCCACCGCGGGCGAAGGCGTCGTGGGCGCGGAGTCCGTCGGCATCGTGGTGCCCCACTCGACCCGCTGTCCGGCGAAGGGCGCCGCGTGGCGCGGCTCGTGGTGGACGGCGCCGAGCACGAACACGTCCTCCGCGCCGTCCAGGACCCCGCCCGAGGGATCGTCGTCGCCGTCCTGCCGCAGTACGTCGTGCTGCGGCAGGAGGATGTCGCGGATGACCATGCCGCACAGGTAGAGCGTGCCGAGCAGGTGCACGGCGATGGCGAGGTGGTAGCCGTCGGCGGACAGACCATGGTGCTTGGTGCCGCCGGTGACGTACGCGAGCTGCATCCAGATGCCGATGAAGTACAGCACCTCGGCGCCCTGCCAGATCAGCAGGTCGCGCCAGCGCGGGCGGGCGAGCACGGCGAGCGGGAGCAGCCACAGCACGTACTGCGGCGAGTAGACCTTGTTGCTGATCACCAGCGCGGCCACCAGCAGGAAGGCGAGCTGTGCGAAGCGCGGGCGGCGCGGGGCGTACAGCGCGAGGGCGGCGATCCCGGCGCACAGCAGCAGCATCAGGGCGGCCACGTACGCGCTCACGCCGGTCAGCGGGTTGCCGGTGCGCTGCATGATGATCAGCCACAGCGAGCCGTAGTCGACGCCGCGGGTGCGGCTGAAGCTGTAGAACTCCGACCAGCCGTGCCGGGCGAGCAGGATCACCGGCCCGTTGACCACCAGCCAGGACAGGACGGCGCCGCCGAGGGCCGTGCCGAAGGCCCGTAGCCGCCCGGCGCGCAGGCACAGCAGGAACAGCGCGAGCAGCAGCAGGACGGGATAGAGTTTGGCCGCGGTGGCCAGGCCGATCAGGATGCCCGCGGCCAGCGGTCGGCTGCGGGCCCACAGCAGCATGCCGACGGCGGTCAGGGCGACGGCGAACAGGTCCCAGTTGATGGTCGCGGTGAGCGCGAGCGCGGGGGACAGGGCGATGAGCAGGCCGTCCCAGGGGCGCCGCCGCTGGGTGCGCGCCACGCACGTGACGAGCACGACCGCGCAGATCATCAGCATCGCGGAGTTCACGATCCAGTAGATCTGCGCGCGGTGCTGGAGGTCGCCGCCGTGCGGGGTCAGCCAGGAGGCGACCTCCATGAACAGGCCGGTGAGCACCGGGTACTCGAGGTAGTGGAAGCCGCTGCCGGAGACCGAGTCCGGGATCCGGTCGAAGTACGGGACCAGGTCGGTGGCGAAGCCGCGCTGCGAGTACAGGTGCGGGATGTCGGAGTAGCAGGCGTGGATGTACTGCGGGGAGCCGCCCTGGAACCAGCCGCCGGAGTAGCAGGACGCTTTCTGCGCCATGCCGAGGGCGAACATCCCGATGACGACGAGCACCATCACGCGGACCGGGTTCCACCAGCGGTAACCGCCGGAGCGGGCCCACCGTCCGGCGGGCCCGCCCAGGAACTCACTGCCGGCCGCGGCGACCGGGTCCTCGTCGGAGGGTCGCACGGGGAGCTCTCGCCGGTCGGCCTCTTCGCGGTCGCGCACGCTCGTCATGGCGAACATCCTGCCGTACCGGTCTGTGTGAGCGAGAGTCTCCGGGGACACCAACCGTCGCTGTCTGCTGTCAGCGACGGTCGCCGTCCCCCGTCAGCCGCCGTCCGTCATCCTCCGTCGCCGGGTTTGCGGGTGGATGTTCCGCCGCTGTTGCCTCCGCCGCCGCCCGGTCCTCCGGTGCTGCCCGACGTGGTCGGGGTGTCGCTCGGCGTCGGCGTGTTGCAGGTCTGGTCCCACGGCAGGCACGGGCCGCTCGGCGTGGTGGGCGGCGTGGTGGGCGGCGTCGTCGGCGGGGTGGTCGGCGGCGTCGTCGTGGTGGGCGGTGGGGTGGTCGCGGTGTCGGTCGGGCTCGGCGGCGGCGTCGTCATGGACGGCGTCGGCGACGGGGCGCCGGGCTCGTTCTGCGGTTCGCCGATCTTGCTGGCGTCCGGGAAGCCGGGGTCCTCGGAGTTGCCGAGGGCGGCCTTCATGTAGTCGGTCCAGATGGTGGCCGGGAGGTCACCACCGTGGATGGAGGAGTTGCCGCCGGTGCCGGACATCGGCAGCAGCTTCTTGGCCTTGGTGTCCTGGCGGAACATCACCACGGACGTGGAGAGCTGCTGGGTGTAGCCGACGAACCACGCGGACCGGGTGCCGCCGGGGCTGTCGGTGGTACCGGTCTTGCCCGCCGCGGTACGGCCCAGGGCCTTGGCCTTGGTGCCGGTGCCGTTCTCGACCACGTTCTGGAGGACCTTGGTGACGTTGTTGGCGATGTTGTCCGGCAGCGCCTGCTTGGGCTTGGGCCGCGAGAAGCCGTTGATCTGGTCACCGTTGTGGATCACCTTGGTGACCGAGTACGGGTCCACCTGCACGCCGGACTTGGCGAAGGTGGCGTACGCGTCGGCCATCCGGATCGCGCTGGGCGTGGACGTACCGATGGAGAACGACGGCACCATGGTGGCCATGCTCTCGTCGAGCAGGCCCACGCTCTCCGCCGTCGCCTTGACCTTGGGCAGGCCGACGTCCTCGCCGAGCTGGACGAACGGGGTGTTGATCGAGTTCTGCATGGCCTTGGTCAGCGTGACGTAGCCGTGCTTGATCGAGTCCTCGTTCTTCTGCCGGAACGGCTTGTTCTCCTTGTCGAGGACCACATTGCCGTCGTGGTCCTTGATCACCAGCAGGTCGTTGGCGTTGTACTTGCTGTCCGGCGTGATGGGCTTGCCGTCGCTGTGGTTGGTGCCGTACATCATGGCCGCGGAGAGCACGAACGGCTTGAAGGTCGAGCCGACCGGCACACCGGCGGTGTTGGCGTTGTTGTTGAACTCGTTGTGCTCGTAGCCCTCGCCGCCGTAGATGGCCACGATCTTGCCGTCGCCCGGCACCACGGAGGCGGCGCCGAACTGCACATTGCTGTCCGCGTCCGTGCCCTTGTAGTCGGGGTCGTCGCCCAGGTACTTGTGCGAGCCGCCGGGCTTGATGTTCGCCTTGCGGACCGCCTCGACGGACTTCTTCAGGGCGTTGACCTTGGCCTTGTCGAAGGTCGTGTAGATCTGGTATCCGCCCAGGTCAAGGTCTTTCTGGGTGATCTTCGGCGAGGAGTGCGTGGTGACGTAGTTGTTCACCGTGTCGACCAGGTAGCTGATCTGACCGCTCATGCCCGCCTGCACCTTCAGCCCCTGGGGCATCGGGTACTTGGTGTACTTGGCGCGCTCGGTCGTCGTCATGTGGCCGTACTTGACCTCCTGGTCGAGGATCCAGCCCCAGCGCTGCGTGGAGCGCTTGGTGTTGGCCTCGGCGGTGGCCGACGTGTCGATGTTGGTGGCGCCTATCGGGTCGTAGTACGTCGGGCCCTTGAGCAACGCCGCCAGGAAGGCGCACTGGCTGGGGTCGAGCTTGACCGCGTCCACGCCGTAGTACGTCTGCGCGGCGGCCTGGAGACCGTAGGCGCCGCGGCCGAAGTACGAGGTGTTCAGGTAGCCGGTGATGATGTCGTTCTTGCTGACCTTCGCGCCGACCTTTATGGAGATGAACAGCTCTTTGAACTTCCGGCTGACCGTCTGCGACTGGTCGAGCATCGAGTTCTTCACGTACTGCTGGGTGATGGTCGAGCCGCCCTGCGTCTCGCCGCCCCTGGCCATGTTGAACAGCGCGCGGGTGATGCCCATCGGGTCGACACCGGAGTCGGTCTCGAAGGTCTTGTTCTCGGCCGAGATCACCGCGTAGCGCATGGCCTTGGGGATCTGGTCGTACGTGATGTTCTGCCGGTTGAAGTCACCGCCGGTGGCGACCATGCGGGTGCCGTCGGCCCAGTAGTAGACGTTGTTCTGGGCGACGGCCGCCTTGTTCTCGTCGGGGATGTCGACCATGGCGTACGCGATGCCCGCGATGCCGACCAGGGTGCCGACGAAGCCGATGCACAGCGCGGTGACCTGGCGCCAGGAGGGCACCCAGTGCCGCCAGCCCTCCTTGCCGAAGCGCGGGTAGTCGATGAAGCGCTTCTTGGCGGGCCTGCGGCCTCCTCGGCCCGCGGGGCCGCCGGGTTCACCGGGGCCGCCGGTGCCTCGGCGGCGACCGCCGCCGTTGCCGTTGCCGCCACCGCCGCGCCCCTGGGCGGCGCGGCGGGCCGCGGCGCGTCCTTCGTAGGGGGCGCCGGGGCCGCCGGTGCCGGAAGGGGAACCGCCGGGAGGGCCAGGGGGAGGGCCGGGGGGACGGCCGGGTACGGCGCCCGGGGTACCGCCGGGCGGCGTACCGCCACTGGGCATACCGCTACGGGAACCGGCGGGGGGGCCGCCGGCCGCGCGTCGGCCGCCTGACGCAGGGGGCGTCGGCTGCTGTCCCCCGCGCCTGGCGGCAGCACGGCCGCCGGAGGGCGACTGCGGCGGCTTGCGACGGTGCTCGCTCATGAACAGCTACTCCTCGACAGGCGGGATCGCCTGCAGGCATCGATGACATTCCGGTCTGTCCCCCTGAGTGCGGCTGTGTCAGGCCGCACTGCACCCAGGACCAAGACGCACGCCGACGTCCCAGGGTTCCCGGTGCTCTGCATGGCGAACAGAGTACGCACGGTCAAAAGACGCACGATGCGAGCGTTCATCACATAACGGACGGTTGAGACCTCACAGGTTTCATGTTGTGACACCCGCTGTGACGGTGGTCACCGCGGACCGCCTTGCATGATGTGTCGAACCGTTCTATCGTCCCGATGTATCGACTCGATACATCGCACCGACACATCGCTCCGATGCATCGTGCGGAGGCATCGGGTCGGCACACAGTACGGGACAGCGGCGACCGGCCGGAACGAGGGGACGAGGGATTGAGCAAGCGCTCCGGAATCCTCGAATTCGCGGTTCTCGGTCTGCTGCGCGAGTCCCCTATGCACGGCTACGAGCTGCGCAAGCGGCTCAACACCTCGCTCGGGGTGTTCCGCGCCTTCAGCTACGGCAGTCTTTATCCCTGCCTGAAGACGCTGGTCACTCAGGGGTGGCTGATCGAGGAGTCGGTGGTGGACAGCGATCCGCCCGCGACACCCCTCGCCGGCCGCCGGGCGAAGATCGTCTACCGGCTGACGGCCGCGGGCAAGGAGCACTTCGAGGAGCTGCTCGCCCACTCCGGCCCGGACGCCTGGGAGGACGAGCACTTCGCCGCTCGCTTCGCCTTCTTCGGGCAGACGTCGAAGGACGTCAGGATGCGGGTCCTCGAGGGGCGGCGCAGCCGCCTCGAGGAACGGCTGGAGAAGATGCGCGCCTCACTCGTGCGCACCCGCGAACGGCTCGACGACTACACGCTTGAGCTTCAGCGGCACGGCATGGAATCGGTGGAGCGCGAGGTCCGCTGGCTCAATGAGCTGATCGAGACCGAGCGGGCCGGACGCAGCACCACGCGCCCGGACTCCGAGCAGGACACACACGACAACAACCAAGAGAACGGCGGCCGACCCGAAAACCGGGGAACCGCGTGACGATTACACAGGGAGCAACCGGTATGGGTTCGGTTCGCGTAGCCATCGTTGGCGTAGGCAACTGCGCCGCGTCGCTGGTGCAGGGTGTCGAGTACTACAAGGACGCCGACCCGGACAGCAAGGTGCCTGGTCTCATGCACGTGCAGTTCGGCGACTACCACGTACGTGACGTCGAGTTCGTGGCCGCCTTCGATGTCGACGCGAAGAAGGTCGGCCTCGACCTCGCGGACGCCATCGGGGCCAGCGAGAACAACACGATCAAGATCTGCGACGTCCCGCAGAGCGGCGTGACCGTCCAGCGCGGCCACACCAACGACGGTCTCGGCAAGTACTACCGGGAGACGATCGAGGAGTCCACCGAGGCCCCGGTCGACATCGTCCAGATCCTCAAGGACCGCCAGGTCGACGTCCTCGTCTGCTACCTGCCTGTCGGCTCCGAGGTCGCGGCCAAGTACTACGCGCAGTGCGCCATCGACGCGAAGGTCGCCTTCGTCAACGCCCTCCCGGTCTTCATCGCCGGCACCAAGGAGTGGGCGGACAAGTTCACCGAGGCCGGTGTGCCGATCGTCGGTGACGACATCAAGTCCCAGGTGGGCGCCACCATCACGCACCGCGTGATGGCGAAGCTCTTCGAGGACCGCGGTGTCCTGCTGGAGCGCACCATGCAGCTCAACGTGGGCGGCAACATGGACTTCAAGAACATGCTCGAGCGCGAGCGCCTGGAGTCCAAGAAGATCTCCAAGACGCAGGCCGTCACCTCGCAGATCGTGGACCGTGAGCTGGGTGCCAAGAACGTCCACATCGGCCCGTCGGACTACGTGCAGTGGCTGGACGACCGCAAGTGGGCGTACGTCCGCCTCGAGGGCCGCGCCTTCGGTGACGTCCCGCTGAACCTGGAGTACAAGCTGGAGGTCTGGGACTCCCCGAACTCCGCCGGTGTCATCATCGACGCGCTGCGCGCGGCGAAGATCGCCAAGGACCGCGGTATCGGCGGCCCGATCCTGTCGGCGTCCTCGTACTTCATGAAGTCCCCGCCGGTGCAGTACTTCGACGACGAGGCCCGCGACAACGTGGAGAAGTTCATCCGCGGCGAGGTCGAGCGCTGACCGGCTGAGCCGGACAACGCCGCCTCACGCGGCACGGCGCCACAGCGTCACCGCAGGACCGCATCACCGCATCACCGCATCACCGCAGGACGGCACCACCGCAGTACCAAGGAAAGGCCCCGGGTCGCGTGCCCGGGGCCTTCCGCGTCATGTGAGGCTGTGACCATGGCTGTTGTGCGCGATCTTCGCGTGCTGCTGCGGCTGTCGGGCTTCCGGCGGCTGCTCGCGGTGCGCCTGCTGTCCCAATTCTCCGACGGCGTCTTCCAGGCCGCGCTGGCCGCCTATGTCGTCTTCTCGCCCGAGAAACAGACCTCGCCGGGCGCCATCGCCTCCGCCCTGGCCGTACTGCTGCTGCCGTACTCGCTGCTCGGCCCGTTCGCCGGCGTGCTGCTCGACCGCTGGCGGCGCAGGCAGGTGCTGCTCCACTGCAATCTGCTGCGGGCAGTGCTGTCCTGCGGGACGGCCGCGCTGATCCTGCTGCACGTGCCGGACTGGCTGTTCTATCTCTCCGCCCTGTCGGTCACCGCCGTCAACCGCTTCGTGCTCGCGGGGCTGTCCGCCGCGCTGCCGCAGGTCGTGGACGCCGAGCGGCTGGTGATCGCCAACTCGCTGTCCCCGACGGCCGGGACGCTCGCGGCGACCGCGGGCGGCGGTGTCGCCTTCGTCGTGCACCTCTTCCTGCCCGAGGGCGCCGGGGCCAACGCGGCGACCGTGCTGCTCGGCGCGGGCGTCTATCTGGTGGCGGGGCTGTCCGCGCTGACGCTGGGCCGCGACCGGCTCGGGCCCGATCCCTCCGAGGTGCGGCAGCGGCTGCGCACGGCGCTCGCGGGCACCGCGCAGGGCCTGGCCGCCGGGTGGCGACATCTGCGCCAACGGCCCGCGGCGCGGCGGGCGATGGGCGCGGTGACGGCGATGCGCTTCTGCTACGGCGCCCTGACCGTCACCTTGCTGATGCTCAGCCGCTACACCTGGTCCGACCCCTCGGACACCAACGCGGGTCTCGCCCTGCTCGGTCTGGCGGTCGGCCTGTCGGCGGCCGGATTCTTCACCGCGGCGGTCTTCACCCCGTGGGCCACCGGCCGCTTCGGCACCGGCGGCTGGATCACCGTGTGCGCCGCCGCGTCCGCCGTGCTGCTGCTCCCGCTGGCGCTCCCGTTCGCCGTCGGACCGATGATGGTCGCGGCCTTCGTGCTGGGCTTCACCATGCAGGGCGCGAAGATCGCCACCGACACCGTGGTGCAGACCGACGTCCAGGACTCCTACCGCGGGCGCGTCTTCTCCCTCTACGATGTCGCCTTCAACGTCGCCTTCGTAGGCGCCGCGGCGGTCTCCGCCCTGATGCTGCCGCCCGACGGCCGTTCCCCAGCGCTGATCACCGTCCTAGCCCTGCTCTATGCCGGGGTGGCCGCCACGATGACCCGACTCCGCTCCTGACCCCGGCGTCGCGCCGGGACGCACACCACACATGGGGGAAACCGTGGCTACTCCGCCACCTCCTGGCCGCAATCCCTACGGCCAGCCGTACGCACAGCAGACAGCACCGCCTCCGCCCGCGCCTCCGCAGCCGGGACAGAACCCGTACGGCCAGAACCCCTACGGCCAGAATCCGTACGGGCAGGGCCAGCCGGGCCAGAACCCGTACGGGCCGCCGCAGGGCCAGGGGCAGCAGCCGTTCGGCTACCCGCAGACCGGGCCGCAGACGGCGCCGGACGGCGGCCCGGCGTGCACCTTCTGCGGGGGCTTCCCCGCCGTGCAGGCCACCGTCCGCGGCCACCAGGGCTTCCTGATCATCATGCGCTTCCTGAAGCGACGGGCGAACTACTGCCGCACCTGCGGGATAGCCACGCACCGCGAGATGACCACCAAGACGCTGTGGCAGGGCTGGTGGGGCATCGCCTCGTTCGTCATCACACCGATCACGGTGCTGATCAACCTCGGGCCGCGCGGCAAGTTCAACAAGCTGCCCGCGCCCAACGGCGGCTTCGGACCGCCCATGAACCCGGGCAAGCCGATCTTCCTGCGCGGCGGCGCGTACGTCATGCTGGCGCCGCTGCTGGTGCTCGCCCTCATCGTCGCGGGAGTCGCGATGGGCGGCAACGACGCGAATTCGGCGTCCGCCGGTGACTGCGTCAGCAAGAGCGGCTCCGACTCCGACCCGACCCTGAAGGTCGTCGACTGCACGTCGGGCTCGGCCGCGTACCGCGTCGTGGAGCGGCACGGCGGCAAGCACTACGGGGACGCCTGCTCCGACGGCGACGCCGAGTACGACCACTCGGGACCCGGCGGCGACTACGCGCTCTGCCTGACGCGCGTGGGCTGACATACTTGAGCTGATGTCGCCGAGGCCGATGCCTTGAGCTGACGCTCGTGAGCTGATGCCGATGTTCCACGTGGAACATCGCGTTCGGCGAGACGCCAAAGGGGCGATGTTCCACGTGGAACATCGCCCCTTTGGCGTTTCACGCCGCCGTTCTCACTGCTGCTCGGACCACCACGTCCTGAGCGCGGCGATGGCCTCGTCCTCGGTCATCGGACCGTTCTCCAGCCGGAGTTCCAGCATGTGCTGGTACGCCTTGCCGACCAGGGGGCCGGGGGGGACACCCAGGATCGACATGATCTGGTTGCCGTCGAGGTCGGGCCGGATCGCGTCCAGCTCCTCGCGCTCCTGGAGTTCGGCGATGCGCGCTTCCAGGGCGTCGTAGGTACGGGACAGGGCGGCTGCCTTGCGCTTGTTGCGGGTCGTGCAGTCCGAACGGGTCAGCTTGTGCAGCCGGGAGAGCTGCGGGCCCGCGTCGCGGACGTAGCGGCGTACGGCCGAGTCGGTCCACTCGCCGCTGCCGTATCCATGGAAGCGCAGGTGCAGTTCGACCAGCCGGGAGACGTCCTTCACCAGATCGTTGGGGTACTTGAGCTGGGTCAGCCGGGCCTTGGTCAGCTTCGCGCCCACCATCTCGTGGTGGTGGAAGGAGACCCGGCCGTCCGTCTCGAAGCGGCGCGTCTTCGGCTTGCCGATGTCGTGCAGCAGCGCGGCCAGCCGCAGTACGAGATCGGGCCCGTCGGTCTCCAAGCCGATCGCCTGCTCCAGCACGGTCAGCGAGTGCTCGTAAACGTCCTTGTGCCGGAAGTGCTCGTCCCGCTCCAGGCGCAGCGCGGACAGCTCGGGCAGCACCAGATCGGCGAGCCCGGTGTCGACCAGCAGCCGCAGCCCCTTGCGCGGGTGGTCGGACAGGATCAGCTTGTTCAGCTCGTCCCTGATCCGCTCGGCGGAGACGATCCCGATCCGGTCGGCCATCGCCGACATCGCGGCGACCACCTCGGGCGCGACCTCGAAGTCGAGCTGCGCGGCGAAGCGGGCGGCCCGCAGCATCCGCAGCGGGTCGTCGGAGAACGACGACTCCGGGGTGCCGGGCGTACGCAGCCGCCGGGCCGCCAGATCGTCCAGACCGCCGTACGGATCGACGAAGTCGCCCTCGGGGAGCGCGACCGCCATGGCGTTCACCGTGAAGTCCCGGCGGACCAGGTCGTCCTCGATGGTGTCGCCGTAGGACACCTCCGGCTTGCGCGAGGTCCGGTCGTACGCCTCGGAGCGGTACGTCGTCACCTCGATCTGGAAGCTGTCCTTCATCGCGCCGACCGTGCCGAAGGCGATGCCGACCTCCCACACCGAATCCGCCCACGACCGCAAGATCTTCAGCACCTGCTCGGGGCGGGCGTCGGTGGTGAAGTCGAGGTCGTTGCCGAGCCTGCCCAGCAGGGTGTCCCGGACGGAGCCGCCGACGAGGGCGAGCCGGAATCCGGCGTCGCGGAATCGATGGCCGAGTTCCTCGGCGACGGGCGCGACCTGGTGGCGGGCCTGCGGGGTCTGAGCGGCATTGTTGGCATTCGGCACAACGTAAAAGGGTACGGGTCCGCGGAGCCCACGGCTGCCGGGTTTCCCCGCGGGACCGCATCGCGGGCGCATATGGCGCGCGTCCCGAGGGCATACCGCCCGGTTCCGGACCTCGGCGGACCCCGGCGGGGCATCGGCCGGACCTCGGCCAGATCTCGACTGGGCCGCATCGGGCCCCTTCCCCGGACTCCGCAGCACTTTGGCACAGCGCCGATCGTTAACATGCCAGCACGCACATCAGATGGCGCGGACCGACGACCACCGTCGCCCGCCCGTCGACATCCGACACGAGGGACGGGCGAACGCGTGGGCGAGGCGGCACAGGCACCCGGAAGACCCCCGTCGGCGCGCTCGCCGCGTCTGCTGCGGGCGGTCGCCCTGATCGCCGCGGGCACGCTGCTCACCGGGCTGCTCCAGGTCGTCCAGACGCTCCAGGCGCCGGGCGCGCAGGCCGCTGTCGGCAGCGGATCGCGCACCGCCGCGGTGACGCTGAACAAGGTCGACCCCCGCGTCCCCGCCAAGGACGGCTCCGTCACCGTGTCCGGCACGGTGACCAACAACGGCAAGACGACGATCACCGGCGCCCGGATGGGCGTCAGGGTCGCCCCGGACGGCCCCCTGACGTCCCTCAGCGCGATGAAGAGCGCCCAGGACCGTACCGGTTACACCAGCTACCTGGACGGCTCGGAGATCGACGGCCACACGGTCGACCTCCCGAAGATCCCGGCCGGGCAGAGCCAGCCCTTCTCCCTCAAGGTCCCGGTGAAGTCCCTGGGCTTCGACGCCTCGGGCGTCTACCAGCTCGGCGTGGCGCTGGACGGCGAGACGTCCGCGGAGCCCGGCGAGCACGTCCTGGGCATCAAGCGCACCTTCCTGCCCTGGTACGACACGAACACCACCACCGCGAAGGCCACGCAGATCACGTACCTGTGGCCGCTCACCGACCGGCCGCACGTGGCCGCCCGCGGCGACACCGACTCCCAGCAGAGCCCGATCTTCCTCGACGACGACCTCGCCAAGGAGCTGTCCCCCGGCGGGCGGCTCCAGGTGATGGTGGACCTGGCCAAGTCGCTGCCGGTGACCTGGGTCATCGACCCCGACCTGCTCGCCTCGATCGACTTCATGACCAAGCCGTACCGGGTCGCCGGGCCCGGCGGCGACGTCACCCACACCACTGAGGGCACCGGCGGCGCGGTCGCCAAGGCGTGGCTGAACTCGCTCAAGAGCGCTGTCGCAGGAGACCAGGTGATCGCGCTGCCGTTCGCCGACACCGACCTGGCCTCCGTCGCGCACAACGGCCTGCGCGTGCCCGGCACCCTCAACCACCTCAAGACCGCGTCCGAACTGGGCGTGAGCACCCTCGACACCGTCCTCGGCGTCCAGGCCACCTCCGACGTGGCCTGGCCGGTGGACGGGGCCGTCGACCCCGACATCGTCTCGGTCGCCCGTACCGGCGGCGCGAAGCGGATCGTCGCCCGCAGCGACAGCGTCGGCGAGAGCGATGCGCTCAGTTACACGCCCAACGCGGCCCGCCCGATCGGCCACGGGGTGACCGCGGTGGTCGCCGACGCCTCGCTGTCCACCGCGTTCGAGGGCGACATGCTGCGCGCGGAGCCCGCCGATCTCGCCGTGCAGGACTTCATCGCGCAGACCCTGATGATCACCATGCAGGCGCCGGAGAAGCAGCGCACCATCCTGGTCGCCCCGCAGCGCATGCCCACGGTCTCGCAGGCACAGGCGATGGCCGAGGCGATCGGCACCGTCGGCACGAGCCCGTGGGCCGCCACCGTCGGCTTCGACACCGCCGCCAAGGCCAAGGCCGACCCGGACGCCAACCGCAAGGTGCCGTCGGCGAAGAAGTACCCCAAGGCGCTGCGCAAGCACGAGCTGTCCGTGGGCGCCTTCCAGCAGCTCAGCGAGACGCAGACCTATCTCAACGACTTCGTCACCATCCTCACCCGCAAGGACAAGGTGACGGTGCCCTTCGGCAACTCGGTGCTGCGCGCGATGTCGGTCGGCTGGCGCGGCGACCCCGCCGACGCGACCGAATTCCGCAGTTCGATCGGCGGCTACCTCCAGGACCTGATCAACGCGGTCCGCATCCTGCCCAAGACCACCCTCACCCTCTCCGGCCGCAGCGGGACCATTCCGGTGACGGTGAAGAACGAGCTGAACCAGCCGATCACCAACCTTGTGCTGCGTCTCACGTCGAACACCGACATCCGGCTGGAGATCAAGGACCCGCAGCAGCCGATCGCGATCGACGGCGGCCACACCCGTACCCTGAAGTTCCAGACGTCGGCGAGCGCGAACGGCAAGGTCAGGGTCACCGCGGCGCTCTACAGCACTCAGGGCGTGCTCTACCGCAACAGCAACGCCGTCGAGTTCGACGTCAAGATCACCAAGGTCACCGATCTGGTGATGCTGATCATCGCCGCCGGTCTGCTCCTTCTGGTGCTCGCGGGCGTTCGCATCTACCGTCAGCGGAAGCGGCAGGCAGCCGCGGACAGCGGTGGAGACGGCGGGGACGGTGAGGACGGGGACAACGGCGGCGGGCAGGAGGACGGTGATCCGGGGCAGCCGGGTGACCCTGGCACTGACACCGAGGACACCGGTCGGGAAAGCGTTGAGCTGTCCCCGACGGGTGAGAAGGTGGAGGGATAGCCGGCGGACAATAAGGTGGGGCACTGATGAACGCGCCGTATGACGGTGATCGCGACTCTGCGGGCCAGATGCCTCCATCGCCCGAGCAGCGTCCCTCACCCCCTGACCCGTATCTGCAGAACACCTACGCCTACGACCCGTACCAGCAGCAGGACCCCACCGCGCAGGACCCGGTGGGCGAGGCGCTGTACGACCGCGCCGCGCACCCGCCGCCGCCGTACGGGCAGGAGTATCCGCAGCAGCAGCCTTCGGCGTACCCCCAGATGCCGTACGGCGACAATTCCGCGACCCAGTACGTCGGCGTGGACGACCTGGTCGGCGGGTCGCCCCAGGGGCAGCAGGGCGGTCAGGGCCAGCAGGACCCGGGGTACGACGCGTTCGATCACCTCTTCCGCGACCAGCGCGGCGGCGGCGCGCCCCCGCAGCAGCCGCAACAGCCCCAGGCCCCGCAGGCGCCCCAGGCCCAGCACCCCCAGCAGCAGGCCCCGCAGCCGCAGCAGGGGTACGCGCCGCCGCAGGACCCCAGGCAACAGCAGCAGCCGTACCAGCAGCCGGGTCCCGCCCAGTACCAGCAGCCGCAGCACCCCCAGCAGGGGTACGCCTACCCGCAGCAGCAGCCGCAGCAGGGCTACGGCTATCCGCCGCAGCACCAGCAGCAGGCGCCCGGCTACCCGGCGGCGTACGGACAGTCGCCCGCGCCCGCGGACAACGCCGAGACGGGGTACGCCGAGCCCGCGTACGAGAATCCGGCGTACGGGCAGGCCGCCTACCAGGACCAGCGGTACGCCGACCCGCGGTACGGCTACGCGAATCTGCCGTACCCGAACCAGCAACAGCAGCCCGTGCAGTACGCGTACACGCCCTCGTACATCGGCGAGCCGGTGTCCGCCCTGGACGCCACCGGGCAGATCCCGATCATCCCGGCCGCGCCGCCGATGGCCGCCAGGCCGCCGCGCGCGGCGGAGTCCACTTCCAACACGCGCGCGGGCAACATCCTCAAGTCCAGCGCGCTGATGGCCGCGGGCACCCTGGTGTCCCGCCTCACCGGCTTCGTCCGCACCCTGGTGATCGCCGCCGCGATCGGCGTGGCGACCCTCGGCGACTCGTACGCCGTCGCCAACACGCTGCCGACGATGATCTACATCCTCACCATCGGCGGCGGTCTGAACTCCGTCTTCGTCCCGCAGCTCGTCCGCGCGATGAAGGACGACGACGACGGCGGTACGGCGTACGCGAACCGGCTGCTGACGGTCGTGATGGTGGTGCTCGGCGGCATCGTGGCCGTGACCGTGATCGCGGCCCCGCTGCTGATCCGGCTGATGTCCGCGAAGATCGCCGACAACCCCGACACGTACAACATCGCCATCACCTTCGCCCGCTACTGCCTGCCGACCATCTTCTTCATGGGCGTGCACGTGGTGATGGGCCAGGTGCTCAACGCGCGCGGCAAATTCGGCGCGATGATGTGGACGCCGGTCCTCAACAACATCGTGGTGATCTTCAGCTTCGGCATGTTCATCTGGGTGTACGGCGCTTACAGCACCACCCGGATGGACGCGACGACCATCACTCCCGAGGGCGCGCGGCTGCTCGGCATCGGCACGCTGCTCGGTCTGACCGTGCAGTCGCTGGCGATGCTGCCGTATCTGCGGGACGCGGGCTTCAAGTTCCGCCCGCGCTTCGACTGGCGCGGCCACGGCCTCGGCAAGGCCGCCAAGCTCGCCAAGTGGACGTTCTTCTTCGTGCTGGCGAACCAGGCGGGCCTGATCGTCGTCACCCAGCTCGCCACCTGGGCGGGTGCCAACGCCGACAAGAGCGGCAACCAGGGCACCGGCATCACGGCGTACAACAACGCGCTGCTGATCTGGCAGATGCCCCAGGCGATCATCACCGTCTCGGTGATGGCCGCGGTGCTGCCGCGGATCTCGCGGGCCGCGGCGGACAACGACATCTCCGCGGTGCGCGACGACATCTCCTACGGCCTGCGCACCTCGGCGGTGGCCATCGTGCCCGCCGCCTTCGCCTTCCTGGCCCTGGGCGTCCCGATGTGCAGCCTGCTCTACGCGAGCACCGGCGCCGGTTCCGCGCGCAACATCGGATTCATCCTGATGGCCTTCGGCGCCGGACTGATCCCCTTCTCGGTGCAGTACGTGATCCTCCGCGGGTTCTACGCCTTCGAGGACACGCGCACGCCCTTCTACAACACGGTCATCGTGGCCGCGGTCAACGCGGCGGCGGCGGCCATCTGCTTCGTGGTGCTGCCCTCCCGCTGGGCCGTGGTCGGCATGGCCGCCGCGTACGGTCTCGCGTACGCCGTGGGCGTCGGGGTGGCCGCCAAGCGGCTGCGCTCGCGGCTCGACGGCGACCTGGACGGCAAGCGGGTGGTACGCACCTACGCCCGTCTGACCGGCGCCTGCGTGCCCGCCGCGCTGATCGCGGGGCTGGCCGTCTACGCCGTGCTCGGGGCGCTGGGCAGCGGCGCCGTGGGCTCGCTCGCCGCACTCGTGGTGGGCGGCGGCCTGCTGCTCGGAATCTTCCTCTTCGCGGCCAAGCGGATGAGGATCGAGGAGATGACCGCCATGATCGGCATGGTGCGAGGACGGCTCGGGCGCTGAACGAACACCGTCGCGAAGCGGCGGGCAACCATCACGGTTCGCTGTGTGTCGTGGATAGAGCCGGACTGTGGGCACAATTGTCATCGGCTCGATGTGGGATCGCGCAATGGATGGGGAGGCAGGAACGACGGTGGCGGATCGGAGCACGGCCGCCGTCGGAGTGGCCAATGAGGGTGGCGAGCCCCCGCTCGCGGCCCAGCAGGACGGCGCCACATCCGACGGGACGACGACGGACGACCAGACCAGCAGCAGCGCCGACTCCGGCACACGATCCCAGGACGGGCCGGACGGCACGCAGACCACCGCCGAAACCTCGATGTCGGCCGCGGACGACGGCGACAGCGCGACCAGCGAGACCGTGGTGGTCGACACCGCAGTGGCCGCGACCGCCGAAATGACCGCGCCTGTGCCCGTGGCGTCCCCCGCGTCCTCGCCGACGGCGACGACGAAACTGACGACCGCCGTGCTGCCCGCGGTGCCCCCGTCATCGGAGGGGACACCGGCCGCCGCCCGAACATCCACCACGACCCCTCCCGCGTCCTCGGGCGCGTCCTCCGCCAACGCCGCCGCACAGACCACGGCCAAGCCCGCGACGACGTCGGCGACGAAGTCGGCGGCCAAGGCCCCGGCCAAGAAGGCCGCCAAGCAGACCGTCAAGGACGGCCGGAGCCCCAAGGCGTCCGCTTCGACGAACGGCGCCAAGGCGGCCTCCGCGGCCGCGCCCGTCGGGACGGGCACTCCCGCCAAGGGCACTCCCGCCAAGGGCACCCCCGCCAAGGGGACGCCCGCCAAGGGCACCTCCGCGAAGGGCACGCCGGCGAATGGCACCCCGGCCAAGGGCACGCCGGTCGCCTCCGTGAAGGCCCCGTCCGCACCGTCCCCCGCGCCCTCGTCGTCCGGCTCCGGGGGCACCGCCACGCTCGCCCCCGACGAGAAGACCGGGGACGCGGACCGCCCGGCGACCGAGGCCGTCCCAGGAAGCCCCACAGCCGCCTCCACAGCGCCCGCCGACGGCCAGCGGGCCGCCGGCACCGCAAAGGGCGGCGGCAGCGCCACCACGGCGCCCAGGCCCGTCCGCAGCGCGCAGCCCGAGCTGCACAGTGGTCACAAGCTCGCCCGGCGCTACCAGCTCGCGGAGTGCGTCACCCGGATCGACGGCTTCAGCAGTTGGCGCGCGGTCGACGAGAAGCTGCGCAGGGCGGTCGGCATCCACATCCTGCCCGCCGACCACCGGCGGGCCCGCCATGTGCTGGCCGCCGCCCGGTCGGCCGCGCTCCTCGGCGACCCGCGCTTCGTCCAGGTCCTCGACGCCGTCGAGGAGAACGACCTGGTGTACGTCATCCACGAGTGGCTGCCCGACGCCTCCTCGCTGGCCGACCTGCTCGCCGCGGGCGCGATGGAGCCGCACGAGGCGTACCAGATGGTCAGCCAGGTCTCCCAGGGCATGGCCGCCGCCCATCGCGAGGGCCTGGCGCACCTGCGTCTCGACCCCGGCGCCGTGCTGCGTACGGTCTCCGGGCAGTACCGCATCCGCGGCCTCGCGGTCGCCGCCGCACTGCGCGGGCTCAACTCCGAGCGTCCGCAGCGGCAGGACACCGAGGCGATCGGCGCGCTGCTCTACGCCTCGCTCACGCAGCGCTGG
This sequence comes from Streptomyces sp. NPDC008139, assembly GCF_042957025.1. NCBI lineage: Bacteria > Bacillati > Actinomycetota > Actinomycetes > Kitasatosporales > Streptomycetaceae > Streptomyces > Streptomyces sp. NPDC008139. The sequence continues at coordinate 148,424 of NZ_JBIBHM010000006.1, forward strand.
CCGTACGAGGAGGACGCGCACGGTCTGGCGGGGCTGCCCAAGGGCGTCGGCCTGGTCGCACCCGACCAGGTCCGCGCGGGCGTCCACCGCGGGCTGTCCGAGCTGGCCATGCGCGCGCTCGTCAACGACGGCGCGACCGCCTCCCGGCAGGACCCGCCCTGCACCACTCCCGAGGAGCTGGCCAAGGCCGTCGCGGGCATCCCGCGCATCCGGCCGCCGGAGCAGGCACCGCCGGTCTACCCGGTCGCCGCCTTCCGCCAGCCGCCCGCGCCACCGGGTACGCCGCAGCCGCCCGCGGTCGCGGCCCCCGCTCCGCCGCCCGCTCTGCCCGGCCGTACCGGCCGGGCACTGAAATGGGCCGTCTCGGCACTGGTGATCGTGGCGATCGGCCTGGGGAGCTGGCAGCTCGCGGACACCCTCAAGTCGCGTGAGGACCGGCCGACCAGTCACCCGACGACCGGCCAGAAGGCGAGCCAGGATCCGACGCGCAAGGCCCCGGTCCCGATCAAGATCGCCGGGCTGAAGGACTTCGACCCGCTCGGCGACGGCAGCGAGAATCCGAAGGATCTCCCCAAGGCGTTCGACGGCGACCCCTCCACGTACTGGGAGACGAACTACTACCTGGGCGCCGATCTGGGCAATCTCAAGCCGGGTGTCGGCGTCATCGTCGACCTGGGCAGCGCCAAGCACGTGAGCACGGTGAAGGTCGACTTCGTGGGCGACGTCACCGCGCAGCTCCTGGCCGCACCCAAGGGCACCTCCGCGATGCCGACCACGTTCGACGCCTTCACCAAGGTGGCCCAGGGCTCGGGCAGTTCGGTGACGTTCAAGCCGAGCGCCGATCTCACCTCGCGCTACGTGCTGGTGTGGATGACGCGTCTGGCGCCTGCCGAATCCGGTCACTTCCGTGGCAGGATCTCCGAGATCAGCGTGACGGGCTGATCCCGGAGACGGGCTGACCCCGCGGCGACGGCCGCAGGGACGCCCACGGCGAGATCCACAGGGGACGGGGGAGAACGGCCTTGGAGGCAAATCCGCTCGGCGATGTCGCCGACGCCGATCTCCTCGCCCGTCATGTCGCGGGCGATCCCGACACCTTCGGCGAGCTGGTGCGCCGCCACCGCGACCGGCTGTGGGCGGTGGCGCTGCGCACCCTGGGGGACCGGGAGGAAGCCGCTGACGCCGTCCAGGACGCGCTGGTGTCCGCCTTCCGGGCCGCCCATACCTTCCGCGGCCAGTCGGCCGTCACCACCTGGCTGCACCGCATCACGGTCAACGCCTGCCTCGACCGGGCCCGTAAGGCCGCCTCCCGCAGGACGGCCCCGGTGGCCGACGAGGAGAACTTCGAGGCGTTGCTCGAACCTCACGAGTCGGCCGAGGTCCCGGCCGAACGCGGGGAACTCCACCGCGAGCTGATAGCCGCCCTCACCACGCTGCCGCCCGACCAGCGCGCCGCACTGGTCCTGGTCGACATGCAGGGCTACTCGGTCTCCGAAGCCGCCGCGGTGCTCGATGTGCCCACCGGTACGGTCAAGAGCCGGTGCGCCAGAGGCCGGGCGAAACTACTTCCCCTCGTCACCCATCTGCGCGCGCAGGGCGTGGATAGCGCCGATCGCGGTGGGGGAAGGAACCGGGCGGAGGGGACATCCGTCCCAGAGACGGGACCGGAACAGGGCGGAGGTGAACAGCGGTGACATCGACAGCGGACCACGACGCGCATCCCGAGGTCGCCGAGATCGCCGACCTGGCCGAGGGGCTGCTCCGCCCCGAGCGCGCCACGGAGGTCACCGAGCACATCGCGGGCTGTTCGCTGTGCGCCGACGTCCGGGACTCCCTGGAGGAGATCAGGGGGCTGCTCGGCACCCTGCCGGGACCGCAGCGGATGCCCGCCGACATCGCCGGACGGATCGACGCGGCGCTCGCCGCCGAAGCGCTCCTCGACGCCACCAAGCCCGATGTTCCACGTGGAACATCGCAGCCGACACCGACACCGACGCATGTTCCACGTGGAACATCGACCGGTCCCGACGGACATGCCTCCGGGTCCACCGGTCCCGGCCGCACCGGTCGGCGTTGGCGGCGCGGACTGCTCGTCGCCGCCTCCGCCGTGGTCGTCGTCGGCCTGGGCGTCACGATCTATCACGTCGGCGACGACACCACCTCGCAGAGCGACGCGACCGCCAGCAGCAAGAAGGCGGACACCGCCGCCGACCCGATCGCGGTCCAGGTGCGGGAGCTGCTCGATGAGGCGGCGCCGAACCACGCGGCCGGGGAGTCCGACTCCCCGATGCTCAGCGGTCCCGGCGTCAGCAGCGAGGGCGCCACCATGAGCCCGGACACGGCGGTGACCACCGTCCCCCCGTGTGTGCTCAAGGCCACCCAACGTACCGGCCCGGCGCTGGCCGCCGAGCGTGAGTCCTTCCACGGGACGGACTCCTATCTCGTGGTGCTGCCGCACCCGAGTGACGCCTCGGCGGTCGACGCGTTCGTGGTCAGCGCCGCCTGTACGGCGACCAGCCCCGGCGCGGTTCTCTTCCGGAGCACCTACCCGCGCTGAGCCGTTCGTCCGGGGGCGTGGCGTACGGCGTGCGCCGTGCCGTCCGGGGAATGCTGGACCCGTAGGATCCGTTAGGCAGGACGAGAGTCCAGCCAGGGCCCCCGCAGTTGTCCGCAGAGACGAGGAAGACACCCGTGAGCGACGTCCGTAACGTGATCATCATCGGCTCGGGGCCCGCGGGGTACACCGCGGCGCTCTACACGGCGCGCGCATCCCTCAACCCGCTGGTCTTCGAGGGGTCGGTCACCGCCGGCGGCGCGTTGATGAACACCACCGAGGTGGAGAACTTCCCCGGCTTCCGCGACGGCATCGTGGGCCCGGACCTCATGGACAACATGCGCGCCCAGGCCGAGCGCTTCGGCGCGGAGCTGGTCCCGGACGACGTGGTCGCGGTCGACCTCGGCGGCGACATCAAGACCGTCACGGACTCGGCGGGCACCGTCCACCGCGCCAAGACCGTCATCGTCACCACCGGCTCGCAGCACCGCAAGCTGAACCTCCCCAACGAGGACCAGCTCTCCGGCCGTGGCGTCTCCTGGTGTGCCACCTGTGACGGCTTCTTCTTCCGCGAGCAGGACATCGCCGTGATCGGCGGCGGCGACACCGCGATGGAGGAGGCGACCTTCCTCTCCCGCTTCGCCAAGTCCGTGAAGATCGTGCACCGCCGGGACAGCCTGCGGGCGTCCAAGGCGATGCAGGACCGCGCCTTCGCCGATCCGAAGATCTCCTTCGTCTGGGACAGCGAGGTCGCCGAGATCCACGGCGACGGCAAGCTCTCCGGTCTGACCCTGCGCAACACGAAGACCGGCGAGACCTCCGAGCTGCCCGTCACCGGGCTGTTCATCGCGATCGGCCACGACCCGCGCAGCGAGCTGTTCAAGGGCGTCCTCGACGTCGACGGCGAGGGCTACCTCACCGTCCAGGCGCCGAGCACCCGGACCAACGTCCCCGGTGTCTTCGCCGCGGGAGACGTCGTGGACCACACCTACCGTCAGGCGATCACCGCGGCCGGCACCGGCTGTTCCGCCGCGCTGGACGCCGAGCGCTACCTGGCCGCCCTCGCCGACGCCGAGAAGGCCGAGACGGCCGATGTGTCGGCCGACAAGGCCGCCGTCTGACCCGCTTCCACCCCTCACCCCCGACACGCACACATCACGACCTGAGGAGACCGCCGTGGCCGGCAACACCAAGCACGTGACCGACGAGACGTTCGCCGAGGAGGTGCTCGCCAGCGACAAGCCCGTGCTGGTGGACTTCTGGGCGGAGTGGTGCGGCCCGTGCCGCCAGATCGCCCCCTCGCTGGAGGCCATCGCGGAGGAGCACGCGGAGAACATCACCATCGTCAAGCTGAACATCGACGAGAACCCGGTCACCGCGGCGAAGTACGGCGTGATGTCCATCCCGACGCTCAACGTCTACAAGGGCGGCGAGGTCGTGAAGACCATCGTCGGCGCCAAGCCGAAGGCCGCCATCGTGCGCGACCTGTCCGACTTCATCGGCTGACGCTCACCGGCTGACGCTTTTCACCGGCTGACGCTGTTCCACGTGGAACACGAGAGGGCCGGCCCCCGATCCGGGGGCCGGCCCTCTCGCTTGTCCGGGCCGGGTGCACGGCGCGGCCGTTCGAAGCGCCGGCGGCTCACAGGGGCCGGAGGGCAGGCTCCTTCTGGACGGCGCCCAGGAGGCGGTCGATGGCCATCTCGACGTCCTCCTTCCAGGAGATCGTGGAGCGCAGCTCCAGTCGCAGCCGGGGATAGCGCGGGTGGTGGCGGACCGTCTTGAAGCCCACCGCGAGCAGATGGTCCGCGGGCAGGACGCACGAGGGGGCGGTCCACTGGGCGTCGCCGAACGCCTCGATCGCCTTGAAGCCCCGCCGGATGACGTCCTTGGCGACGGTCTGCACCAGCACCCGGCCGAGGCCCTGCCCCTGGAAGCCGGGCAGGATGCGCGCGGTCATGAGCTGGACGGCGTCCGCCGACACCGGGCTGGTCGGGAAGGCCAGGGAGCGCGGCACATACGCGGCGGGCGCGTAGAGCACGAAGCCCGCGGGCACCTCGTCGACGTAGACGACCCGGCCGCAGGAACCCCACTCCAGCAGAACGGCGGAGATCCACGCCTCCTTCTCCAGTTCGGGCTTGCCCGCCTGGACGGCCGCTTCGCCGCTGACCGGGTCCAGTTCCCAGAAGACGCAGTGGCGGCATGGCTTGGGGAGGTCCGGGAGATTGTCGAGCGTCAGTGGTGCCAGCCGACGTCCCATGTGGCCTGAACCCCATCTCTGCCGTGAACCGAACTGCCCACGTACACCCCGGCGCGGACGCCGGGGTGCGCCCTCGTCACTCGCCGTCTTCGCCCTCGGTTTCCTCTTCGAGCCGGTTCTCCAGCACATTGCCCTCGCCCGGGGCCATCGCCCCGAGGATGCGCTCCAGATCCTCTATCGACGCGAATTCCACGACGATCTTTCCGCGCTTCTGCCCCAGGTCGACCTTCACCCGGGTGTCGAAGCGGTCGGAGAGCCGGGAGGCGAGGTGGGTGAGCGCCGGGGAGACCCGACGCCCGGCCCGGGGCGCCGCGCTCTTCCTGGTGGGCTTCGGGTCGCTGTTCATCAGCGTCACGATCTCTTCGATCGCGCGCACCGACAGCCCTTCGGCGACGATCCGGTGGGCCAGCTTGTCCTGCTCCTCGGGGTCGTCCAGCGAGAGCAGCGCCCGCGCGTGGCCGAAGGAGATCACCCCGGCCGCGACCCGGCGCTGCACCGGGGCGGACAGCTTCAGCAGCCGGAGCGTGTTGGAGACCTGCGAGCGGGAGCGCCCGATCCGGTCCGCCAACTGCTCGTGGGTGCAGGAGAAGTCACGGAGCAACTGGTCGTACGCCGCCGCCTCCTCCAGGGGGTTGAGCTGGGCCCGGTGCAGGTTCTCCAGGAGGGCGTCCAGGAGGAGCTTCTCGTCGTCGGTCGCCCGGACGATCGCCGGAATCCGCTCCAGGCCGGCCTCGCGGCACGCCCGCCAGCGGCGCTCGCCCATGATCAGCTCGAAGCGGTCCTTGCCGATCTCACGCACGACGACCGGCTGGAGCAGACCGACCTCCTTGATGGAGGTGATCAGTTCGTTGAGGGCGTCCTCGTCGAAGACCTCACGCGGCTGGCGCGGGTTCGGCGTGATGAAGTCCAGGTCCAGCTCCGCGAAGTAGGCACCCGGTACGGGGTTCTTCGCGTCGGAGAGGTCCGGTTCTGTTTCACGTGAAACAGGGATGTCCACCACGGGCGGCGGCGCGGCCTCGGGGACTCTGCGGTCCACCAGTCCGGCCACCTTGGCCGCGGCGACGCCGCGTTCCTGCGTCAGTACCGGTGCGGCGCCCTGGGCGCCTCCCGTCGACTGCGGCGCGGCCGGGATCAGCGCGCCGAGACCACGGCCGAGCCCTCTGCGTCGATCACTCACTGGATCCCCTCCGACATGCTGTGCGGGTTCTGCTCATCGTGCTGGGTGTAGTCACCCTGCGGGTCGTACTCGACGGCGACGGACGCCTCGACTCCGCGCAGGGCCATCTCCCGGGCGGCTTCCAGATACGACAGCGCGCCGCTGGAGCCCGGGTCATAGGTCAGTACGGTCTGGCCGTAGCTGGGTGCCTCGGAGATCCGGACGGACCGCGGGATGCTGGTCCGCAGCACCTCCTTGCCGAAGTGCGTGCGCACCTCCTCCGCGACCTGGGAGGCGAGGCGGGTCCGTCCGTCGTACATGGTCAGCAGGATCGTCGACACATGCAGCTTCGGGTTGAGGTGCGCGCGGACCAGTTCCACGTTCTTCAGGAGCTGGCCCAGCCCCTCCAGCGCGTAGTACTCGCACTGGATCGGGATGACGACCTCGGCCCCGGCCACCAACGCGTTGACGGTCAACAGGCCGAGCGAGGGCGGGCAGTCGATCAGGACGTAGTCCAGCGGCTGCTCGTACGCCTCAATCGCCCGCTGGAGCCGGCTCTCGCGGGCGACCAGGGAGACCAGTTCGATCTCGGCGCCCGCCAGGTCGATGGTGGCGGGCGCGCAGAACAGGCCCTCCACATCGGGGACCGGCATCACGACGTCGGACAGGGGCTTGCTCTCCACCAGGACGTCGTAGATCGAGGGGACCTCGGCGTGGTGATCGATGCCCAGCGCCGTGGAGGCGTTGCCCTGCGGGTCCAGGTCGACCACGAGCACCCGGGCGCCGTGCAGCGCCAGGGACGCCGCCAGATTCACCGTGGTCGTGGTCTTGCCGACCCCGCCCTTCTGGTTGGCGACCACCATCACCCGGGTCTGGGCCGGCCGGGGAAGTCCTTCCCCGGCGCGTCCCAGTGCCTCGACGGCCAACTGCGCGGCGCGGCCGATCGGGGTGTCATCCATGGGAGGCAATGTTTCACGTGAAACACCGTCTCCGAACCCCGGGGGCACGGCAATCGGGCCCCCGGCAAACTCTGCTGTGCGGGGACCGGGGACCGGATCGGCCATCGGTCCCGCGATGTTGGCGTCGGACCGCAAGGACTCACACTCCTCGACTTCAGGCTCGCTATGAGAAGAGCCTGCCATGCCGGAGGGGTGATGAACCAGCGAGACTTGGCTGCCTGTGGATGAAGCCGTAGATCTATCCACCGACTGGGGCGTCTTGGAGGGCTTGTTGGCGTGTGCCTCGGCCGCGGCTCGGCCGCGGCTGAGGACTCCTGGTAGCAGCGAGCGACGTTTCACGTGGAACACGATGCACAGCGCCGGACCACTAACTCCGCAGACACTCCGGATTATGTCTGTTTGGCCGTTTGTATGGCGTAGAGGGAGGGTTCAGCGCGGGACCGTTCGAGGAACGACGGCTCAGCGGCGACGGCGGGGAGCGCCGCCCCGCGGGTTACGACTCGCCCGCGCGGCCTTCGCCCGCCGGGTCGCGGCGCGTACACCGCCGGGGCTCTCGCCGACCAGGACGCGTACGACGGTGGAGAGCGGGTCCACGATGCCCTCGCCGACCTGGACCACGGAAGTGTCGACCGCGCCCAGCCGGTCGAGCGCGGCCCTGGCCGCCTTCAGCTCGTCCAGCGCGGTGTCGCCCTTGAGGACCGCCATCTCACCGTGCGGGCGCAGCAGCGGCAGGCCCCAGCCCGCGAGCCGTTCCAGCGGCGCCACGGCGCGCGCGGTCACCACGTCCACCGGGGGCAGCTTGCCCATCATCTCCTCGGCCCGACCGCGCACCACCGTGACATTGGTCAGCCCCAGCACCTTGACGACCTCTTCGAGGAAGGTGGTCCTGCGCAGCAGCGGCTCCAGCAGCGTGATCCGCAGATCGGGCCGGGTCAGCGCCAGCGGGATACCCGGCAGGCCGGCGCCCGAGCCGACGTCGCACACCGACACGTCCTCATCGATGACCTCGGAGAGCACCGCGCAGTTCAACAGGTGCCGCTCCCACAGGCGGGGCACCTCGCGCGGGCCGATCAGGCCGCGGCGCACCCCGGCGTCCGCGAGCAGCTCGGCATAGCGCAGGGCGTCGGCGAACCGGTCGCCGAAGACCGTCCTGGCCTGCTCGGGCGGCGCGGGAAGCTCCGCTGCTGCCTCCGTCACGAGGGCTGTCCTTTCCTAGGTCACTCACAAGGTTCGGCCCCGCCTGCGAACAGACGGGGCCGACAGAGCAGTACCACACAGCGTCCGGTCAGACCGGGATGACGACCACCCGGCGCTGGGGCTCCTCGCCCTCGGACTCGCTGCGCAGGCCCGCGGCGGCCACGGCGTCGTGCACGACCTTGCGCTCGAACGGCGTCATCGGGTCCAGCTTCACCGGCTCACCGCTGGCCTTGGCCTCCGCCGCCGCCTTCGCGCCGAGCTGCGCCAGCTCGGCCCGCTTGCGCGCCCGGAACCCGGCGATGTCCAGCATCAGCCTGCTGCGCTCACCGGTCTCCCGGTGCACCGCGAGCCGGGTCAGCTCCTGGAGGGCTTCCAGCACCTCGCCGTCCCGGCCGACCAGCTTGTTCAGATCACGGGTGCCGGTGTCACCGATGATCGACACCGACGCGCGCTCGCCCTCGACATCCATGTCGATGTCACCGTCGAGGTCCGCGATGTCCAGCAGACCTTCCAGGTAGTCGGCGGCGATATCACCCTCCTGCTCCAGCCGGTTCAGGGTCGCGGCCGAGCCGTTGTCGGGTGCGGTGGTGGTGTTGACGTCGCTCACGCCTGGGCTCCTCTTACTTCTTCTTCGACAGGTTGGTCGGCTTCGACTTGCCACCGGACTGCTTGCCGGGCGAACCGCCCTGCTTGCCCGGAGCGCCGCCCTGCTTCGTACCGCCGCCTGTCCTGCCTGTGCCTGCCGAGCCGCCGCTCGCCTTCGGGGCACCGGCCTTGGGAGCGCCCGCCCGCGGGGCTCCACCGCCCGCCCTGGGAGCGCCGCCGCCACCGGTGCCGCCCGCCGCGCCGCCGCCGGCGCCAGTGCCCGTGGGGGTCGTCTGGCGCTTGGACTTCGGCTGCCGCTTGGGCTGGGTGCGGTTGGCGCGCGCGACCTCCACGGCTTCCTTGGCGGCCACTTCCTCCGGGGGCTCGACGAGCTTGCCCTTGGCGCGCAGCCGCTCCTGGCGCTGCTGGAACGCGAGGCTGCCGGGGGTGGGGTTACGCCGGATCACGAACATCTGCTGGCCCATGGTCCACACGTTGGTGGTCAGCCAGTAGACGAGGACACCGACGGGGAAGTTGATACCCATGACGGCGAAGATGACCGGGAAGACGTACATCAGCATCTTCTGCTGCTGCATGAACGGGGTCTTCACCGTCATGTCGACGTTCTTCGTCATGAGCTGGCGCTGCGTGTAGAACTGCGACGCCGACATCATGAGGATCATGATCACCGTGACGATGCGCACATTGGTCTGCGTGGCGCCCAGCGACTCGACCTTGGTCGCGCTGTCCAGGAACTTCGCCGCCAGCGGGGCTCCGAAGATGTGCGCGTTCTTGGCGCTGTCGACCAGGTTGGCGTGGATCACGCCGACCTCGTGGCCCTTGGCGATGTTGCTCAGCACGTGGTAGAGCGCGAAGAAGAACGGGGACTGCGCCAGGATCGGCAGGCACGAGGAGAGCGGGTTGGTACCCGTCTCCTTGTACAGCTTCATCATCTCTTCGGACTGGCGCTGCTTGTCGTTCTTGTAGCGCTCCTGGATCGCCTTCATCTTGGGCTGGAGCGCCTGCATGTTCCGGGTCGACTTGATCTGCTTGACGAACAGCGGGATCAGGCAGATCCGGATCAGGACCACCAGCGAGACGATGGACAGACCCCACGCCCAGCCGCTGTCCTTGTCGAAGATCAGGCTGTAGAACGAGTGGAACTGGACGATGATCCACGAGACGGCGTCGTAGAGGGGGTTCAGAATCCCCACGATCAGGCTCCTTGGGCGTGAGAGGGTCCGGTGGGCTCGGGCGTGACGGGCCCGTCGGAGCCGCCCCGCAGTGCGCGGCGCAGCCGATCGTGCCATGGCGGCCGCTTGCGCGGCGGGACATGGTCCACGCCGCCCGGCGACCAGGGATTGCAGCGCAGGATGCGCCACGCGGTCAGGGCGGTGCCCTTGATCGCGCCGTGCCGGTCGATGGCCGTGAACCCGTAGTGGGAGCACGAGGGGTAGTACCGGCAGACCGGGCCGAGCAGCGGACTGATCGTCCACTGGTACAGCTTGATCAGTGCCAGCAGCGGGTACTTCATCGGGACACCCTCCCCTCGGCTTCGCCTCGGGTGTCGCGACCCAGCAGCCGCTTGAGGGCGGCGTCCAGGTCGTGGGCCAGCTCCGCATGGTCAGCGCCACCGGCTCCGGGTAGCGCTCGTACGACTACCAGGCTACCGGGGGGCAGCTGCGACAAGCGTTCGCGGACCAGATGACGGAGTCGGCGCTTGACCAGATTGCGCTGCACCGAGCCACCCACCGCCTTGCTCACGACGAAACCCGCACGCACCGGGGGAGTGCTCCCCCCCGGCACATGCGGGTCCGTGATGTCGCTGCGCAGATGGACCACCAGCAGCGGTCGACCCGCTCGGCGTCCTCGGCGAACCGCTTCTCCGAAGTCCTGGCGCCGCCTCAGCCGATTCTCGGTGGGCAGCACGGCATGAGACCTGTGACGATCAGGCGGACAGGCGGGCGCGGCCCTTGCTGCGGCGGGTCGCGAGAATCGCGCGGCCGGCGCGGGTGCGCATACGCAGACGGAAGCCGTGGGTCTTCGCACGACGGCGGTTGTTCGGCTGGAAGGTGCGCTTGCTCACTCGGGGGCTCCAGGGAAAATCGTGTCCGGCGGGGCGTCGCCTGGCTGTCACCGTGCGCCCACGAAGAAACTCGCGGAACGGGTCAGGTGCACCGCTTGACGATCATCCGGGGACTTCCGGAAGACCCTCGCCCATCGGTAGGCAGGCGGCAGCAGCCATCGACAACTCGACCTCGATACGGTACGCGCGGCTAGGCCATCCGGTCAAACCCGGCGGTCGCGGGCCCGGCATTTGTACACACCCTGTGGACAACGACTTGAACCGCGCCTACCCCCTGACTACCGTGGCTGAACTCCCAACTCTTCCCGCCTGTCTTCAGGACCACACTTTCGCGGGAGTTGCCCGCACTTGCACCATTAAGCGACGAGAGAGCGTGCCCTGTGGCTGACGTAACCGCCGATCTTGCCGCAGTGTGGCCGCGCGTACTCCAGAAACTGCTGGTGGACAGCGAGGACCTGAAGCCCAAGGACGCGGAGTGGCTCAAGCGCACCCAGCCGCTGGCCCTGGTCGCGGGCACCGCCGTGCTCTCCGCGCCCAACGAATTCGCCAAGAGCGTCCTGGAGGGGCGGCTGCTGCCGCTGATCACCGAGGTGCTGAGCCGTGAGTTCGGTCACCCTGTCGGGATCGCCATCGCCGTCGCGTCCGGCGGCGACCAGGAGCCGGCCCCGGCCGACCACGACCAGGACCCGTACGAGCAGCAGCACGAGCGGCACGACCGCCGCGACGGGCACCGCGCGGACCACAGGGACGAGCTCCGCGACGATCACCGCGACGGCATGCGGGACGGCCCGCGGGACGACCGGCACGGCGGCGACCTCGGGGACGACGGCATGCGGATGCGCCGCGCCTACCCCGAGCAGCAGAGCCAGGGCAGGCACGCGGGCCCCGACGAGTGGCCGCCGCGGCAGAGCGACGACGGCTGGCGGCAGCCGCGTACCGACAGTTGGTCCCTGCCCGCGCAGAACAGCGGCGGCTTCCAGGACCGCGAGCCGTACCCGGAACAGCAGAGCCACCGGTACCGACAGGACACGCACGACGGCTACCCGGTCGTACCGCACCAGGCGTACCCGCAGTCCCCGCAGGGCGGTTACGTGCCGCAGTCCGGCGGCTACCAGCAGCAGGACCGGCAGCAGGGTCAGGGCCGGCAGGACCAGCAGCCGCAGTCCACCGGGCGGCACGCGTCGCCGAACCTGTCGGGCGGCCGGCTCGACGGGCCCTCGGGGCCTTCCGGGCACTCCGACCCCTCGGGCCGCCAGAACCACTCGGGCCATTCGGGTTCCTCCTCCGGCGGCGCCGTCGAGCCGACCGCCCGGCTGAATCCCAAGTACCTCTTCGACACCTTCGTGATCGGCGCGTCCAACCGTTTCGCGCACGCGGCCGCGGTCGCCGTCGCCGAGGCCCCGGCCAAGGCGTACAACCCGCTCTTCATCTACGGGGAGTCGGGGCTCGGCAAGACGCACCTGCTGCACGCGATCGGGCACTACGCGCGGAGCCTGTACCCGGGGACGCGGGTGCGGTACGTCAGCTCCGAGGAGTTCACCAACGAGTTCATCAACTCGATCCGGGACGGCAAGGCGGACGCGTTCCGCAAGCGGTACCGGGACATGGACATCCTGCTCGTCGACGACATCCAGTTCCTGGCGAGCAAGGAGTCGACGCAGGAGGAGTTCTTCCACACCTTCAACACCCTGCACAACGCCAACAAGCAGATCGTGCTCTCCTCCGACCGGCCGCCCAAGCAGCTCGTCACCCTGGAGGACCGGCTCCGCAACCGCTTCGAGTGGGGTCTGATCACCGACGTCCAGCCGCCCGAGCTGGAGACCCGGATCGCGATCCTGCGCAAGAAGGCTGTGCAGGAGCAGCTCAACGCCCCGCCCGAGGTGCTGGAGTTCATCGCGTCCCGGATCTCGCGGAACATCCGCGAGCTGGAGGGCGCGCTCATCCGGGTCACCGCCTTCGCCAGCCTCAACCGGCAGCCGGTCGACCTCCAGCTCACCGAGATCGTGCTGAAGGACCTGATCCCCGGCGGCGAGGACTCGGTGCCCGAGATCAGCGGGACGGCCATCATGGCCGAGACCGCCGCGTACTTCGGGCTGGCCGTGGACGACCTGTCGGGCTCCTCGCGCAGCCGCGTCCTGGTCACCGCCCGGCAGATCGCCATGTACCTGTGCCGCGAGCTGACGGACCTGTCGCTGCCGAAGATCGGCGCGCTCTTCGGCGGCCGCGACCACACCACGGTCATGCACGCCGACCGGAAGATCCGCTCCCTGATGGCCGAGCGGCGCTCCATCTACAACCAGGTGACGGAGCTGACCAACCGCATCAAGAGCTGAGCCGCGCGCTGAGAAGCGCCGCACACAGCCCCTCAGAGCGCCCCGGGAGACCTGTCCCGGGGCGCTTCGCGTTGTCCGCCGCGCCGCGCCCTGTTCGATTCCCGTACGCCGAGGGGCAGTTCTCCACAGGACTGTGGCAAATGGACCGTCCACACCCTGGGGACACCGGAGTTGTCCAGAAAGTCTCCACAGGCCGGGCGCCGCAACGGAAGTACGCCCAGCTCAGCCGGGTGTGGATATGTGGGCAACCCGAATCCACAGACTGTGGACAGAAAGGACACCTCTTGGGGGTCACTTCGCGTTGTCCACCGCTCGCCCACAGGTTGGGGCTCGTTGTGCACAGCATGGGATCGTTTCTCCACATCTCTGTCCACTGTTCGGCAACGAAACGCGCCTGGTCCCACGGAAGAGTGAAAGGCGTCACACCAAGGTGGTGGGTTGGCCTGGGGAGAACCCGGGTATTTCTGGGGACAGCGCTGGGGAGAACCCGGGGTCACCTGTGAATCGGGTGTGCACAACTTCCGGCCGTCCACAGGACCCCCTGGTTGTCCCCATGCCCCACCCACAGGCCCGGTGGATAAAAAACAGGGTCTGACCTGCACCGGAACCACTTATCCACGGTATCCACAACCCCTATTACTACGACTACGTAGAGATAGATGGGAACCTGCTTCGAAGCGGGGGGTGTGCACAACTCGGCCCGGACCCGCCCTGCGGCTCGTGTCGCGGCTTGACGCCAACCCGCACCGACTGTCGGTGCTGTGCGTCAGACTGTTCCCCGACAGCCAGCAACAAGCAGGAGGCGGTTCCGGTGAAGATCCGGGTGGAGCGCGACGTACTCGCCGAGGCAGTGGCTTGGGCAGCCCGTAGCCTCCCGGCCCGTCCCCCGGTGCCCGTCCTCGCCGGGCTCCTGCTGAAGGCGGAGGAGGGCAAGCTCAGCCTCTCCGGCTTCGACTACGAGGTCTCGGCACGGGTGTCGGTGGAGGCCGAGGTCGACGAGGAGGGCACGGTCCTGGTCTCGGGGCGGCTGCTCGCCGACATCTCGCGGGCCCTGCCCAACCGCCCGGTGGAGATCTCCACCGACGGAATCCGCGTGACCGTGGTCTGCGGCAGCTCGCGGTTCACACTCCACACCCTGCCTGTGGAGGAATACCCGGCGCTGCCCGCGATGCCCGAAGCCTCGGGCACGGTGCCCGGCGAGATCTTCGCCGCCGCCGCCTCCCAGGTCGCCATCGCCGCGGGCCGCGACGACACGCTCCCGGTGCTCACCGGGGTGCGGATCGAGATCGAGGGCGACACCGTCACGCTCGCCGCCACCGACCGCTACCGCTTCGCGGTCCGCGAGTTCCTGTGGAAGCCCGAGCAGGCCGACATCTCCGCCGTCGCCCTGGTGCCCGCCAAGACGCTGCTGGACACCGCCAAGTCGCTCACCAGCGGAGACACCGTCTCCATCGCGCTCGCCGGATCCGGCGCCGGTGAGGGCCTGATCGGCTTCGAGGGCGCCGGCCGCCGTACGACGACCCGGCTGCTCGAAGGCGACCTGCCGAAGTACCGCACGCTCTTCCCGACCGAGTTCGCCTCGGTCGCGGTGATCGAGACCGCGCCGTTCGTCGAGGCCGTCAAGCGCGTGGCCCTGGTCGCCGAGCGCAACACCCCGGTGCGGCTCAGCTTCGAGCAGGGCGTGCTCACCCTGGAGGCCGGTTCCAGCGACGACGCACAGGCTGTGGAGCGCGTCGACGCCAGGCTGGAGGGCGACGACATCTCGATCGCCTTCAACCCGACCTTCCTGCTCGACGGCCTCAGCGCGATCGACTCCGCCGTCGCCCAGCTCTCCTTCACGACCTCGACCAAGCCCGCGCTGCTCAGCGGCCGTCCCGCGCTCGACGCCGAGGCGGACGACGCGTACAAGTACCTGATCATGCCGGTCCGGCTGTCCGGCTGACGGCTGTTGTCGGCCGGCTGACGGCCGCCGGGGCCGCCCCCGCCCGCCGGACACACCGTCCGGCTGAGCCGGTCACAGCGGGCCGTCGTAGGCTCGGCTCAGGTCAGACACGCTTCGAACGAAGGATCTGCGATGGAGCTCGGTCTCATCGGTCTCGGCAAGATGGGCGGCAACATGCGCGAGCGCATCCGCCGCGGCGGACACACCGTCATCGGGTACGACCGGAACCCGGATCTCGCCGACGTCCACAGCCTCCAGGAGCTTGTGGACTCCCTCAAGGGACCGCGCGTGGTGTGGGTCATGGTCCCCGCGGGCGCCGCCACCCAGTCGACCATCGACGAGCTGGGCGAACTGCTCTCCCCCGGCGACCTCGTCGTGGACGGCGGCAACTCGCGCTGGACGGACGACGAGCGGCACGCCGACGAGCTGGCGGCCAAGGGCATCGGCTTCGTCGACTGCGGCGTCTCCGGCGGTGTCTGGGGCCTGGCCAACGGCTACGCGCTGATGTACGGCGGCAAGGACGAGGACGTCGCCAAGGCGCAGCCCATCTTCGACGCGCTCAAGCCCGAGGGCGACTCCGGCGCCGTGCACGCGGGCAAGGTCGGCGCGGGCCACTTCGCCAAGATGGTCCACAACGGCATCGAGTACGCGATGATGCAGGCCTACGCCGAAGGCTGGGAGCTGCTGGAGGCGGTGGACTCGGTCACCGACGTCCGCGAGGTCTTCCGCTCCTGGAAGTCCGGTACGGTCATCCGCTCCTGGCTGCTCGACCTGGCCGTGGACGCGCTCGACAAGGACGAGCACCTGGGCGCCCTGCGCGGCCACGCGGACGACTCCGGCGAGGGCCGGTGGACGGTCGAGGCCGCCATCGACAACGCCGTGCCGCTGCCCGCCATCACCGCGTCGCTGTTCGCCCGGTTCTCGTCCCGCCAGGACGACTCGCCGCAGATGAAGATGGTCGCCGCGCTCCGCAACGAATTCGGCGGGCACGCGGTCACCGCCGCCGAGTAGTACGAAAGCCAGACAGCAGGGAGGTCGGCGCGGTCCCGCGCCACAGCACGCGATGCACGTAGCGCACCTTTCGCTCGCCGACTTCCGTTCCTACGCCCGGGCCGAGGTCCCCCTCGACCCGGGCGTCACCGCTTTCGTGGGGCCCAACGGGCAGGGCAAGACCAATCTGGTCGAGGCCGTCGGCTATCTGGCGGCGCTGTCCAGCCACCGGGTCTCCACCGACGCGCCGCTGGTCCGGATGGGCGCCGAGCGCGCGGTCGTCCGGGCCCAGGTCGTGCAGGGCGACCGGCAGCAGCTCGTGGAGCTGGAGATCAATCCGGGGCGGGCCAACCGCGCCCGGATCAACCGCTCGGCGCCCGGCCGCCCGCGCGACCTGCTGGGCATCGTCCGCAGCGTGCTCTTCGCGCCGGAGGACCTGGCGCTGGTCAAGGGTGACCCGACCGAGCGCCGCCGCTTCCTCGACGAGCTGATCACCGCCCGCACCCCGCGCCTGGCCGGGGTCCGCAGCGACTACGACCGGGTGCTCAAGCAGCGCAACACCCTGCTGAAGTCCGCCGCGATGGCCCGCAGGCACGGCGGCAAGGGCGGCGACCTGTCCACCCTCGACGTGTGGGACCAGCATCTGGCGCGGGTCGGCGCGGAGCTGCTCGCGCAGCGCCTGGACCTGGTGGCCGCGCTCCAGCCGCTGGCCGACAAGGCGTACGAACAGCTCGCCCCCGGCGGCGGCCCGGTCGGTTTCGAGTACCGGGGCTCGATGGGCGAGAGGATGGCCGGGGCCGAGGGCCGCGAGGACCTGTACGGGCGGCTGCTGGAGGCGCTGGGCGAGGCGCGCAGGCAGGAGATCGAGCGCGGGGTGACGCTCGTCGGGCCGCACCGCGACGACCTGCTGCTCAAGCTCGGCCCGATGCCCGCCAAGGGCTACGCCAGCCACGGCGAGTCCTGGTCGTACGCGCTCGCGCTGCGCCTGGCGTCGTACGAACTGCTGTGCTCCGACGGCGGCGAGCCGGTGCTGGTGCTGGACGACGTCTTCGCCGAGCTGGACACCAAGCGGCGCGAGCGGCTGGCGGAGCTGGTCGCGCCCGGCGAGCAGGTGCTGGTGACGGCGGCGGTGGACGACGATGTGCCGGGTGTCCTGGTGGGGGCCCGGTTCGCGGTGGAGCAGGGGACGGTGGAGCGGGTATGAGCGAACGCGGCGCGAAGCGGGCCAGGGGCGCGGGCGGCCCGGCACTCCCGGCGGACGGCGCGGCCGACACCGCTCCGGCCGCGCCCGCGGGTACACCGTCCGGCACGCTCCCCGAGCAGACCGGCGTCGACCTCGCGCGGGTCGCGCTGCGCGCCGCGAAGGAGCAGGCCAGGGCCCGTGGCGCGGCGGCCGTGCAGAAGAAGCAGGCCAGGCGCGGCGGGCTGCGCAGCGGCGCGCGCGCCGACGGCCGCGACCCGCTGCCGCTGGGCGCCGCGATCAACCGGCTGATCACCGAGCGCGGCTGGGAGGCCCCGGCCGCGGTGGGCGGGGTGATGGGCCGCTGGCCGCAGCTCGTCGGTCCCGAGGTGGCGCTGCACTGCGCGCCCGCGCGGTACGACGAGGAGGCCTCCGTCCTGACCGTCCAGTGCGACTCGACCGCCTGGGCGACCCAGCTCCGGCTGCTGGCGCCGACCCTGGTGGCCCGGCTCAACGCGGATCTCGGCCACGGCACGGTGAAGCTGATCAAGGTGCTCGGCCCCGCGGGCCCGGCCCGCTCGTACGGACGGCTGCGCGCCCCCGGCAGCGTCGGCCCCGGCGACACGTACGGCTGAGAACGCGCCGGTGCGCGTACGGCGGGGAGCGCGTTCGTACGGCGTCCGTAGCGACTTCGCGCCGACCCTGCTCAGCGTAGCCGGGGGTTGACAGCCGGAAGCCCTGGACGCCCGTGTGAGCGGTTTTGGCACCAGGGCCGCGTGTAGGGAGTCGGGCGGCGGCGGTTCGGGACGGCACATGGGAACTCAGGTACCGCCAAAGCCCCATTCATGTCGGCGCTACCGGTAGACTGATAGACAGACCGCCCTCCCCTGGCAGCAGACAGGGGGACACCAGCGGAACATGTCGAAGACGCAGCCGATCCCGCCCCGCGGGAGACGGCTCGTGCTGTGCCAGAAAGGGCGCTTCGTGGCCGATTCCGGCAACCCCAACGAGAATTCCAGCAAGTCCTACGACGCCAGCGCGATCACCGTGCTCGAGGGTCTCGAAGCGGTGCGCAAGCGCCCCGGTATGTACATCGGTTCGACCGGTGAGCGGGGCCTGCACCACCTCGTCCAGGAGGTCGTCGACAACTCGGTCGACGAGGCGATGGCCGGTCACGCGGACACCATCGACGTCACGATCCTCGAAGACGGCGGCGTGCGCGTCGTGGACAACGGCCGCGGCATCCCGGTGGGCATCGTCCCCTCCGAGGGGAAGCCGGCCGTCGAGGTCGTGCTGACGGTGCTGCACGCGGGCGGCAAGTTCGGCGGCGGCGGTTACGCGGTCTCCGGCGGTCTGCACGGCGTCGGCGTCTCCGTGGTCAACGCGCTGTCCTCCCGGGTCGCGGTCGAGGTGCGCACCGAGGGCCACCGCTGGACGCAGGACTACAAGCTGGGTGTGCCGACGGCGCCGCTGCTGAAGAACGAGGCGGTCGACGAGACCGGCACCACGGTCACCTTCTGGGCAGACGCGGACATCTTCGAGACCACCGACTACTCCTTCGAGACGCTGTCGCGGCGCTTCCAGGAGATGGCGTTCCTCAACAAGGGCCTGCGGATCTCGCTGACCGACGAGCGCGCCGACCACGTGGACGAGGAGGGCAAGCCGCTCACCGTCACGTACCACTACGAGGGCGGCCTCGTGGACTACGTGAAGTACCTGAACTCGCGCAAGGGCGAGCTGATCCACCCCACCGTCATCGACATCGAGGCGGAGGACAAGGAGCGGCTGCTGTCGGTCGAGGTCGCCATGCAGTGGAACACCCAGTACAGCGAGGGTGTGTACAGCTTCGCGAACACGATCCACACGCACGAGGGCGGCACGCACGAGGAGGGCTTCCGCGCGGCGATGACCGGCCTGGTCAACCGCTACGCGCGCGAGAAGAAGTTCCTCCGGGAGAAGGACGACAACCTGGCGGGCGAGGACATCCGCGAGGGTCTGACCGCGATCATCTCGGTGAAGCTCGGCGAGCCGCAGTTCGAGGGCCAGACGAAGACGAAGCTGGGCAACACCGAGGCGAAGACGTTCGTCCAGAAGGTCGTGCACGAGCACCTGACCGACTGGCTGGACCGCAACCCCAACGAGGCCGCGGACATCATCCGCAAGTCGATCCAGGCGGCCACCGCCCGGGTCGCGGCCCGCAAGGCGCGGGACCTGACCCGCCGCAAGGGGCTGCTGGAGTCCGCGTCGCTGCCCGGCAAGCTGAGCGACTGCCAGTCCAACGACCCGACGAAGTGCGAGATCTTCATCGTCGAGGGCGACTCGGCCGGCGGCTCCGCGAAGTCCGGCCGCAACCCGCAGTACCAGGCGATCCTCCCGATCCGCGGCAAGATCCTCAACGTGGAGAAGGCGAGGATCGACAAGATCCTCCAGAACACCGAGATCCAGGCCCTGATCTCGGCCTTCGGCACCGGTGTGCACGAGGACTTCGACATCTCCAAGCTCCGCTATCACAAGATCATCCTGATGGCGGACGCCGACGTCGACGGCCAGCACATCAACACCCTGCTGCTGACCTTCCTGTTCCGCTTCATGCGGCCGCTGGTCGAGGCCGGGCACGTCTACCTCTCCCGCCCGCCGCTGTACAAGATCAAGTGGGGCCGGGACGACTTCGAGTACGCGTACTCCGACCGTGAGCGGGACGCGCTGGTGGAGATCGGCAAGCAGGCCGGCAAGCGCATCCGCGAGGACTCGATCCAGCGCTTCAAGGGTCTGGGCGAGATGAACGCCGAGGAGCTGCGGGTCACCACGATGGACATCGACCACCGCGTGCTCGGCAAGGTCACGCTCGACGACGCGGCCCAGGCCGACGACCTGTTCTCGGTGCTGATGGGCGAGGACGTGGAAGCGCGCCGCTCCTTCATCCAGCGCAACGCCAAGGACGTCCGGTTCCTGGACATCTGAGTCGGCCCCCACTGGCCGTGTGAAAGGACTAATCGACAGCGATGGCCGACGACACCTCCAACGTTCCCCCCGTGCCCGACGTACCCCCGTCCGAGATGGACGAGCGCAACGAGTCGGGTGGCCTGCGCATCGAGCCCGTCGGGCTCGAGACCGAGATGCAGCGCAGCTATCTCGACTACGCGATGTCCGTCATCGTCTCGCGCGCGCTGCCGGACGTGCGGGACGGCCTCAAGCCGGTGCACCGCCGCGTGCTGTACGCGATGTACGACGGCGGCTACCGGCCCGAGAAGGGCTTCTACAAGTGCGCGCGCGTCGTCGGCGACGTGATGGGCACCTACCACCCGCACGGTGACTCCTCGATCTACGACGCGCTGGTCCGTCTCGCGCAGCCGTGGTCGATGCGGATGCCGCTGGTGGACTCCAACGGCAACTTCGGTTCCCCGGGCAACGACCCGGCCGCCGCGATGCGGTACACCGAGTGCAAGATGATGCCGCTGTCCATGGAGATGGTCAGGGACATCGACGAGGAGACCGTCGACCTCCAGGACAACTACGACGGCCGCAACCAGGAGCCGACGGTCCTCCCGGCGCGCTTCCCGAACCTGCTGATCAACGGTTCCGCGGGCATCGCGGTCGGCATGGCGACGAACATCCCGCCGCACAATCTGCGCGAGGTCGCCGACGGCGCCCAGTGGTGCCTGGCCAACCCGGACGCCACGCCCGAGGAACTGCTCGACGCCCTCATGGAGCGGATCAAGGGCCCGGACTTCCCGACCGGCGCCCTGGTCGTCGGCCGCAAGGGCATCGAGGACGCCTACCGTACGGGCCGCGGCTCGATCACGATGCGCGCGATCGTCGAGGTCGAGGAGATCCAGAACCGGCAGTGCCTGGTCGTCACCGAGCTGCCGTACCAGACCAACCCGGACAATCTTGCGCAGAAGATCGCCGACCTGGTGAAGGACGGCAAGATCGGCGGCATCGCCGACGTCCGTGACGAGACCTCGTCGCGCACCGGCCAGCGGCTGGTCATCGTCCTCAAGCGGGACGCGGTCGCCAAGGTCGTGCTGAACAACCTGTACAAGCACACCGACCTCCAGTCCAACTTCGGCGCCAACATGCTGGCGCTGGTCGACGGCGTGCCGCGCACCCTGTCGCTGGACGCGTTCATCCGCAACTGGGTGAACCACCAGGTCGAGGTCATCGTGCGGCGGACCCGCTTCCGGCTGCGCAAGGCCGAGGAGCGCGCCCACATCCTGCGCGGTCTGCTCAAGGCGCTGGACGCGATCGACGAGGTCATCGCGCTGATCCGGCGCAGCGACACCGTCGAGGTCGCGCGCGAGGGCCTGATGGGCCTGCTCCAGATCGACGAGATCCAGGCCAACGCGATCCTGGAGATGCAGCTCCGCCGGCTGGCCGCCCTGGAGCGGCAGAAGATCATCGCCGAGCACGACGAGTTGCAGCAGAAGATCAACGAGTACAACGCGATCCTCGCCTCGCCGGAGAAGCAGCGGCAGATCATCAGCGAGGAGCTCCAGGCCATCGTCGACAAGTTCGGCGACGACCGGCGCAGCAAGCTGGTGCCCTTCGACGGCGACATGTCGATGGAGGACCTGATCGCCGAGGAGGACATCGTCGTCACGATCACCCGTGGCGGCTACGTCAAGCGCACCAAGACCGAGGACTACCGGTCGCAGAAGCGCGGCGGCAAGGGCGTACGCGGCGCGAAGCTGAAGCAGGACGACATCGTCGACCACTTCTTCGTGACCACCACCCACCAGTGGCTGCTGTTCTTCACCAACAAGGGCCGGGTCTACCGGGCCAAGGCGTACGAGCTGCCGGACGCCGGTCGGGACGCGCGCGGCCAGCACGTGGCGAATCTGCTGGCCTTCCAGCCGGACGAGCGGATCGCCCAGATCCTGGCGATCAAGGACTACAACGCGGCGCCGTACCTGGTGCTGGCCACCAAGGCCGGGCTGGTGAAGAAGACCGCGCTGAAGGACTACGACTCGCCGCGCGCGGGCGGTGTCATCGCGATCAATCTGCGCGAGTCCGGCGCGGTGGACGGCGACGCGGACGGCGAGGGCGCGGTGCTCGGCACCTCCGACGAGCTGATCGGCGCCGAGCTGGTCTCCGCGGAGGACGATCTGCTGCTCGTCAGCCGTAAGGCGCAGTGCATCCGCTTCACCGCCACGGACGACGCGCTGCGCCCGATGGGCCGCGCCACCTCGGGCGTGAAGGGCATGAGTTTCCGTCCAGGTGACGAACTCCTCTCGATGAATGTCGTCCGGCCCGGTACGTTCGTGTTCACCGCCACGGACGGCGGGTACGCGAAGCGCACATCGGTGGACGAGTACCGGGTCCAGGGGCGCGGCGGACTCGGCATCAAGGCGGCGAAGATCGTGGAGGACCGCGGTTCTCTGGTCGGCGCTTTGGTTGTCGAGGAGACCGATGAGATCCTGGCCATCACGCTCAGCGGTGGGGTGATCCGTACGCGGGTCAATGGGGTCAGGGAGACGGGCCGTGACACCATGGGCGTCCAACTGATCAACCTCGGTAAGCGGGACGCCGTCGTCGGCATCGCGCGGAACGCCGAAGCGGACGACGACCCGGAGTCGGCCATCGTGGCCGAAGCCGGTGAGGACGACGGAGCGGTCGCGGGCCTGGAGCCCGAGGCCGGTGAACCGGAGGAGTAAGCCGTGAGTGGAGCCACGGGCGCCGCAGGTGGGGCGGGCAGGACCGGGGGTGCCCATGGCTCGGCCAACCTCAACGGCCCGCAAGAGGGGGGATACACCGTGACTGACACGCGTCAGCCGCCGCCGCACCAGCCGGCGCAGGCGTACGCGCCGCCGGCACCCGCCACACCTCCGCCGACGCCGGGTTCGCCCGCCGCCGCGGGGGTGCGCAGGCCGCGTCCCGCGGCCCGGTCGGTGCCGCGCACCCGCAAGGCGCGGCTGCGGATCGCCAAGGCCGATCCCTGGTCGGTGATGAAGGTGAGCTTCCTGCTCTCCATCGCACTGGGCATCTGCACGATCATCGCCGTGGCGGTGCTGTGGATGGTGCTGGACGCGATCGGCGTCTTCAGCACCGTCGGCGACACCATCAGCGAGGCCACCACGTCCGAGCAGGGCGGCAGCGGCGGCTTCGACCTGGTGTCGTTCCTGTCGCTCTCCCGGGTGATGGTCATCACGTGTGTGATCGCCGTGATCGACGTCATCCTGGCCACCGCGCTGGCCACGCTCGGCGCCTTCGTCTACAACCTCTCGGCGGGCTTCGTCGGCGGTGTCGAGCTGACGCTGGCGGAGGACGAGTAGCCGTCCGTCAGGGCGGCAGGTCGGGGCGGCGGATACCGATTTTGGGACATGGCCCAGGGTGCGCTAATCTTTCGGTGCAGCGCGGGGCTATAGCTCAGACGGTTAGAGCGCTTCCCTGATAAGGAAGAGGCCCCAGGTTCAAGTCCTGGTAGCCCCACCGCGTGAAGGCCCCCAACCGCAAGTCGGTTGGGGGCCTTCGGTGTGTACGAGGGGTGTGAGGCCGCGCTGTTGAGGGTAGAACGAATGGCCCCACAGGTCACCGTTCGGTATCGGCCGCTGTGTATAGTCGGGCGCGTCAGAAGCTCTCCCCACGGAATCAAGGAGGAGGTCACGCGATGAAGAAGTTTCTCCTGGTCGCCCTGGCCGCCGTCGCCGGACTGTTCGTATACCGACAGATTCAGGCGGACCGCGCCGAGCAGGACCTGTGGACCGAAGCCACCGACACGGTTCCGGCGGGATCCAGCACGACCGTGTGAACCGTACGTACTGTCTTCGGGCCCCGGCCGCACTCATGGGTGAGTGCCGCCGGGGCTTCGCTGTTTCCGGGGGCGGTGGGGGCCGTGGGGGCGCGGGGCAGCGGCGGCGGGCCCGGCGGCCCGGCTGTTGCGGGACCGTGACAGGAACCGCTTGAGTTTGCCTGAGCAAATCCTTAGGTTTGCTCTTGCAAATGAAGTGGAGCGAGGGGGATGTGACGGCATGGAACGACGACCACCACCGGGGCGGGGACCCGCCACCGCCGCGCTGCTCGGGGCGCTGCTCCTGGCCTGCGCGGCCGTGCTGACCGGCGCGGGAACCGCCGCCGCGGCCCCGGCCGCACCCGCCGCCCCGGCCGCCGGCCAGGACGGCAGCCTGATCATGGTGCTGGACTCCTCCGGCTCGATGGCGGGCCCCGACGGCTCGGGCAGCACCCGGATCGCCTCGGCCCGCAAGGCCGTCGGCTCCGTCGTGGACTCGCTGCCGGACGGCTACCCGACCGGACTGCGGGTCTACGGCGCGGGCAAGCCGCACGGCTGCGACGACACCTCGCTCGCCAAGCCGGTCACCCCGCTCGACCGGGACGCCGTCAAGCGCGCGGTGGACGCCGTACAGCCCAAGGGGGACACCCCGACGGCGCTCGCGCTCACCAAGGCGGCCGACGACCTGCCCGCCGACGGGCGCCGCACGATCCTGCTGATCTCGGACGGTGAGTCCAACTGCGGGGCTCCCAAGCCGTGCGACGTGGCCGCGCGGCTCGCCGGCGACGGCAGGGACGGCATCGACCTGCGGATCAACACGGTCGGCTTCCAGGTCAAGGGCGCGGCCCGCGACGAGCTGGAGTGCGTCGCCCGCGCCGGGCACGGCTCGTACTACGACGCGCCGGACGCCGCCTCGCTCGCCCGCCAGCTCGTGCGCGCCTCCCAACTGAGCGCGGACGCGTACCGCTTCGAGGGCACCCGGATCGCCGGCGGCGACTCGGCGGAGCACGCCGCCTCGATCAGCACCGGCCAGTACCTCGACACCATCGGCCCCGGCGAAACGCGCTGGTACGCGGCCACGCTGGACGGCGTCTCGACCGCCGACGCGTCGGTCACCGCGGCCCCGCAGCCGGGCGTGCCGGTCACCTACGGCGACGGCCTGGAGCTGAAGCTCACCGGGACGGGCAAGTACGCCTACTCCTGCGACACGCAGTCCGCGCACTTCGGGCAGAACGAGGGCGCGATGACGCTGACCGGCGCGGTCAGCCGGGTGCCGTCCGCCGACCACAAGGACGACTGCGACAAGGCGGGCCGCTACCTGCTGTCGGTGCACCGGACGAGCGCGCCCGCCTCCGACCGGAGCCGCTGGCCGGTCGAACTGCGGCTGGACGCCGAGGCGCCGCTGCCCGCGGGCACCACACCGGCCGCCGCGCGGACCGACTACGGGACCGCGCCCGCGCCCGTCACCGGCACGCCCAAGGACCTCGTCGGCGGCACCGGCTTCAACGACGCCGCACGGGTCGGCACCGGCGTCTGGCGGGACCACCTGCTGCCCGGCCAGACCCGCTACTACAAGGTCCACCTCGGCTGGGGCCAGCAGCTCACCTACGCGGCGGAATTCGCCAACGAGCCGGTCCTGGACGACTCCTCGTCCCACGCGTCCACCTTCGTCACCACCTCGGCCTTCGCGCCCGGCAGGCTCCCGATCGAGAGCGCCTCCGACGCCCGCGGCGAGCGCTCGTACTTCGGCAAGCCGCTGTCGGTCGGCCTCGGTACGGTCCCGGTGACCTGGACCAACCGCTGGACGGTCGGCGACCCGGCCGACACCGTGCACAGCGCGGGCGACTACTGGATCGCGGTCGGACTCGGCCCGAACGCGGCGCAGTTGGCCAAGAACGCCGCTGTCGGCGTCATCCTGCGGGTCGCGGTCACCGGTGACGAGCTGGCGGGCCCGGAGTACCAGGCGCCGAAGCTGGCCCAGCAGGGTGGCGACCAGAACGGCGCGAGCGGCGCCGACGGCGGTACGAAGGGCCGGGCCGCGGGGGACGGTGACGGTACGGGCTCCGCCGCGGGGTCCGGCATCGGCTCGGTCACGGGCAAGGACCTGCTCGCTGCGGGGACGGGCGGCGCCGTGGCGCTGGCCGGGGTCGGGGTGGCGGCGCTGATCCGCCGTGCCGGGGCCCGTCAGCGGTTCCGTGCGCAGGCCGACACGCTGGTCGGCCCTCAGACCGGCGCTCAGACCGGCGCTCAGACCGGCACGCAGTCCGGCACTCAACCGGGCACTCAGTCCGGCACTCAACCGGGCACTCAGTCCGGCGACGACTACAGGGGTGGGGCATGAAGCGCCAACTGACGTTCACCGCGGCGGCGGGCGTGCTCGCGCTCGCCGCGCTCCAGGGGCAGGCGGCGGCCGACACGGCGTCACCGTCCGCGCCCCCGTCCTCCGCGTCGGGGTCGTCCTCGGCCGGTTCCACGGGGGTCCCGACCGAGGCCCCGGCCACCTGGAAGCCGGAGGGCACCGCCGTCTCGGGGGCGGCGACCACGGCGGACGCGCCGCCGTTGAAGGCCGCGACCACGTACCGGGACATGATCAAGCCGAACGAGACCCGGATGTACGGGATCACGCTCGACGCCACGTCCTCGGCGTACGCCTCGGCCTTCGCGCTGCCGCCGACCGGCTCGCGGGTGGCGTACAACGACGGGCTGGAGCTTGAACTCCAGAGCGCGGACGGCACCACGTGCGACAGCCGGGACGCCAACTTCCGCGACGACGACGCGACCCGGCCGATCGGCTCGGCGGTCGCGCGGCTGGCGGGCGTCGGCTCGTCGTGCCAGGAGGCCAACCAGTACACGCTGTCGGTGCACCGGACGAGCGCGGGGACGTCCGACCCCGGCGCGTGGCCGCTGGAGCTGCGCTTCGTCCTCGAACCCGCGCTGAAGGCCGGGACGACGGCGCAGCCCGCGCCGAACTTCGGCTCCGCGTCGCCGACCCCGCTGACCGCGGGCACGCCGCGGCAGGCCCGCGGCGGCCCCAGCTTCGAGACGGCGGCGGCCGTCAAGACCGGCATCTGGAAGGACAAGGTGCTGCCGGGCGAGACCCGCTTCTACAAGGTCCCGGTCGACTGGGGCCAGCAGGCCACCGTCTTCTCGGACTTCTCCAGCGCGCCGGCCAACGGCGACAGCGCCACGTACATCGGCCAGGGCGTGCGGTTGACGGCGTACAGCCCGGTCCGCGAGCTGATCGACTCCGTCGACCACTCCTACTCCGGCGCGCCGACCTCGCTGAACGAGCGGCTGGCGCCGGTCTCGTACGCCAACAGGGCGGGCAGCGCCACCGATGTGGTGCGGGTGCGGTACGCGGGCTGGTACTACTTCGCGGTCACCGTGCACCCCGATGTCGCCAAGGCGGTGACGGGCGCGGTGCCGGTCACCCTGCGGGTGGACGTCAAGGGCGAGGCGTTGCCCGCGCCCGCGTACGACGGTGATCCGGGCGCGGCCGACATCGGCGTCAGCGCGCACGACGTCTCGGCGGCGAACGGCTCGGGCACCGGGTCGTCCGGGGCGTCCGGCAGTTCGGGGTTGCGCTTCCTCGCCTTCGGCGCCATGGGCGCCGGGACGGTGCTGCTGCTCACGCTCGTGGTGTGGTTCGTCGCCGCGCGGCGCCGGGCGGCGCGGACGGCGGACGCGGTGCCGCCGCAGCCGGGGTACGGGCCGCCGCCTGCCTGGTAGCGAGCGTCTTGTAGGGGCTCTCCTACGGGTTCTTGTACGGGTGCGGGTAACAGTCGCTCTCCTGGAGGGCGGCTGTTACCCGTTTCCGCGCGGAGGCCGGCGGCTCTAGGAGGCCAGCAGCGCCAGGATGCCGACGACGAAGCACAGAACGGCGACGACGAGGACCGGCACGACCACCTTGGCCGAAGGGCCCGGCGTGGGCGCGCGGACCGGGAGGTGGGCCGAGACCGTACCGGCGCTGTGACCGGCCGCGGGGTCCGCGGCGGCCGGGCCGGTGGCCGCCGGGTCGGGCAGCGGGCGCGTCGGGGCGGTACGGGCGGCGGGCGCGGCCGGGGGGAGCGGCTGGGCGGGGGTGTACGGCTCCGCGCGGGTCCTGGTGTGGGTGACCGGCTGTACGGGGGCGGGGGCCGTCGTCTGCGGGGCCGTCGTCTGCGGGGCGGCCGTCTGCGGGGCGGCGAGGGGGAAGCCGGTGGTGAGGGCGCGGGCCGGTTCCGGGGCGGCCGTGGCGGCGGGCGCGGCGGGTGCCGGTTCCGCGGGCCCCGCGTGCCTCGCGCGTTCCGCGGACTGCGAGGACTTGGCGGGCAGCGGGCCGTCCGGGCCGAACCCCTCGGGCAGCGGGCCGATCTGGTCGAAGACCTCCACCGGTTCGTCGCCCGCGGCCGGTTCCCCGATCAGCTCCACGGCGGCGGCCAGCGCCTTGCGCGCGCCGTTGGCCGTACGGAATCTGGCCCGCGGGTCGGGTTGCAGCAGCGCGCCGATGACCTGCCACAGCGGCTCCGGCACCCCCACGGGCGCGGGCGGCATGCCCATCGTCAGGAAGCGCTCCGAGATCGCCTGCGCGTCCGGCTTCTGCCCGCCCAGCAGGTAGAGCGCGACCAGGCCCACCGCGTAGAGGTCGGCGGGGACGTCGGGCTCGGCGCCGAGCATCTGCTCCGGCGCGAAGTAGCCGGGCGTGCCGACCACGTAGTCCGTCTCGGTCAGCCGCGGCTCGCCCTTGCGCATGGCGATGCCGAAGTCCGACAGGCGCAGATGCGGGGTGCCGGTGCCGGTCGCCTCCAGCAGGATGTTCGCGGGCTTGATGTCGCGGTGGACGACGCCCTCGGCGTGCACGGCGGTCAGCCCGGACAGCAACTGGTCGAGCAGCACGCACACATAGTGCGGCGGCAGCGGCCCGTAGTCGCCGATCAGGTGCGACAGCGAGCCGCCGTGCACCAGGTCCATGGTGAACAGCACCTTGTCGTCGTCGGCCGCCCAGCTCGCCGGGGCCAGCACATGGGGGTGGTCGATCCGCATCGCCTGTTCGCGGACGAAACGCAGCAGCGCGTGCGCGTCGCTCTGCTGGAGGACCTTGGCGGCCACGTAGCGGCGCCTGCGGCGGTCCCACGAGCGCCAGACCGCGCCCACGCCGCCGCGGCCGATCGGGTCCACCAGTTCGTACCGGCCCGCGAAGACCTCACCCATGGTGCGCGCCCCTCCCCTCAGTCCTGATGCGCCTCGTAGTGCGCGACCGCCTCACCCGTCCGCCCGGCGCCGTACACACGAAGGAACTCTGCCAGTTGCGGGTGGGCGGGCGCGAGGGAGTGCGCCGCCCGCTCGATCTCCTGCGCGGACGCGACCGACCGCAGCACGTCCTGGATGCCCCGCACCACCTGCCGCGCGGGCGCTGCCGGGAGCTCCCCGGCCGCCGAGTGCGTCGTCGTCCCGCCCAGCACCGACGACCCGGCCAGCTCCCGGATCTCGTCCATCCGCGCCGCGGCCTCGATCGCCCCCGTCCGGCCCTCCGCCACCTGCCACGCCAGCTCCTGCAACGCCTGCAACCGCTGCACCACCGCCGGATTCCCGATCTTCGCCCGCTGCCCGCTCATGAGCTGCGACAGCATCGGCGCCGACAGCCCCAGCACCGCCGCCAGCCGCGCCTGGTTCAGCCCCAGGTCCGCCAGCAGCCGCCTGAACAGATCCCCCAGCGGCTCCCCGTACCACCCCCGCTGCAACTCCCTCGCCTCCTGCGCGCGACGTGCCGAGTCCTGCGCCGACGCATCCATACGCGCTCCCAATTTGCTCCCGCGAATCCAGCAAACCCATCCTACGGACCCACCCCCATACCCGTTCGGCCCCCGCCCCCGGAACCGGTACGCTGTCTCCCGTAGCGGGGCCTTAGCTCAGTTGGTAGAGCGCTGCCTTTGCAAGGCAGATGTCAGGAGTTCGAATCTCCTAGGCTCCACAGCGTTCGTGCAGTTCAGCGGCCCTCTCGCCCGGTCCGGGCGAGGGGGCCGTCGGCGTCCGGGACGCGAGCTGTGAGGAACTCGTCGAACGCGGCCTTGACGTTGCGGGGGCCGTACGCGGCGAGTGCCCACAGCGCCGACACTGTCGCCGCCCCCGTCCACAGGCCCTCGGAGGATGGTGGACGGAATGCGTGGACGCTGAGACCCCGCTCCGCGAAGGGGCTTCGGTCGAGGTATCGCATGCCGCCCGTGCCGCAGAGGTAGGTGTCGGCGCCGACCGCCCTCGTGAGGTCGGCCAGACGGGCCGAGCGGTCCGGGGACGCGGCGAGGTCGCTGCTGTGCACGATGGAGCCGCGCCAGTCCAGGACGTTCAGCAGGGCGCGGGTGGTGGATTCAGCGACGGACGCTGTGCCACCGGTTTCAGTGACCGCCTGGACTGCGGGTTGGAGGGCGGCTTGCAGCGACGGCCAGTAGGCGCTGAGGCGGTAGTGCTGTGCGGGCAGCTGGCTGAGGCGCCGGGCGGCGCGTGACGGGTCTACGAGTCGGGCCTCGCGGATCAATGTTGCGCGCCCGTAAGGGAGACGGGTTTCCACGGAAAGCCACTGGCGCTGCTCCGGGTGGTGGAGCCCCGCGAGCCGGGCTCGGTGCTGGTAGTCGCGACGGACGAACTGGACGTCGTCGAGGACCACCCAGACGTCGGCCGCGTAGAGCTTCGCCAGCGTGGAGAGGCGGGGCAGGAGGTTGGGCTGATGGATCGCGCACGAGCGCACGGCCGGTGCGTGCAAGAGGGCGGTTCGGTCAGCCGGGCAGGAGCCAGGTGTCGTAGCCGCCGGTGCGGAGGCGTTCGAAGGCATCGCGGACCCTTTCAGGGACGTGCTGCTCGATGGCGAATCCGCGCTTGGGGTACTCCATCACCCGTTCCATGTCGCCCATGAGCATGTCGATGAGCTGCTTCTCGTCGTCATGCGTCCTGACGTACTCGTCGTACGGCAAAGGCTGGGAGACGCAGACCGGCTCGACCTCGGGCCACACCTTGCGGCATGTCGCGTAGGCCCGGCGCTGCATGTACGGCATGGAGATCAGGAGAAGGCCGGTCACCGTGATGCCCGCGTTCTCCAGTACTTCGCGGGAGAAGCCGATGTTCTGGCCGGTGTTGGTGGCCTTGGGCTCCAGCAGGATCGCCTCGTCCGGCACTCCCAGGGAGAGCGCGTGTTCGCGGTAGTGGGTGGCTTCGCCGCGCGGGAACCGTGCCTGGGTGGCTGCGCTGGTGTCGCCTGTGAAGACCACGGTCGGGAACATGCCGGCGCGGTAGAGGTCAGCGGCGGTGGTGGCCACACCGAGGTCGAGGCTGCCGAGGGTGATCGCGGCGGAGCAGGGCTTCAGTTCGTGGCCCATCTGGTGGAAGTCCCAGATGGTGCGGGCGTCGGCCCGGTCCGCGTCGCTGATCGGTGCCTGGCTGGTCACGCGAACTCCTCGCTCTCACGCACGGTCTTGATGCTCCGCAGTTGGTGTTTCAGGCCGTACCGGGTGGCGGTGTCGGAGGCCCGGTCGAGCACGGAGTCGCCGGCACTGCGGGTGGCCGGGTCGGTGAGCAGGATGTGACCGTGCGCGGTGTCGATCTGGACGCGCTGGAGCGGGGTCTCGAAACGGCCGTTGCCGCGTGCCGTGTCGATGTACGCCAGCGCCCGGGTGAGATCGCCGACGCCACGGTGCGCCAGCGCGAGCTTCTGCTGGGCGGTCGCCCAGTCCTCCGGTTCGTCCAGGTCCTCGAACCGCTCGGCTGCCTGTCCCATGACCTGGATGGCGAACTCGTTGCGGCCGTGCTTGGACAGGGCGGTGCCGATCCACAGCAGGGCGCGTGCGCGGTCGGCCGAGCCGAGCCTTTCGTCGTCGGTGAGCTGTTGATAAAGCGTGGCGGCGGGGGCCAGCCGTCCGGCCATCTCGGTGACCACCGCGAGGGAGAGTTCGATCTGCGCGGCCCGGCGGGGGATGCCGAGTTCGGTGAACACATCGTGGGCGCCGCAGTAGAGGCGTTTGGCGGTCATCAAGTCCTGAAGGGTGCCCTGGAGTCGGCGCAGGTCGCCGGAGAGGACCAGGGAGCGACCGTAGAGGTACAAGCCGCGATCGGCCAGGTCCCGCGTCCGGACCCGGCCGAGCCAACGTTCCAGGAGACTGGCGGCGAAGGAGAAGTCCTGGCGGTCGAGGCACACCGCGCTGCGCTCCAGATCCTCCGTCCAGGTCTCGTAATCGGCGACCGTGAGTGAGGGCGTCCTGGTCGGTCGCCGACCGGGGAACGAACCCATGAGCTGATCGAATCGGGCTTGTACCGCGGCATCGGAACGAGCGAGGGCTGTGTCGAGAATGGCTTGCGTGTCGGGCCAGGGGCAGGTGTCCGTGCCCAACTTCTCCCACTTCGAGACGGTGCGGATGCCGACGCCGAGATGCGCCGCATAAGCACGCACACTCATGCGCAGCGCCTGCCGCAGCAAGCCCGCCTCGTGGCCCGTCCATCGACTCACGTTCACCACAGCGCGCCTACCTCCCGCCGCCATGGAATCACGGACGGTGTGCGAGCGGCCACGGAAGTGCCACAAAGGTGCAACGGCGGTTCATTCCCGGGGGGATGGGGCCGCGTCAGGCTCGAAGGACCCGATCCGTTCGTCCCGCCGTGGAGGTCATCAGCGTGGTCACCCGAACCGAGCAGCGACTCGTGCCCCAGCCCACCGCACCGTGGGGCGTCGGCCGTCTCGCCCCGTACCCGACCACCGCACAGCGCCCGTATGCCACGGTCGTCGTCGACCCCGGCACGCAACTCGGTGTGTTCCGCGATCGCGCCGGTCTGGTGGTCGAGATGGGCGCGCACGGCACCAGCAAGGGCACCGAAACGTCGACCACCACGAACTCGGACTCCAAGAACGATCAGGGTCACGACCAGGATTCCGAGCAGGACTGACGACGTGACCGAGGAGAGGCCCGTTCTGGTGGTGACCGAGGCGGACGACCTGACCGCCGACATGGTGATCACCGAACTCAACCGGCGGAATGTGCCCGTGGTCAGGTTCAACCCTGCTGACATCGGTACCGACTTGACGGTCTCGACCCGGTTCGGCACCCGCCCGGACTCCATGGCCGGGCGGCTGCGCACCCGGTCGAGGACAGCCGACCTGGCCCGCGTCCGCGCGGTGTACTGGCGCCGCCCCGAGTGGCCGACCTTCTCCCATCTGCGCCCGGACGACGCCCGGTTCGCGGCTGCGCAAGTCCGCTTCGGGCTCGGCGGTCTCCTCTACGCGATGGACGGCCCGCTCTGGGTGAACCATCCCCAGCGGATCGCCGCCGCCGACTACAAACCCGCGCAGCTCGCCCTCGCACGGCGACTCGGCCTCGCCGTCCCGGCCACCCTCATCACCAACGACCCGGACGAAGCACGCGAGTTCATTGCCGGTATCCGAGGCGACGTGCTGTTCAAAACGCTGCGCTGGACCCCGTACGTGCGGGACGGCGTACCGGTCACCGGCTGGGCCGAACCCGTGTCCGCCGACGAGGTCGACGAAAGCGTCCGTGTCGCGCCGCACCTGTTTCAGGCTCAGGTGGAGAAAGCCGCCGACGTCCGTGTCCTGGTGGTCGGCCGGCGCACGTTCGCCGTGCGGATCCAGTCCGATCTGCTGGACTGGCGCAAGGACTACAGCGCCCTCGCCTACACCGTCGAGCGCCTTCCCGAGGGGGTGACCGAGGCGCTCCACCTCTATCTGGAGTGTCTCGGCCTGGTGTCGGGGAGCTTCGACCTCGCCGTGGATCGGGCGGGCGACTACTGGTGGCTGGAGTTGAATCCCAACGGCCAGTGGGGGTGGCTGGCCACGGAGACCGGCCTCCCGATGTCCTCCGCGTTCGCCGACCTGCTCGCACAGGGAGAAAGCCCGTGACCGATTCCGCACCCGAGCGCCGCCGCCTCGCCACGGCGCTGGCTCGAAACGGCGACCTCATCTCGCCTTGGCTGCGCGCGGCCGTCGAAGCCGTACCCCGCGAGGTGTTCCTCCGCCCCGGGGTGTTCCTCGACGAGGGCGGCCTCTGGAAACCCGTCACAGCGGCCGGCGCCGAGCCCACCGAGTGGCTCAGGACCGCGTACGGTCGCGACACCCTCACCACTCAGCTCGACGGCCACCTGACCGCCGACCAGACGGCCGAGCCCGTTGCCGGGGTGCCCACTTCCTCCTCCACCACCCCGGCCACCGTCGTCTGGATGATCGAGAATCTGGACCTGGAGCCCGGCCACCGGGTCCTGGAAATCGGCACCGGTACCGGCTACTCCTCCGCCCTGATGTGCCACGGCCTCGGCGCGGAGAACGTGACCACGGTCGAGGTCGATCCGGAGGTGGCCGAGCGCGCGGACACCGCGCTGGAAACGCTCGGCTTCTCGGCATGGACCGTCACCGGCGACGGCCTCCTCGGGTACCCACGGAACGCCCCGTACGACCGCGTGATCGCCACCTGCGCCGTCCACCGCATCCCGCACACCTGGGTCCTCCAGACCAAGCCCGGGGGCACCATCCTGGCCACCGTGGGCTCCTGGCCGTACGGAACCGGCCTGGCCAAGGTGATCGTCGACGACGACGGCAACGCCGAGGGCCGCATTGTCGGCCGCTCGTCGTTCATGCAGGCACGTTCTCAAGCCGTCGTGCCGGTGGCCGGCGACCTGTCCGCCCGCACCGCCTACGTGGACAGCGAGCGGAAGACGAAGGCGCCACCGACCCTCCTCGACGACTGGATGCCGGCCTTCCTCGCTCAACTCGCCGCGCCCGGCGCACATCTCGTCCGCGCCGTCCGAAGGGACGGGACCGGACTGCTGTACCTCTTCGACCCCGACCGGGAGTCCTTCGCGGAATTCACCGCCCAGGACGGCAGGTGGACGGTCCGGCAGGGCGGCCCCGTACCTCTCTGGGACAGGATCGAGGGCGCGCTCGTCGCCTGGCAGGCCGCCGGACACCCTGAGATCACCTCGGTACGGCTGCGCATCACACAGGCGTCCCACCACTACTGGATCGAAGGGACGCCGACCCTGAACTGGGAACACGTCCTCGCCTGAGGCGTGGTGAGGATCTCCGCCGAGTCGTCCACACCGCGAAGGCCCACCGTCGTACCTGGGGGCCGGGGCGGTCGGGTGGGGCGGGTGCCGCGTAGTTCTTCCACCGTCAGCCGCGCCGCCGCGCCGTGCTGACCGACTGGCTCGTGCGCAACACGACCGGGGACCACACCATCAGGGCCGGTGCGCCGCGCGGGTGGCGGATCGGGGACAAGACCGGCACCGGCGGGTACGGCACCCGCAATGACATCGCCATCGCCTGGCCGCCCGGCGGGGGCGCGCCGATCGTCCTCGCCGTCCTGTCCCGCCGCGCGGCCGAGGACGCGACCCGCGACGACGCGCTCATCGCCCGGGCGGCCGAAGTCGCCTTCGGAGCGCTGACGCGGTAACGGCGTCACCCCGCGTCAGCGCGTCGTCAGCACCCGCGCGCCTCGCCTCAGCCGCCCTCCCGCTTGATCCAGTCGGTGTAGCCGGGCGGGTAGTCGTAGCCGGGACGGTTCACGTCGGCGCTGGTACGGAAGGGGATGCCCTTGTTGTCGATGTGGAGGGTGCCGTGGCGGGTGCCGCTCGACCAGTCCAGGAGCAGGTCCCAGCGGACGTCGTACGCCTTGGTGGTGGCGGTGACGCGGAAGACCTCGGGGTCCGACTCACTGACGCTGTACGGGAAGTCGCGCTGGCCGTTCTCCGGGGTGACGTGCGGGCTGCCCTTGTCGAGGTCGACGCCGAAGTCCGCCGTCCCGACGTTGCCGCCGCAGCCGACGGCCATCGCGTAGTCGTTCCAGGCGAGCGGCGCGGCCTTGGAGACGATCCGTACGTGCAGGGCCTCCAGGACGACGGTCTCGGAGCCGGTGCCCTGGACGGTGAGGGACAGGCGCTGTTCGTCGGAGGAGACCGCGCCGTACGCGGCGGCCCAGCGCGGCGAGTCCTGCTCGCTGGCGGGCGGCCCCATGTGCGAGGGCTCGGCGTCGACGAGGAAGTGCTGGCTGCACGGGTTCTCCTCGGCGCGGACGTAGGGGTGGACGTCGACGCCGACCGGCGGGGCCTTGCCGTCGCCTTCGCCGTCGCCGGTCCTGGTGGCGGGCGCGGGCCCGCCGGTCCTGGTGGCCGAGGGCGTGGTGGACGGGGTGCGGCTCGGCGCGGTCGAGGACGGGGTGGCGGACGGCGTCGCGGTGTCCGTCGTACGGGTGGTCGGAGCGGCGGTGGCGCCGAGGGCCCTCTCCTTTCCGTCGGCGGGACCCCCGCCGTTCCCGCCGTCCCAGGGCTGGTCCACGGCGAGGACCACGGCTCCCAGGACGGCGGCCACGGTGACAGCCGCGATCAGGGCGTGACGGCGGCGGCGTGACGGCGGTGCGGACGCGGGCGTGCGCGGCAGGTCGGTGACGACCAGGTCACCGTTCCCGTCGGTCTCGGTCTCGGTCTCGGCCTCGGTCTTGGCCGGGGCCCCGGTCCCGGTCTCGGCCCCGGCCTCCGCCTCCGCCGCTTGCGACAACGGCGCCGCCTGCTCCGTACTCGCCGCCTCCGCCGCCGCCCCCGCCTCCGCCGCTGCCGCACCCGCCCGCGCCGCCGCGGCCTGTTCCGCGCGCCGGTCGCGCGCCGCGTCCGCGAGGATCCAGCGGCGGTGCAGCTCCATCAGTTCCTCGGGCGTCGCCCGGCAGACCCGCGCCAGGCGCTCGACCGGCGCGTACTCGTTCGGCACCGCGGTGCCGTTGCAGTAGCGGTGCAGCGTCGACGTGCTCATGTGCAGCCGCTTCGCCAGCGCCCCGTAGCTCAGGCCCGAACGGTCCTTGAGCTGCCGCAGCAGGGTCGCGAACTCGTTCGTTTCACCGGCCCCTGTTGCCACCGACATCAGTTCCTCCATCCCCCCGCGTCCCAGTCACGCATTCCAGGGGCTGTGCGTTCCCCCTGCTCAGAGCCCGTTTCTCCATCCCAGCGTCCCCAACTGCCCGCCGACGGTGGTGGCTGGGACGGATTGCCCCGCAAGCTCCAGTCATCCAAGCAGCACCACCACCCGAACGACTAAGGGGCACCCGCCACATGTCCAGCATCCGGAACTCCCGTACCCGTACCCGCTTCGTCACCGCCGCCGCGACCGTGGCGCTCGCCGCGTTCGCCCTGACCGCCTGCGACGACGGGTCGGGCACCAGGGACGAGGGCGCCTCGCCGGCCTCTTCCTCCTCCTCGGACGGGTCGCCCTCGGTCACCCCGACCCTCACTCCCGGCTCCGGCTCCAACACTGCGGACGCCGGGGGCACGCCGGTCGGTTCGAAGCCGGCCGCGGACGCCTCGACCAAGAAGCCCGTGGCCAAGGCCCCCGCGCCGAAGAAGCCGGAGGCCAAGGACAAGGTGGTCACCTGCCAGGGCTCCAACACCAAGACGGTCGCGTCCCCGCTGAACCGTCCCGTGAACCACATGCTGCTCACGGTCACCAACACCGGCGGCAACCCCTGCTTCCTCTACACGTACCCGTCCGTGCAGTTCACCGACGCCCAGGCCGAGCCGCCGGTCATCGAGGAGTCCCAGCCGCAGGCGGTCGTCACCCTGAACCCGGGTGAGTCCGGCTACGCCGTCATCGTCCTGGCCGCCGCCGACGGCAGCGCCGAGCACGGCCGCACCGTGAAGACCCTGAACGTCTACTTCCACGGCCGCTCCGGCAACGAGAGCGTCGGCACCGGCGCCCACCCGTCGCTGCCCGCCGGCGGCACCTACATCGACGACTCGCTCAAGGTCAGCTACTGGCAGCAGTCGATGAACGACGCGATCTCCTGGTGACCGCCCCTTCGGGGGAAGAAGCCCGCAGGCGCGGCGGCGGTTGGTTGACTGGCGCCATGACGTCATCGACCTCATCGACCTCATCGAGCTCACCGACCTCACCGACCTCAGCCGTCTTCGAGACCGTCGCTCCCGGCTCCGTCGTCTACCTCGACCGTCTCGCCGCGACCGACCTGGGCCGCTTCTACAAGGGCCGCATGCTCGACGCACTCGATGTCAGGACCGGCCAGACGGTCCTGGACATCGGCTGCGGCCCCGGCACCGACCTCGGCGCCCTCGCGGACGCGGTCGGCGGTGCGGGCACGGGCCCGCGCACGGCTGCGGATACGGACAAGGGCGCGGACACGGACACCGGTACGGACACGGCCGCGCGTACGGCCTCGGGCTCCGCCCCCGGCGCGGTCATCGGTGTGGACCACGACCAGGTCGCCGTCGCCACCGCCAGGGAACGTACCGCCGACCGGGACACCGTCACCGTCCACCTCGGTGACGTCCACGAACTGCCCCTGGCGGACGGCAGCGTGGACCGCGCCCGCACCGACCGGGTGCTGCAACACGTCGCCGATCCCGTACGGGCGCTGCGCGAGGCCCACCGTGTGCTGCGGCCCGGCGGGCGGCTCGTGCTGGGCGAGCCGGACTGGGACACGCTGACCGTCGACCACCCCGACGACGACCTGTCGCGCGCCTACACGCGGTACGTGACCGACGAGGTGATCCGTAACGCCCGGATCGGCAGGCAACTCCCCCGGCTGGCGGCGGAGGCCGGTTTCACGGTGCCGACGGTCGTCCCGGTGACGCCCGCCTTCCGGGACGTCGGCGCCGCCGACAAGGTCCTCGGCCTGGAGCGGACCACGCAACGGGCCCTCGCCGCCGGGTACTTCACCGTCGAAGGGGCCCGTCGCTGGCTGGACCACCTGGCCTCAGGACCCTTCCTCGCGGCCGTGACCTTCTACATCGTGGTGGCGCAGGCGTAGTCGGGGCAGGCCGAGCCGGGACGGCGCCGGGGATGCCCTTCCGGCTGCGGCGGTACGCGCGAGCGATGAGTTTCCGGGCGCGCCGCCGTCCAAGAGGGCAGGGGACGGCGGCCGTCCCCGTATCGAAGAGAAGGCAGTGGTGCGCGATGAAGCTGGTCGTACAGGAATTCCTGACGCTGGACGGGGTGTCCCAGGGGCCGGGGTCGCCGGACGAGGACGTCAGCGACGGGTTCACGCGGGGCGGCTGGTTCGTGCCACACCTGGACGAGGAGTTCGACCGGATCGCGGGGGCCTGGCTGGGCGAGGCGGACGCGTTTCTCTTCGGGCGCCGCACGTATCAGAACTTCGCCAGGGACTGGCCGGAGATGACCGACCACCCGAACGCCCGCATCCTCAACGGCCTGCCGAAATACGTGGCTTCCGACAGCCTGACCGAGGCGGCGTGGAATCCGACCACGATCCTGTCGGGCGACGTCCCCGCGCGGGTCGCGGAGCTGAAGCGGCGGCCGGGGCGGGAGCTCCAGATCCACGGCAGCGCCCGGCTGGCGCAGTCGCTGCTGGCCGCCGGTCTCGTGGACACGCTGCGGCTCGCCGTCGCCCCGGTCGTGGTGGGCCGGGGACGCCGCCTCTTCCCTGACGGCGGCGCCCCCGCGGGCCTGCGCCTCGTCGAGCACCGCACGACGCCGGGCGGCCTGTCCGTCCACACCTACGAGGCGACGGGCGCCACTCCGGAGTTCGGCACCTACGGCGCCGGGGCGTGAATCCGCGAACCCCGGGGGATCAGGCGGCCCGCGCGGGCTGCCACAGCGCGTCGACGGCCTCCTCCGCCGCCGCGAGGCTCTTCTCGGCGAGCGGGATCAGCTCGGACATGGCCGGGGTGACCGGCGCGAGGGTCAGCTCGGCGGTGATGAAGCGCGGGACCAGGCCGGTCATGACCACGCCGTGCGGGAGCCACTGCTCCGCGTGGTCCCAGCCCTCGCGGGGGGTGCCGGGGGCGTAGCCGCCGCCGCGGGAGGCGAGGACGACGAAGTCGCGGCCGGTCAGCAGCGGGTCCCTCGTCTCGGCGTCGACGGAGAGACCGGGCACGATCAGGTGGTCGACCCATGCCTTGACGCTGCTGGGCGCGCCGAAGTTGTAGACGGGCAGACCGAGCAGAACGGTGTCCGCCTCCTTGACCTCACCGATCAGCGTCTCGGACAGCGCGTAGGTGGCGGCCTGCTCGGGGGTGCGGTCCTCGGCCGGGATCATCGCCACGCCCACGGTGCCGGAGTGGATGTGCGGAATCGGGTCCTTGCCCAGGTCGCGGTAGGTGACCGTGCCATCGGGGTGGGCGGCCTTCCAGGCGGCGGCGGCCCGCGCGGTCAACCGGCGGCTGACGGATCGGTCGCCCTGGACGCTGGAATCGATGTGCAGGAGGTGAGGCATCTCGTTAACCCTTCATGCTTGGTTTGTGTAACGCCAACGATTTATAGCACGTCATGATTCCTCGCCGCCCGATAGACTGCTGAAGTGGCCTCACTGCCCGTGCTCAACCAGCCCCCGCGACGTTCAGGCGCGCTGCTCGAACAGCTCGCGCGCCGAATGCGACTGCACGCCGAGTCCGTGCTGACCCCGCTCGGCCTGCGCCCACGGCACCTGGTGGCCC
Source organism: Streptomyces sp. NPDC008139 (assembly GCF_042957025.1). NCBI lineage: Bacteria > Bacillati > Actinomycetota > Actinomycetes > Kitasatosporales > Streptomycetaceae > Streptomyces > Streptomyces sp. NPDC008139. Next base: position 188,809 of record NZ_JBIBHM010000006.1, read on the forward strand.
TCACCGTCCTGCGTGACCAGCACGGCAGCACCCAGCAGGCGCTCTCCACGACGCTGATGATGGACCGCGCCAATGTCGTCGGCCTGCTCAACGACCTGGAGGCGGACGGCCTGATCGAACGGCTCCGCTCGCCCGAGGACCGCAGGCGCCACCTGGTGCAGCTCACCGACGAGGGCGGCAAGCGGCTGGCCAAGGCCGAATTCGCGCTCGCCCGGGTCGAGGACGAAGTCCTCTGCGCGCTCGACACCGGCCAGCGCGACACCCTCTACGATCTGCTCCAGCTCGCCGCGTCGGGACACGGCGTGGACGGGACGGCGGCGGACGCGGCGTTGAGCTGCGTGACCGACGCCCCCGCCGCCACACCGGAGTGCCTCGGCGAGGCGGGGGACACGGAGACCTGCTGACGGTGCCGGGGGAGCCACGGGCGGCGTCGGCCCGCGCTCCCGGGCGGAGAACGGGGGCGTGATGTTCGGCATCCTGGGCGCGACGCGGGTGGTGGGCGCGGACGGCGCCGAGGTCGCGCTGGGCGGCCCCCGGCGGCGCGCGGTGCTCGCCCTGCTGCTGCTCGACGCGGGCCGGGCGGTGCCCGCCGAGCGGCTGATCGACGGCCTCTACGGCGACGAGCCGCCCGCGGGCGCCGGGAACGCCGTGCAGGCCCAGGTCTCCCGACTGCGCCAGGTGTTGCCGGTGCCGCTCGAAGGGCTCCCGGCGGGCTACCGGCTCGCCGTCGCACCCGACGAGGTGGACGCCCACCGCTTCCGGCGGCTGAGCGCCGAGGGCCGCGCCGCCCTGGCCGCGGGCGACCCGGTCCTGGCCGAGCGACTGCTGCGCACCGCCCTCGCGTTGTGGCGCGGTCCCGCACTCGCCGACGTCGGCGCCGCCCCCTTCGCCGCCGCGCAGATCACCCGGCTCGAAGAGCTGCGGACCGGCGCCGTCGAGGACCGTGTCGACGCCGACCTCGCCCTCGGCCGCCACCGCTCCCTGGTCGCCGAACTCGGCGAACTCGTCACCGCGCACCCGCTGCGGGAGCGGCCGCGCGGCCAGTTGATGCGCGCGCTGTACGGCAGCGGACGGCAGAGCGAGGCGTTGGAGGCGTACGAGGAGGCCCGGCGCGAACTGGCCGACTCGCTCGGCGCCGACCCCGGACCCGAACTGGCCGCCGTCCACCTCGCGGTGCTGCGCGGCGACCCGGCGCTGCTTCCACGGGACGTCTCACGCGAGGCCCCACGGGGCGCCCGGCGGGGTGTTCCACGTGAAACAGACACGGCGGACAGGGTGGGCGCCGACGGACATGTTCCACGTGGAACATCGACGGAAGGCGCGGGAGGCTCAGGGGACGGCGCGCCCGCCCCGGCCCCGCCCCGGCACGAACTCCCCGCCCAGCTCACCAGCTTCGTCGGCCGGTCCGCCGAACTGGAGCGGATCGGTGAGCAGTTGGCACGCCAGCGGCTCGTCACGCTCACCGGCCCCGGCGGCGCGGGCAAGACGCGCCTGGCGGTGGAGGCCGCGGGGCGGTACGCGCACGACGCCTGTTTCGTGCCGCTGGCCGGGCTCAGCGACGGCGCGGAACTCCCGCAGGCCGTCCTCGGCGCGCTCGGCCTGCGGGCCGGCGGGCTGCTGGCGGCCGGATCGGCCGCGTCCGGCGGCCAGGCGCACGACCCCGGCCCGCACGACCCCGTCGCGCGGATCACCGCCGCCCTGGACGGCCGTCCGCTGCTGCTGGTCCTCGACAACTGCGAGCACGTGGTGGAGGACGCGGCCCGGCTGGCCGAGCGGCTGCTCGCCGGGTCACCGCTGCTGCGGCTGCTCGCCACCAGCAGGGAAGCCCTCGGCATCAACGGCGAGACGCTGTGCCCGGTGCCCACGCTCGACGTGCCCCGGCCCGGCACCGACCGCGAGCAGGCGCTGCGCTCCCCCGCCGTGCGGCTGTTCACCGAGCGGGCCGCCGCCGTACGCCCCGACCTCGACTTCGACGCGACCGCGGACCCGGCCACCGTGGACGCCGTCCTGCGGCTGTGCACCGCGCTCGACGGGCTGCCGCTCGCCATCGAACTGGCCGCGGCCCGGCTGCGTTCGCTGTCGGTCACCGACATCGCCGACCGGCTCGGCGCGCTCCCCGACGACGACGCCCCGTACAGCCTGGGCGTGCGGCCCGACGCGCTCTTCCGGCTGCTGTCGCGCGGCAGCCGCACCGCCCAGCCGCGCCAGCGCACCCTGCGCGGGGTCGTCGACTGGAGCTGGGACCTGCTGCCCGACGACGAGCGGGCCGTGCTCCGCCGTATCTCGGTCTTCGCGGGCGGCTGGACGCCCGCCGCCGCGGAGGCGGTGTGCGCGGACGGCGCGCGAATCCTCGCCGAGGACGTGCTGGACCTGCTGGACGCGCTGGTCGACAAGTCCCTGGTGGTGGCCGAGCAGCCGGACGGCGCGGGCCGGATCCGCTACCGCGCGCTGGAGTCGATCAGGGCGTACGGCGCCGAGCGGCTGACGGAGGCGGGGGAGCGCGAGGCGACGGTGCGCGCGCACGCCGCCTACTTCCTGGACTTCGCGCTCACCGCCGACCCGCACCTGCGCCGCGCCGAGCAACTGGAGTGGCTGCGGCTGCTCGGCGACGAGCGCGACAACCTCCAGGCCGCGCTGCACCGCAGCCTGGAGGCGGGCGAGGTGCGTACCGCGATGCGGCTGATCGCGGCCCTGTCCTCGTACTGGCTGCTGCGCGGCGTGCGCTACGAGGGCTTCGGACCCGCCCGCCAGGTCCTCGCCGCCCTCGGCCCGAATCCGCCGGAGGGGATGGAGGAGGAGTACGCGCTGTGCGTGATGGCGGTGGTCGGGATGCTGCCCGACCCCAAGGAGTTCGCCGACCATGTCGCGGCGGCGACCAGGGTGGTCGAGGCGATGCACCGGCTGTCCCGCCGTTACCCCGTGCTCACCTTGCTGTGGGCGCCCTTCGCCGGGGTCCCCGACGAGGGCATCGACGACCTGGAAGCGGCCTTCGACGAGTTCCTCACCGAGCGGGACCACCCCTGGTACCGCGCGCTGATCCTGCTCGGCAGCGGATTCCAGTCCTGGCTGACGCGCGCCGACCCGGTCGCCGCGCGGATCCACTGCACCGCCTCGTACGAGGAGTTCCGCCGCCTCGGTGACCGCTGGGGCATGATCACCACCCTCAACGTGCTGGCCGACCTCGCCGACCACCGCGGTGAACTCGCGCTCGCCGACTCCCTCCTCGATGACGCGCTGCTGCTCGCCGAGGAGCTGGACTCCGCGCTCGACATGGCGGAGCTGCTCTGCATCCGCGCCGGGTACAGCACCAAGGCGGGCGACTACGCGACCGCCGCCGCGTACAGCGAGCGGGCCGTGGAGCTGTCCCGCCGGGCGGGCACCCCCGAGTGCCTGGCACTCGCCCACCTGGCGCTGGCCGAGTCCGTCCGGCTGCGCGGCGACGGCGACGGCGCCCGCGCGCTGTACGAGCAGGCGCTGGCCGAGTGCCCGGTCGGCTGGTTCTCCAGCAACGGCACCCGTTCCGCCGTCCTCGTCGCCCTGGGCCGGGCCGCCGTCGCCGACCGCGATCCGGAGCTGGCCCGCGGCTACTTCCGCGAGGCGGTCACCCTCGACAGCGTCGCCATGCGGCTTCCGCTCAGCGGCGCCGTCGCCGCCGAGGCCACCGCGGGCCTCGCCCTGCTCAACGGCGACGCGACACGGGCCGCCGCCCTCCTCGGCGCCGCCGAGGCCCTGCGCGGCCGGCCGCCCACCGGGCCGGACGCCGCCGCGACCGTGGCCGCCGTACGCGCCGCGCTGGGCGACGAGGCGTACGAGCGCGAGCGCGCGCGGGCCGCCGCCCTCGACCGCGACGCGGCACTCGCCGTCCTGACGGCGTACCTCACGGCGGACTGAGCGGACGGGGAACCGCCGGCCGCGTGTGCGTGACCGGTCCCGATACCCGCGCCCCTGACGCTCTCCGACCGCCTGCCGCGTGCGCTCCGGTCCTGGGACCCTGCGCCCAGGCCCAGCCCTGACCGCCCGCTGACCGGATCGCGCACCGGCGCTGTCAGCCGACGGTACGCCGGCCGTCAGCGGGCCGCCGCATGCTGCTGGCCATGACGACGACGACACCGAACGACGACGTGAGGGGCGGCGGGAGCGCCGCCGAACAGGCGCACCGGCGGCGCTGGGCCGTCCTGGCCATCTGCTGCGTGGCCGCCGCGCTGCTGGGCATCGACAACAGCGTCCTCAACTACGCGATCCCGTCCCTGTCCCGAGAGCTGGGCCCGTCCTCCACCCAGCTCCTGTGGATCGTGGACATCTACGGCTTCGTCCTCGGCGGCCTGCTGATCGTGGCGGGCAACATCGGCGACCGGATCGGCCGCAAGAAGCTCCTGCTGCTGGGCGTCGCGGGCTTCGGCGCCGCCTCCGCGCTCACCGCCTACGCCGACGGCCCCGGCATGCTGATCGCGTCCCGCGCGCTGCTCGGTCTGGCCGGGGCCACGATCATGCCGTCGACCCTGTCGCTGGTCCGCAGCGTCTTCGACGACCCCAAGGAGCGGACCACCGCGATCGGCGTCAGCAGCGGCATCGGCGCGGCCAGCTTCGCGCTCGGCCCGGTCGTCGGCGGCGTGCTGCTCGACCACTTCTGGTGGGGCTCGGTCTTCCTGATCAACGTCCCCGTGATGGCGGCCGTCCTCATCGCGGGCGTCGTCCTGCTCCCCGAGTCCCGCAATCCGCACCCCGGACGGCTGGACTGGCCGAGCGTGCCCCTGTCGATCGCCGGGCTCTTCGGCGTCATCTACGCCATCAAGGCCGCCGCACGCGACGGCGTCGACGACCACGCCGTCTGGATCTCCGCAGCCGTCGGCCTCGCCGCCCTCGTCCTCTTCCTGCGCCGCCAGACCACCCTCGCCGAACCGCTGCTCGACCTGAGGTTCTTCCGCAACCCCGCCTTCGCGGGGGCCGTCGGCTCCAACGTCGTGACGCTGTTCACCGCCACCACCCTGTCCCTCGGCTTCTCCCTGTACTTCCAGGTGGTACGCGGCTGGTCGCCGCTGACCGCCGGGCTCGCGCTGCTGCCGGGACCGCTGTCCGCCGCCTTCGCCGCGCCGCTGTCCGCGCTGCTGATCCCGAGGATCGGCCGGGCCCGTACCGTCTCGTTCGGCCTGCTCCTCATGGCGCTGAGCACCGCCGCGTTCGGGCTGATCAGCGCCGACACCAGCTACTGGCTGCTGCTCCCGGCGCTCGTCGTCAACGGCGCCGGACTGATCTTCGTCTTCTCGGTCACCGCCGACACCCTGCTGGCCAGCGTGCCCAGGACCAAGACCGGTACGGCCGCCGCCATTTCCGAGACCGCCATGGAACTCGGCGGCGCCCTCGGTATCGCCATCCTCGGTTCGGTCCTCAGCGCCTTCTACCGCAACGGCCTCACGCTGCCCGCCGGGCTCTCCCCCGACCGGGTCGCCACCGCGCGCGAATCCGTCACCTCCGGCGTCGAGACCGGCGCCGCCCTGCCCGGCGCCACCGGGCAGCAGGTCGCCGCCGCCGCCAAGTCGGCCTTCACCGACGGTTTGCACGGCACCCTCTACATCGCCGCCGCGCTGATGCTGGCCGGTGCCGTCGCCGCCCTGTTCGCCCTCCGCGGGGTCCCCGCCGTGCTCGACGTCCCCGAATCCCCTGTGGAGCAGGCCCCCCAACCCGCCCCTGCCGTCTGACGCCGGCGGTTTGCTCACGCTGGGCGGTGCGCCGGTCTTTCCGGGGCGCGGCCCCAGGCGGTCCCTTTGCGCTGGGCGGCACGCCGTGTAGTTGGGGGCGCGGGGAACTGCGCGCTCAGTCGGCGCGGTGGCGCGGGTGAAGAATCCGCCCCAGTGGGGCAGTCGCTGTGGGTTTTCGGGCCGCGGGCCCGGTGGGGGCTGGTCGCGCAGTTCCTCCCCCAGCTACCGCTGGGAGGCGCCCCCAGCGCCCAGCGCACAAGGGCCGGACGCAGGGCGGCGCGATCAGCCGTGACATGCGTGGCACGTCATCACCGGCCACGGAGGGGCGGGTCGGTGGGGGCTGATCGCGCGGTTCGTCCCTCGTCGGCGGTTAGGGGTAGGTGCCGCCCCGGCCCTCGTCGTCGGGGCGGTCGGCGTCGGCCTGCTTGGCCTCGACCTCGGGGTCGAGGCCATCGGCGTCGATGGAGCCGTCGACCTGGTCGATCGTGCCGTTCGGCGAGGACCCGTTGGGGTGGCCGATCGGCTCGACGACGGTGAGGGTGCCGCTGCCGTGCACGGGGCCGCGGTCGGCGACGTCGGTCGCCTCGGGCGGCTCCACCAGCCAGTCCGGGTTGGTCTGCTTCGACCACCACTTCCAGGCGGCGAAGGCCGCACCGCCGACGAGACCGGCGACGACGAGCCCGCGGAAGACCCGGCCGGTGCGCTCGCGGCGCACCCGCCTGCGGACCAGCCCGTCGATCTCGGCCGCGGTCACCTGACCGCGCAGGGCGTGCAGCGCGGCGGCACCGCGCAGCACCGCCTCGTCCTTGGCCGGACCGGCGACCGAGCGGGTCGCGGTCACGGCGGACTCCACCTTGGGCGCGGTGTAGTCGGCCGCCGCCCGCACCTTCGGCGCGGTGTAGTCGGCGGCGGCCCGCGCGCTGCGGCGGGTCCGCTTGGCGGCGGTGCCGAGCGCGTCGGCGGCCTTCGGCGGCACAGCCGACTTCGCCTGTTCGCGGGCCTGGTCGACCCGGTCGGCGAGATGGGCCTCGTACTGCTGCCTGGCCAGTGCGCCGGCCTGCTGCGCGTAGTACGCGGCGTTGTCCTTCGCCGTGCTCGCGTACGGCGCCGCCACCTCCGCGGCATGCCGCACGCTGTCCTTGGTCACGTCGGCTGCGTGGCGCACGCTGTCGATGCGGGTCACGGGATCCTCCTCCTCGGTGGCGTTCGGTTTTCGCCTTTCCACCCAGTTTGAAATCATGCCTGTCGATGCCGGGTCCGGCATGTGTGGACGCGCATACGGGTCAGGTACCCGTTCCGAGCGGTCCGTCCCGGTGTCCGGGAGGGCCTTCGAGGCGCGACGCCGGCTCCCTTGCCACGGACCCTCGGGGAACCCCGCGCGCGCCACCGCGTCCGTGAAAGGATTTGTCCCTGTCAGCGAAGACTATGGAAGGTAGACCGTGGCCGAGCAGCTCTACGCCACCCTGAGGACCAACCACGGCGACATCGTGATCCGGCTGCTGCCGAACCACGCGCCCAAGACGGTGGACAACTTCGTCGGGCTCGCCGAGGGCACCCGCGAGTGGACCGACCCCCGTACCGGCCGGCCTTCCACGGCCAAGCTCTACGACGGCACCGTCTTCCACCGCGTCATTTCCGGCTTCATGATGCAGGGCGGCGATCCGCTGGGGAACGGCACCGGTGGTCCCGGCTTCGAGTTCGCCGACGAATTCCACCCCGACCTGGCCTTCGACAAGCCCTATCTGCTGGCGATGGCCAACTCGGGCCCGGCCACCAACGGCTCGCAGTTCTTCATCACGGTCGCGCCGACCACCTGGCTGACCCGTAAGCACACCATCTTCGGCGAGGTCGCGGACGAGGCCAGCAAGAAGGTCGTCGGGTCGATCATCGGCGCGCCGACCAACCCGCGCACCGACCGGCCGCTGGACGACGTCATCATCGAGACGGTCGTGATCGAGAAGCGCTGACGCGGCCCGCCGCCCCGCGGCCCGTATCCCGTACCCTTCGGATGCACCTTCGGGGAACGTCTCAGGGGAACGTCTTCGGGAACATCGCGCCCCGCCCGCACGTAGGAGTGGGCGGGGCGTCTCAGCGCCTCCGCGCCGCATCGCGAGGCGCTTCATTCAGGGAGAAGGCTCATGGACCAGGCGGTCTGCTGCTACCGGCACCCGGACCGGGAGACCGGTATTCGCTGCACCCGGTGCGACCGGCCGATCTGCCCCGAGTGCATGGTCAACGCGTCGGTCGGCTTCCAGTGCCCGGACTGCGTCAACGAGTCCAGCCGGCACACGGCGGCGCCGCGTACGGTCGCCGGCGGCACGGTCGCGGCCGACCCGTTCCTGATCACCAAGATCCTCATCGGCCTGAACATCGCGGTGTTCCTGCTGGTCCAGGCGGTCGGCGACCGGCTGGTCTACGACCTCGGGCTGTACGCGGTCTGCGGCAACGACCCGTTCGGACAGCACGGCTGCATCGGCGTCGCCCAGGGCCCCGACCAGTGGTATCGCCTCATCACCTCGGCGTTCCTGCACCAGGCGGTCCTGCACATCGGCTTCAACATGCTGTCGCTGTGGTGGATCGGCGCCCCGCTGGAGCGGATGCTCGGCCGGGCCCGCTATCTCGCGCTCTATCTGGTCTCCGCGCTCGGCGGCAGCGCGCTGGTGCTGCTGCTCGCCCCGTCGTCGCTCACCCTGGGCGCCTCGGGCGCGGTCTACGGCCTGTTCGGCGCGACGGCCGTCTTCATGCGGCGGATGCGCTACGACATGCGGCCGGTGCTGATCCTGCTTGCGCTCAACATCGTGTTCACCTTCACCTGGGCCGACGTGAGCTGGCAGGGCCACATCGGCGGACTGGTGGCGGGCACCGCGATTGCCATAGGGATGGCCTACGCGCCGCGCGAGCGCCGCGATCTGGTGCAGTGGGGGACCACGGCGGCGGTCCTGGTGGTCTCGATCGCGCTCAGCGTGATCGCTGTGGCGCAGGTCACGTCCTGAGGGACGGATTCGCGGCAGTGGACCCGTGTCCATTGGCGTTGATCACACGTTATCCACAGCGTGTAGGCGGGTCTTCGCAAGTTGTGCACAAGTCGCCGGAAGACCGTGTTTCACGCCCGCACAAGCCCAAGATCAGCGAAAGACCGGTGGCCGACGTCCTGGCCACCGGTCGTACCGGCGTCAACCTCGTAGAGGTTATCCACAGATCTTCCGACCTTTTCCCCACTGTGGATAACCGTGTGGACAAACGTCCGGCAGCACGCCGACGCGGCCCCCGGCACCCCGCTGGGGACGGCTACTTCCACTGGGTGGACACGACGAACCCACCCGCGATGAAGCCGAAACCGACCACGATGTTCCAGTTGCCGAACGCTTCGACGGGCAGGCTGCCCTGCGTCACGTAGAACAGCACGATCCACGCCAGACCGACGATGAAGAACGCCAGCATGAGCGGCGCGACCCAGTTGCGGTTGGTGTTGAACTTTATGGCGGTGGCCGTCTTCGCCGGTGGCGGCGTGAAATCGGCCTTCTTGCGGATCCGTGACTTCGGCACGAGGGACGCTCCTGTCGATGCGCTGCGTAACCGCGCGGGTGTGCGGGGTAAGCCGGGCGGGTTCTGGGCCTGGTAAGGGTCACTACCGCTTCCGGGCGTCCGTTAGCGTAGTGCTTCCTCGGGTTATAAGGAGACAGGGTACGGTGACGGATTCAGACGGGGTATCCCCCACCCCCTCCTCCCGTCCTGCCCACCGCACCGTAGCGCTGCGGACCATGAGTGCGGGAGTCTTCGCGCTGGCCGGACTGATCTTCTGGACCAGCTTCAACACCGCCAAGGGCGTCGACATCCGCAGCGACGACCCGCTGCCGAAGCTGTCCGACACCGTACGTACCAAGAACACCCGTAATCAGCAGCTGGAGGACCAGCTCTCCGGGGTGCGCAAGGACGTGGACCGGCTGACCCGGCAGGGCGACGGCGTCAGCCCCGCCGAGCGGGCCAGGCTCGACGCCCTCGACAAGGCGGCGGGCACCGACAAGCTGACCGGCCCCGCGATCGACGTGACGCTCAACGACGCCCCGCCGAACGCGACCGCGCTGGTCCCCGGCGTCCCCGACCCGCAGCCCAACGACCTGGTCATCCACCAGCAGGACCTCCAGGCCGTGGTCAACGCGCTGTGGCAGGGCGGCGCCCGGGGCATCCGCGTCATGGACCAGCGGCTGATCTCCACCAGCGCGGTGCGCTGCGTCGGCAACACCCTGATCCTCCAGGGCCGCGTCTACTCCCCGCCGTACCGCATCACCGCAGTCGGCGACCAGGCCAAGCTGCGCAAGGCGCTCAACGACAGCCCGGCCATCCAGAACTACCTCCAGTACGTGAACGCGTACGGCCTCGGCTGGAAGGTCGGCGCGCAGAAGCGGACGACGCTGCCCGGTTACTCGGGCTCGACCGACCTGCACTACGCGGAGCCGGCGTCGTGAGCGGCGGGCGTCCCGGGCCGAACCATTGGCGAACGCATGCCGAAGCCTTTGTCCGGCCGGGCCCCCTATCACGCCGATCTCCCTTTACTCTGTTCCGGGGAAGAGGAAGGAAGGCAGCGCATGTACGGCTGGATCTGGCGGCATCTGCCGGGTAACGCGTGGGTGAGGGCTCTGATCTCGCTCGTGCTCGCCCTGGCCGTCGTCTACCTCCTCTTCCAGTACATCTTTCCGTGGGCGGAGCCGCTGCTGCCGTTCAACGAGGTCACCGTCGACAACGGGATGGCCGTCGTACGCGAGACGGGGACGGCCGCTGTCCGATGAGCGCACGCATTCTCGTGGTGGACAACTACGACTCCTTCGTCTTCAACCTGGTCCAGTACCTCTACCAACTCGGCGCCGAGTGCGAGGTGCGGCGCAACGACGAGGTCAAGCCCGCGCACGCGCAGGACGGTTTCGACGGCGTACTGCTCTCGCCCGGCCCCGGCACGCCGGAAGAGGCGGGCGTCTGCGTCGACATGGTGCGGCACTGCGCGGACACCGGGGTGCCGGTCTTCGGCGTGTGCCTCGGCCTCCAGTCGATGGCCGTCGCGTACGGCGGGGTCGTGGACCGCGCGCCGGAGCTGCTGCACGGCAAGACGTCGCTGGTGACGCACGACGGGACCGGCGTCTTCGCCGGGCTGCCGTCGCCCTTCACCGCGACCCGCTACCACTCGCTCGCCGTCGAACGCGACACCGTGCCCGAGGAGTTCCGGGTCACCGCGTGGACCGAGTCCGGCGTGATCATGGGGCTGCGGCACCGGGACGCGGCGGTCGAGGGCGTGCAGTTCCACCCGGAGTCGGTGCTCACCGAGTGGGGCCATCTGATGCTGGCCAACTGGCTCGCCGAGTGCGGTGATCCGGGGGCCGTCGGCCGCTCCGAGGGGCTGGCACCCGTGGTCGGTACGGCGGGAAGCGCCGGAGGTTCGGGGAGTCCTGCGGGGAGGGCCGGGGCGTGACCACGCTCCGCCCGGAGCGCCCCTCGGACGGCCCGATGTCCTATGAGGACACCGGGCAGTTCAAAGCCGTTGTCGAGCAGCTCGACGACCCGCTGAACGACCCTCTCCCCGGAAGACCCCCCGCGGTCCCCGAGCCGTCGTACGAGGAGTCGGCCTACGAGGAACCGGTGTTCGATGAACCGGTCTTCCCGGAACCGGCGTACGAGGAGCCGGTCTTCGACGAGCCGGCCGCGCCCTGGTTCGTACCCGAGGAGCCGCCGCAGGCGGCCCCGCCGCCTCCTCCGCCGCCCCCGGTCCGGCCCGTCACCGCGGACGAGGAGCTGGACCTCGGTACGGCGACGGTCGTGCAGCCCGTCGTACGGCCGGTCGAGCAGTCGGCCGTCGAACCGCCCGCGGACGACGTACTCGAATCGGTCTTCCCCACCACGGAGTCGGCCCCGGAACCGGCCCCCGAGCCCGCGGGTCCTGGGCCCGGTTCGACGCCGGGCCCCGTGCTCGGCCCCGACGGCGAGGGCGGGCGGGCCGCGCGGCGGAAGGCGGCGCAGGCACAGCAGCGCGGCGGCGCCGGACACGGTGGCCACCGCGCCAGGGGCCGTACGCCCGGTGCCGCGGCCGGTGCGGTCCCCGCCGGAACCGCCCCGCTCAGCCGGGTCGAGGCCCGCAGGGCCGCGAAGGCCGCCAAGGAGAGCCCGGCGGTCGTCGTCAGCCGTATCGTCGGTGAGCTGTTCATCACCACCGGCGTGCTGATGCTGCTGTTCGTCACGTACCAGCTCTGGTGGACCAACGTCCGCGCGCACCAGCAGGCCAGCGGCGCCGCGAACAACCTCCAGCACCAGTGGGACGCCACGAAGGACGACCCGAACCGGGTCCCCGGCACCTTCTCGCCCGACCAGGGCTTCGCGATCATGTACATCCCCAAGCTGGATGTCAAGGCGCCCATCGCGCAGGGCGTCTCGAAGCACAATGTGCTGGACAAGGGCATGATCGGCCACTACGACGGCGCGTTGAACACCGCGATGCCGTGGGACAAGACCGGCAACTTCGCGGTCGCCGCCCACCGCAACACCCACGGTGAACCGTTCCGCTACATCAACCACCTGGTCCCCGGCGACAAGGTCGTGGTCGAGACGGCGGACACCTACTACACGTACGAGATCACCAGTTCCCTGGCGTCCACCCCGCCGTCCAACATCAGCGTGATCAAGCCGGTGCCGACCGGCTCCGGCTTCACCGGGCCCGGCCGCTATCTGACGCTGACCACCTGCACCCCCGAATTCACCAGCACCAACCGGTTGATCGTCTGGGGAAAGCTGACCGAGGAACGGCCGCGCAGCAAGGGCAAGCCCGACGCGCTGGTGGAGTGATCCATGCTCCAAGCGGAACTTGAGGAACGGAACGGCGTGACCACGACCAAACGCGGCGGCCGGGGGCCCATCGCGGCCACCATCAGCGTCATCGGCGAACTCCTCATCACCGCGGGCCTGGTGCTCGCGCTGTTCGTCGCCTACTCGCTGTGGTGGACGAACGTCCTCGCCGACCGCCATGAGCACAAGGCGGCGGACAAGGTCCGCCAGGACTGGGCGCGGACGCCCGACGCGGGACCGGGGAGTCTCGACACCAAGGACGGCATCGGCTTCCTGCACGTCCCCGCCATGGGCAAGGACTACGAGGTGCTGGTCAAGAAGGGCACCTCGACCAAGGTCCTCAACGAGGGCGTCGCCGGTTACTACACCGACCCCGTCCCCGCCGCGCTGCCGACCGCCAGGACCGGCAACTTCACCCTGGCCGCCCACCGCGACGGCCACGGCGCCAAGTTCCACAACATCAACAAGATCCACGACGGCGACCCGATCGTCTTCGAGTCGAAGGACACCTGGTACGTCTACAAGGTCTACAAGATCCTCGACCAGACCTCGAAGTACAACGTCGCCGTCACCGACCAGGTCCCCAAGGAGTCCGGCAGGACCACGCCGGGTCGCTACATCACCCTCACGACCTGCACCCCCGTCTACACCTCCCGCTACCGCTACATCGTCTGGGGCGAACTCGTCCGCACCGAGAAGGTCAACGCGGCCCGCACCCCACCGGTCGAGCTGCGGTAGGCGCGTACGGCGACACACGCGAAAGGGGGGCGGCCCGCACACCTGGTGTGCGGGCCGCCCCCCTCTCGTACTGCCGGGGGTCCCGGTTCAGTTGCCTCCGTTACCCCCGCCGCCGAAATCCATCGTCGTCAGGTTGATCGGCTGTCCCTCGTTGAGCTGCTGTCCCGCGGGGACGTCCGAGTTCACGATCCGGGCCTTGTCGCCGGTCGGGCCGTTCACGTTGACCTGGAGGTTCAGGCCCATGGCGTTGAGCTGCCCCTGGATGTCCGACAGCTTCTGCATCTGCCAGTTGGGCATCGTCTGCGGCGGCGCCTGCGACTCCGGCGGGCCGGACGAGACCGTCAGGACGATCGAGGTGTCCAGGGCGATCGGGCCCGCGCCCGGGTCCGGGGTCTGGGCGGTGACGCTGCCCTTGGCGGTCGTGTCCGAGGGGACGTCCTGCGGCGCGCGGGTGATGTTGGTGAAGCCCTGCGCCTTGAGCTGGGCGACCGCGTTGTCGTACGGGACGCCCTTGACGTCGGTGGGCGCCTTCTTCTCGGGGGCCACCGCGACGGTCAGCGTGATCGTCGTGCCCTTGGGCTGCTTCGTACCGGCCTTCGGGGTCTGGTCGAGGACGGTGTCCGGGTCGTCCGTGGTGGTCGTCTTGTTCTTGCGGTCGACCTGGAAGCCCTTGGCGGTGAGCTGGCTCGCCGCCGAGTCGTACTTGTCGTTCTTGACGTCCGGGACCTCGATCGGCGCCTGGCCCTTGGACAGGACGACGGTGACCGTCTTGTCGTCCGGGATCGCGGCGTCGGCGGCCGGGGTCTGCTTGCAGACGAGGTTCTTGTCGATGCTGTCGCAGAACTCGGCCGGACCCTGGACGATCTTCAGGTCGACGTTGGTGGCCTTGGCCTGCGCGTCGGTGAGGGACGCGCCGACCAGATTCGGCACGGTGCCGTTGTCCGCGGCGCCGCTGCCGCTGAACAGCGCCTTGCCCAGGAAGATCGCGCCGACCAGGACCAGGATGCCCGCGACGACCAGCAGCACCGTGGAGGTGTTGTTGCCGCCCTTCTTCTGCCGGCGGCGGTCCGGGCGGTCGTCGTAGCCGTAACCGCCGTCCTCCTCGCGCAGCGGCGGAAGCATGGACGTGTGCTGGTCGTTCTGCGACGGCAGCGCCGTGGTGGCCTGGCTGTCCGGGTAGCCGTACCCGTAGCCGACCGAGCCCATCGCCGCCGTGGCGGCCACCGGCTGCCCGTCGAGGGCCGCCTCGATGTCGGCGCGCATCTCGTCGGCCGACTGGTAGCGGTAGTTCGGGTCCTTGGTCAGCGCCTTGAGGACGATCGCGTCCATCGCGGGCGTGACCTCGGGGTCGTACACCGACGGCGGCTGCGGCTCCTCGCGCACGTGCTGGTACGCCACCGCGACCGGGGAGTCGCCGACGAAGGGCGGCCGTACGGTCAGCAGCTCGTAGAGCAGGCAGCCGGTCGAGTACAGGTCGGAGCGGGCGTCGACCTGCTCGCCCTTGGCCTGCTCGGGGGAGAGGTACTGCGCGGTGCCGATCACGGCCGCGGTCTGCGTCATGGTCATACCGGAGTCGCCCATGGCGCGGGCGATGCCGAAGTCCATGACCTTGACCTGGCCGGTCCTGGTGAGCATGACGTTGGCGGGCTTGATGTCGCGGTGCACGATGCCGGCCCGGTGGCTGTACTCCAGGGCCTGGAGGATGCCGACCGTCATCTCCATGGCGCGCTCGGGCAGCAGCTTGCGTCCGGAGTGCAGCAGCTCACGCAGGGTGGAGCCGTCCACGTACTCCATGACGATGTACGGGATCGAGACCCCGTCGACGTAGTCCTCGCCGGTGTCGTACACGGCGACGATCGACGGGTGGTTGAGCGAGGCGGCCGACTGGGCCTCTCGGCGGAACCGGGCCTGGAACGACGGGTCGCGGGCGAGGTCCACCCGCAGCGTCTTCACGGCGACAGTGCGGCCGAGCCGGGTGTCATGGGCGAGGTACACCTCGGCCATGCCACCACGGCCGAGCACTGAGCCCAGCTCGTACCGGCCGCCGAGGCGACGCGGCTCTTCCATAGCTCTGCCCTCTCCTCAAACCCGTTCTTGACCCAAAACCGGTAATGCCGTGCCCTGCGGATGCTCGGGCATACGCTACCGGGCGTTTCTGGTCCCTTCGCGCCCTGCCCGCCCGCCGATACCCGACCGGTACCTGTCCGGTACGTGCGCCGGTCCCGGGGGCGGTGGCCGGACCGTTTCCGGCGCCGAGACCGGGCCTGACACCGGGTTCGACGCCGGGCCTGGGACCGGGCCTGGGACCGGGCCGTTCCGGGTGGTCGGCCCTCACTTGTTGAGGACGGCCTCCATGACCTTCTTGGCGATCGGCGCGGCCAGACCGCCACCGCTGACGTCGTCGTGGTTGGCCGCACCGTCCTCGACGACGACCGCGACGGCGACCGGCGACCCCTGGTCGGTCATCGCGTACGAGACGAACCAGGCGTACGGCGTGCCCTCGTTGTTGATGCCGTTCTGCGCGGTGCCGGTCTTGCCGCCGACCTTGACGCCGGAGATCTTGGCGTTGGTGCCGGTGCCGGAGTTGACCACCGTCTCCATCATCGTCTGGAGCTTCTGCGCGTTCTCCGGCGACAGCGGCTGCGACATCTCGCTCGGGTTGGTCTGCGAGATGGTGCTCAGATTCGGCGCCACCAGCTTGTCGACCATGTACGGCTTCATCAGCTTGCCGTTGTTGGCGATGGCCGAGGCGACCATCGCCATCTGGAGCGGAGTGGCCGCGGTGTCGAACTGGCCGATGGAGGAGAGCGCGACCTGGTCCTTGGTCATCTTGGTGTCGAAGTTGCTGGCGTTCGCGCGGACCGGGACGAACTGCTCCTTGTTGAAGCCGAACTTCTCCGCCTCGTCGACCATCGCCTGGAGACCCACCTTGTCCGCGCCCAGGTGGCCGAAGACGGTGTTGCACGAAACCCTCAGCGCGTCGATCAGCGACGCTTCCTTGCAGGGGATGTTGCCCTCGTTCTTCAGCGGGGTCGTGGTGCCGGGAAGGATGTAGGGCAGCGGGGTGTCGGTCTTCGCGTTGATGTCGGTCACCGCGCCGTTCTCCAGCGCCGCGGCGGCCGTCACCAGCTTGAACGTCGAACCCGGCGGGTACGTCTGGCGCAGCGCGCGGTTCTGCGTCGGGTCGTCGGGGTCGTTCTTCTTGTCGAGCGCGACCCAGTTCTTCTCGTCGGTCTTGGAGTTGCCCGCGATGGTCGACGGGTCGTACGACGGGGTGCTCGCCATGGCCAGGATCGCGCCGGTGCCGGGGTCGAGCGCGACGACCGCGCCCTTCTTGTTCCCCAGGCCCTGGAACGCGGCCTTCTGCGCCTTGGCGTTCAGTGTCGTGACGACGTTGCCGCCCTGCTTCTCCTTGCCGGTCAGCAGGTCGATGGTGCGGTTGAAGAACAGCCGGTCGTCGTTGCCGGTGAGGAACTTGTCCTCGACGCCTTCGAGGAAGGTGGTGCCGAACGCCTGCGAGGCGTGGCCGGTGACCGGCGCCCACATCGGGCCGTCGACGTAGGTCCGCTTGAACTTGAAGTCGCTGCCCGTGGTCTCGGTGTGACCGGTGATCGCCTTGCCGCCGTCGACGATGATGTCACCGCGCGGCTGCGCGTACTGGTTGATGGCGACCCGGCGGTTGTGCACGTCGTTGGAGAGCTGGTCGGCCTGGACGAACTGCACGTAGTTCACGCGCAGCAGAAGGGCGAGGACGAGCAGGCCGCAGAAGACCGCGACCCGTCGGAGAGGCTTGTTCACTGGGTGCGCACCACCTGGGTCGGTTCGGCATCGGGGGAGGGGGCCGGGCTCGGGGCCGGACGGCGGGCGGTGTCGCTGATCCGCAGCAGGATCGCGACCAGCGCCCAGTTGGCGATCACCGAGGAGCCGCCCTGTGCCAGGAACGGCATGGTCATGCCGGTCAGCGGGATGAGCCCGGTGACGCCGCCCGCGACCACGAAGACCTGGAGCGCGAAGGCGCCCGACAGGCCGATCGCCAGCAGCTTGCCGAACGGGTCGCGGGCCGCGAGGGCAGTCCGCACACCGCGCTCGATCAGCAGGGCGTACAGCAGCAGGACGGCCATCAGGCCCGCCAGGCCCAGCTCCTCGCCGACGGTGGCGAGGATGTAGTCGCTCTTCGGGGCGATGCCGCCGATCAGCCGGGAGTAGCCCTGGCCGAGCCCCGAGCCGAAGATGCCGCCGGAGCCGAACGCGTACATCGTCTGCGCGGTCTCGGTGACACCGCCGTTGGACGCCAGTTGCAGCGGGTGCAGCCAGTTGTGGACGCGCTCCTTGACGTGCGGCTCGATCGAGGAGACGACGACCGCGCCGCCCGCGCTGAGCAGCAGGCCGAAGACGATCCAGCTGGTCCGCTCGGTGGCGACGTACAGCATGATCACGAACAGGCCGAAGAAGAGCAGCGAGGTGCCGAGGTCGGTCTCGAAGACCAGGATCAGCAGGCTGATGCCCCAGATCACCAGGATCGGGCCGAGGTCGCGGCCACGCGGCAGGTACAGGCCCATGAAGCGGCGGCTGGCCAGCGCCAGCGCGTCCCGCTTGACCATCAGGTATCCGGCGAAGAAGACGGTGATGACGATCTTCGCGAACTCACCGGGCTGGAGCGAGCCGATGCCCGGCAGCGTGATCCAGATCTTCGCGCCGTTCACCCCGGGGAAGAAGATCGGCGCGACCAGCAGGGCCAGCGCCACCATCATCGAGATGTACGTGTACCGCTGGAGGATGCGGTGGTCCTTGAGGAAGACCAGGACGCCGACGAAGAGCGCCACTCCGAGCGTGGACCACATGAGCTGGTTGGGCGCCATGGCCTTGCCCAGCGACGGCTCCTGGTCGAGCCGCCAGATCAGCACCAGGCCGAGGCCGTTGAGCAGCGTGGCGATCGGCAGCATCAGCGGGTCGGCGTACGGCGCGAATTTACGGACCAGCAGGTGCGCGATCCCCGCGAGCAGGCCGAGGCCGAGGCCGTAGCTGAGCAGCCCCGCCGGGACCGAGTCGTTCTTGGCGAGCCCGACGTTGGCGTAGGCGAAGACCGGGATGAGCACCGCGAAGACCAGCAGCGCCAGTTCGGTGTTGCGACGGTTGGGCGCGCCGATCGACGTGATGGTGGTGGTGTTGCTGGCGCTCATGACGAGCCGACTCCTCCTGCTGGTCCCGCCGCCGGCGCGCTCGCCGGTCCCCGGGGGGTTTCCGGTGCGCGACCAGCCGCTACTGCTGGCTCGTACCGCACTGCTGGGCCAGCTTCTTCTCGTCGGGCGTCAGCGGCGGCGTGGGGTCCGCAGTCGGGGTGGCGCTGCTCTTCTTCGTACCCGGCGTGCCGGTGGTGCCCGCTGCGGGCATCTTGTCCTCGGCGGCCTTCGCCGCCGCCTTGGCCTGGTCGGCGAGGGTCTTGGCCGTCGCGACCTTCTTGCAGACACCGGCCTGCGTCGCCAGCTCGTCGGCCTTGTCGTTGGCCTGGCCGAGGCTGCTGAGCGCGATGGTGTCCTGGACCTGCTTCTGCTGGTAGGCCGGTAGGTACTTGAGTTCGATGTCGGGGCGGTCCTTGTGGACCTTCGACAGCTTGATCCAGGCCAGCTTCTGGTCGATGCCCTGGTACACGGCGACGTGGTTGCCCTTGGCGCCGACGTAGTACTGCGTCTGCGTCCACGCGTAACCGCCGTACAGACCGCCGGCGATGACGGCGAGCACGATGACGGTGATCGCCGTGCGCTTGGGCCACTTACGGGTCTTGGCGGCCTTTGTCTGGCCGTCGTCGTCGTCGTACGACCCGAAGGTGCCCAGCGGCGCGGCGCCGGCCGCGCCGGGGTCGCCGCTGCCGGGCGGGCCGAAGGAGCCCGCGGGGCCCTGCTGCTGCGGCGGGGGCGTACGGCCGAGCTCGGAGGCGCGTCCCGCCGGGGTCTGGAGGTGCCGCGGGTCGCTCAGCGGGAGCTGGGTCTCGGCGACCGCGCCGACGACCACCGGGGTGTCGTTGAGCTGCGCCGCCAGCGTGTCGCCGTCGTCGGTGTCCAGCACGTCCGCGACGATGCAGGTGATGTTGTCGGGTCCGCCGCCGCGCAGCGCGAGCTGGATCAGCTCCTGCACGGTCTCGTGCGGCGCCTGGTACCCGGCGAGGGTGTCCTCCAGCGTCTGGTGGCTGACGACGCCGGACAGGCCGTCGGAGCAGATCAGATACCGGTCGCCGACCCGCACCTCGCGGATCGACAGGTCGGGCTCGACGTGTTCGCCACTGCCCAGGGCGCGCATCAGCAGGGAGCGCTGCGGGTGGGTGGTGGCCTCCTCCTCGGTGATCCGGCCCTCGTCGACCAGCCGCTGCACCCAGGTGTGGTCCTGGGTGATCTGGGTGAGGACGCCGTCCCGGAGGAGATACGCGCGGGAGTCGCCGACGTGCACCAGGCCGAGCCGCTGGCCCGTCCACAGCAGCGCGGTCAGCGTGGTGCCCATGCCTTCGAGCTGCGGGTCCTCCTGGACCATGTGCAGCAGTTGGTCATTGGCCCGCTGCACGGCGGTGCCGAGCGAGGTGAGGATGTCGGAGCCGGGGATGTCGTCGTCGAGCGTGACGATGGTGGAGATCACCTCGGACGAGGCGACCTCACCGGCGGCCTGTCCGCCCATGCCGTCGGCAATCGCGAGCAGACGCGGACCGGCGTAGCCGGAGTCCTCGTTCCCCTCGCGGATCATGCCCTTGTGCGAACCGGCGGCGAAACGCAGGCTCAAAGACATGCGCACCTCCCCCGTCGGCTCCGGGTACATCCGCACGCTGCCCACCCTCTCGCTCGCGCGTCGTGGCTCCGCTCGCCCATAGTGCGACTACTTCCGCAGCTCGATGACGGTCTTGCCGATGCGGATCGGCGCACCCAGCGGGACAGGGGTCGGCGTGGTCAGCCGGTTCCGGTCCAGATAGGTGCCGTTCGTGGATCCGAGGTCCTCGACGATCCACTGGCCGTCGCGGTCCGGGTAGATCCTGGCATGCCGACTGGACGCGTAGTCGTCGTCGAGCACAATCGTCGAGTCATGTGCCCGGCCGAGGGTGATCGTCTGGCCCTGCAACGCGACCGTCGTCCCCGCGAGCGAGCCCTCGGCGACCACCAGTTTGGTGGGGGCGCCGCGGCGCTGGCGGTTGTTCTGCGGCTGCTGCCGCGGCTGGGCCTGCGCGGCGGCGGCCTGCTGCTGGCGCTGCTGCGGAGGGCGCGACTGGCCGTCCCCGCGGCGCGCCGCTCGCTGGGTCACCCGGGTACCGAAGAGGTCGCTGCGGATGACCTGCACCGCGACGATCACGAACAGCCACAGAACGGCGAGGAAACCCAACCGCATGACCGTCAGGGTCAGCTCTGACATTGCCCCCGCTTCACCCTTCGGCTTGCCTGTACACGATGGTGGTGCTCCCCACGACAATGCGGGAGCCGTCGCGGAGCGTAGCGCGCGTGGTGTGCTGTCCGTCCACCACAATGCCGTTTGTCGACCCGAGGTCCTGGACCACGGACGGCGTTCCGACCCGGATCTCGCAGTGTTTGCGCGATACGCCCGGGTCGTCCACCCGCACGTCGGCCTCGGTGGAACGGCCGAGAACGAGCGTCGAGCGGGAGATCTGGTGGCGGTTGCCGTTGATCTCGATCCAGCGGCGGGTGGCCGCGCCGGGGGCCCCCGCGGGAGCGCCGGTGCCGGGCAGCCGCGTGACGGGCGCCACACCGTGCCGGGCGCCGCCGCCGCCGGGGGGCGGGGCCGCGGGCATCGGCGGCGGGCCCGAGGGCCGCTGCGGTGCGCCGGGCTGCGCGTACGTCGGACGCTGCGGCGCCGGCGGCTGGTGCTGCGGGCTCTGCTGGTACGAGGGGGCGGCCGGGGCCTGGTGGGCGGCCTGCGGTGTGCCGCCCTGGTGCTGCGACTCGCTGGAGGCCAGCGTGCGGCTGCGCACCCGGTAGAGCCCGGTGTCCAGGTCGTCGGCCCGCTCCAGGTGCACCTTGATGGTGCCCATGAAGGTGTAGCGCTGCTGCTTGGCGTAGTCGCGGACCATTCCGGCCAGCTCGTCGCCGAGCTGCACCGCGTACGGGCTCAGCCGCTCGAAGTCGCCGGAGCTGAGCTCCACGATGAAGTCGTTGGGGACGACGGTGCGGTCACGGTTCCAGATCGTGGCGTTGTTGTCGCACTCGCGCTGGAGCGCGCCCGCGATCTCGACGGGCTGCACCTCGCTCTTGAACACTTTGGCGAAGGTGCCGTTCACCAGGCCCTCCAGGCGCTGCTCAAAGCGCTTCAGTACTCCCACGGGGCACCTCCCTCCTCGCGACCTTCCGGCCCAACGATTTCCGATACTGCTTACTGATCGTATCCACGCGCGGGAAAAACCTGTGGTTCCCCGAATCCCCTGGACCGGGCAGTGTCAACCCTCACACCGCCCGCGCCTCCTCCGCCGTCTCCCACTGGGATGGTAGATGCGCGTTCTGTCCATGGTGCCCGGTTCGCCGTCGTTCACCGCCGCCCTGTCCCTCCCAGTGTCCCGCACCGGCCCCGGGTCCTTCTCCCACCTGCCCCCGCCCGGCCCCCGGCACTCCCCGGGCCGCCCGAACGCATGTGATTCCACCCCGGACCTCGTGCTAATCTTCTGCATGTCGGGAGGCCCTCCCACACCACCCGGACCCACCAGTCCGGACCGTGTGTGAGAATCAAACGGCAACACCCATGCGCGGGTGGCGGAATAGGCAGACGCGCTGGATTCAGGTTCCAGTGCCCGAAAGGGCGTGGGGGTTCAACTCCCCCCTCGCGCACAAAGAGGTACCGACGAAACGGGCCTCCGGAAGTGACGAAAGTCGCGGCCGGGGGTCCGTTTCTCATTCCCCGACAGGCCGCCTCCGGCCGGCAGGTCACCTTCCCCCCGGCGGATCTCACGGTGGACGGCCCCGCGCGGCGCATCACGGTGACGTACTGAAGGCCGGGGGGATCGAACGGCGGCGAACGGTGGCATCGGGACGGGAACCGGTGCAGGGTGGTGTGCGTTGGAGTCATTGGGCAAAGGAATCGTCAAGTGGCGCGGCCCGCGCCGGATTGAGCAGGGAGATACACCATGGGTGTCAGCCTCTCCAAGGGCGGCAATGTCTCACTGACCAAGGAGGCCCCCGGACTCACGGCGGTCACTGTCGGCCTGGGCTGGGACGTGCGCACGACCACCGGTTCGGACTTCGACCTGGACGCGAGCGCGCTGCTGCTCGACGCCACGGGCAAGGTCCTGTCGGACAAGCACTTCATCTTCTTCAACAATCTCAAGAGCCCGGACGGCTCCGTCGAGCACACCGGTGACAACCTCACCGGTGAGGGCGAGGGCGACGACGAGGCGGTCAAGGTCAACCTGGCCACCGTGCCCGCCGAGGTCGACAAGATCGTCTTCCCGGTCTCGATCTACGAGGGCGAGAGCCGTCAGCAGAGCTTCGGTCAGGTGCGCAACGCGTTCATCCGCGTCGTCAACCAGGCCGGCGGCACCGAGATCGCCCGCTACGACCTCACCGAGGACGCCTCCACGGAGACCGCGATGGTCTTCGGCGAGCTGTACCGCAACGGCGCCGAGTGGAAGTTCCGGGCCGTCGGCCAGGGCTACGCCTCCGGCCTGCGCGGTATCGCCCAGGACTTCGGCGTCAACCTCTGACGTAACGCCGTCGTTCCGACGCGGCGCTTGACGTAGAGTCGGGCTCGTAGCGGCCCCGCCCGCGACCGTGCAGGTCGCGGGCGGGGCCGTTTTCGCTTGGAGCGCCCGTGCTTACAAGCCTGCGCGTGACGAGCCCGTGCTTTACGGGCCCTTGTATGACGGGCCCGCCTGCGGGTTACGGCAGCGGGTGCGCCGCCGCGTCCGCGTTGTAGCGGACCAGATACTCGGCGAAGCGCGCCAGATCCTCCGGGTCCCAGGCGGCCAGCCGCTCCTGGAAGATCTCCTTGCGGCTGACCCGCGCCGCGGCCAGCGTCTCGATCCCGTGCTGCGCGAGGTGCAGTACCTGCACGCGGTGGTCGGTGGCGTCCACCCGGCGCTCGATGTACCCGAGCCGTTCCAGCGCGGCCACCTGGCGGCTGACCGTGGACTTGTCGAGCAGATAGTGCGCGGCGAGGTCCGTCGCCCGGCAGCCCTGCTGCTCCTCCAGGTGCGCGAGGATGGTGAACGACACCAGCGACAGCTCGGGGTGCATGCGCGCGGCCGTGGCACGCGCCCGGCGCGCGAAGGCGGTCAGCTCCCGCTGGATGCTCTCCACGGACGCCTCCCGTGCGGACATCGCGGCCACTCCATCCCGTCTCCACCTGCGCCGTTGTGGGACGCAACGGTATCAAGCGGGCAACGGAAGTTCGAACCAGACGACCTTCCCGACCGCCTTCCTGCTGGTGCCCCAGCGCCGCGACAGATTCGACACCAGCGCCAGCCCGCGCCCCTGCTCGTCGTCGGCGTCCGCGCGTTGCAACTGGGGCAGATTGTGGTTGTCGTCGCTGACCTCGACCAGCAGCTTCCCGACCCGCATCAGCCGTAGCTCGACCTCGTACGAGGCGGCCCGGATCGCGTTGGTGACCAGCTCGCTGACCAGCAACTCCGTGGTGTCGCTGAGGCGTTCGAGGCCCCACACGGCGAGCTGGCGGCGGGTCAGGTCGCGGGCGGTGGCGACCTCGGCGTGGTCGAGCCGCAGCGTCCACTCGGCCACGTCCTGCGACGCGATGCCCTCGAACCGGGCGACGAGCAGCGCCACATCGTCCCTGCGGTCCTCCGAGTGCAGGCGCGCGAGGATCTGCGCGCAGACGTCCTCGGGGGTCTGCTCCGGCTCGATGACGGTGGCGCACAGCGCGGCGAGCCCCGCGTCTATGCCCTGGCCGCGCACCTCGACGAGGCCGTCCGTGCACAGCACCAGCCAACTGCCGTCGGGCACGGGGATCTCCACCGTCTCGAACGGCACCCCGCCGACGCCGATCGGCGCGCCGCCGGGGATCTCCAGCAGCTCGCCGCGCCCGTCGTATCCGACCAGGACCGGTGGGATGTGACCGGCGTTGGCGAGCGTGAGGCTGCGGTGGATCGGGTCGTAGACGGCGTAGACGCAGGTGGCGAGGTGTTCGGTGCCGAGCCGGTGCGCGAGGTTGTCCAGGTGCCGCAGCAACTGGGCGGGCGGCAGGTCCAGGGCGGCCATGGTGATGACCGCCGTACGGAACTGGCCCATCACGGCCGCGGCCTGAAGGCCGTGGCCCATCACGTCGCCGACGATCAACGCCACGCGCCCGCCGGGCAGTTGGATGGCGTCGAACCAGTCGCCGCCGACCTGGGCCTGCCGGTCGCCCGGCATGTAGTGGTGCGCGATCCGGACACCGGGAATCCGTGGCGGCCGGGTGGGCATCATCGAGCGTTGCAGCGTGGCGGCGGCACGCGATTCCTGGCGGTGCAGGCGGGCGTTGTCGATGTGGACGGCGCCGCGCGCGACGACCTCGGTGGCCGTGGCGGCGTCCCGCGCGTCGAACGGGCGGCGGCCGGGGCCGCGCAGGAAGCAGACCCGGCCCAGTACGGTGCCGCGCGCGGTGAGCGGCGCCACGATCATCGAGTGTCCGGGCAGCAGCGGGCCGAGCGCGGGCACGCCGAGGTCGAGCGCTATGTCGGGTGCGACCGAGGAGTCCACGACGGGGACGAGGACGTGGTCGCCGAGCCGGGGCACGATCCCGTCGACGGCGAGCGAGAGCAACTCGCCCTCCGGCAGGGCCGTTTCCCATGGTCCGGGCGGTCCGTCGTGGGCGATGGCGACGCGCCGGACGAGCACGGTGGCGGCCGGGCGGTCGTCCTTGGGCGGCTCGGAGTCGGAGAAGAGCTGGTCCACGATCAGGACGGCCGCGAAGTCCGCGAAGCGCGGCACGGTCACCGCGCACAGCTCGCGGGCGGTGGTCTGGAGGTCGAGCGTGGAGCCGACCACCGCGCCGGTCTCGCGCAGCAGCGCCAACTGCTCGTCCAGCGCGGTGCCCGGCAGGTGGGAGCCGTAGGGGCGGCCGAGTACGTGGCCGCCGAGCGGGTGGGCGCCGGACGCGGGGCCGCCGGGTTCGTGTCCGAACGGGGCCTGGCCGAAGGGCGGTTGGCCGAAGGGAACCTGGCCCGGTGGCGTGCCGAGCGGCTGGACGGACGGCGGGCCGCTGAGGACCGGGGCGAGGCCGGGCGCGAAGCCGGGGGCGAGACCAGGTGTGAACTCGGTCGGGAACAGCGGCTGTTGGCCGGTGAGGGCGTCCGCCGAGCCGTTGGGGCCGAGGTCGGAGGTCAGGGAGGTGAGGGAGGCGAAGGGCACGGCGGTCAGCGCCGAGGCGCTGGAACGGTCGCCTGCGGGGGTGGCCTCCGCGCCGCCGCTCGCCCCGTGGACGTACTCGGGGTCGTGGCCGGGGCCGTACGCGGCGGCGTGTCCGGGAGTCTGTCCGGGAGTCTGATCGGGGCCGGGGCCGGGGCCGGGGCCGGGGCCGGGGCCGGGGCCGTGCTCCGCTCCGGGGCGCGGGCCGGGCAGCAACTCCCTGCGCAGGGACGGGCCCTGCTGGTCGGCGCGGGCGGCGGCAGCGATGCGGGCGTAGTCGTGCGGGGTGACCGGGAGCCGTGTGCCGCCGTCCACTTCGAGCGCCGGGGGACCGAGCGGCGCGATCTGCCGGACGAGCCGGTCGAGCCGTCCCGCGCTGACGCCGGGCAGTACGGTGCCCAGCCGGGCCGCGAGGGCCAGCGCCTGCGCCGGGTCGGCGACGCTGCCCAGGACGGCGGCCACCGAGATGTCCTGACGCTGCGGGCCTTCCGCGGTGTAGGGGAGCAGGCGACCGCCGAGCGCGATCCGCAGGCCGCCCGTGCGCAGCGGCTTCGCGTGCGCCGCGATGGCCAGCAGGCTGAGTCCGCCCGGCTCGGCGACGCGGTACGTCCACCACAGGACGTCCTTCAGCGCGCCGTCCCGGTCGGTGGCCGCGAGCGCGCCCGCCCACGCGGGATGCGTGAGGTCGTCCAGCAGGTCGAGGGTGTCCTGGTGCGGCGAGGACGAGGTGCGCGCGACGCCCGCGGCGGACCGGGCGGGCGTCAGCAGCCCCGAGGCCCGGTGGCCGAAGACGTAATCCCAGCGGTGCCCGAACAGCTCCTCCGCCCCGCGGTTCCAGTACGAGATCCGGCCGTCGGGGTCGACGCAGAGGACGGCGAGGCGCAGCAGGGCGGCCACGCCGGTGAGGCCGTCGCCGAGGGGGCTCCGGCCGTTGGTGCTCCGGCCGCCGGGGGCTTGGGTGGTGGGGCCGTGGGCATGGGGACCTTGGCCGTTGGACTCTCGCGTGTGGGGACCCGCGCTGTCGTGACCTGCGCTGTGGGGCGCGTCGATGCTCGTACGGACGCTGTCCGTACCGGCGTGCTCCGTACCGGCCCTGTCCGTATCGATGTCCTCCGTACGGCTGCTGGTGTCGCTGCCACCGGTCGGCGGGTGGTCGGAGACAGGGGGGTCGCGCCGTGGGTGCCGCTCGGTGCCCTGGCGCGGCCGGTCTGCCTGTGCCGACTCGTCGGCCCGGGGTTCCGGATGCTCCGGTTGGTCGTGGAGGTCCTGCTGTTCGCGCTGTTCGTAGCGGGCGGAGCGGTCCGTCCGGTGTTCTGCGTCGCTGGCTGCGGGCTGCCGGGTGATCTCGTCCAACGTCGTGCACCTGCGGTTCGGCGCTGAGTAGGGTCCTGACGTCAAGGCAAGCACGAAACCCTGTGCGGGGTCGACCTATTGGCTGGATTACCCCCAGCGGTGGGGATTTGGCGTCCGTCCGTTGACGTGGGCGGTGGGGAGGGTGACCGATGGATTCGAGAGTGCCGCATGTGGCGGGATTCGCGCGATGGCCGCACGGGGCGTCGCCGAAGCGGGCGGGGAAGGCGCTGCGGGAGAAGGTGCCGCGCGCCGCGCACGGCCGGCCGCCCTCCGGCATGTGGCGCGACACGGCGGATGTCGTCCCTGCGGTGGCCGGTGCGCTCGCGGCGGCCGCGCCCCGGACCTCGGCCGCGCTCCGGGCCGTCCACGACTCCAACGCCGGCCGGATACCCGAGCTGATACCGCTGCGTGTCGGCCGTATGGCGGCGAGCCCCTTCGCCTTCCTGCGCGGGTCCGCCGGGCTGATGGCCGCCGACCTCGCCGACAGCCCCGTGACCGGTGTCGGCGCGCAGATCTGCGGTGACGCGCACGCCGCGAACTTCGGCCTCTACGGCGACGCCCGCGGCCGTCTCGTCATGGACATCAACGACTTCGACGAGACCGTCGTCGGCCCCTGGGAGTGGGACGTCAAGCGGCTCGCGGCCTCGCTGGTGCTGGCCGGGCGGGAGGCGGGCGCGGCCGAGGACGTGTGCCGGGCGGCGGCGTACGGCGCGGTGGGCGCGTACCGGCGGACCATGCGGCTGCTGGCGAAGCTGCCCGTGCTCGACGCGTGGAACGCCATCGCCGACGAGGAACTGGTCACCCACGCCGACGCCCGCGACCTGCTCGGCACGATCGAGCGGGTCTCGGCGAAGGCCATGGGCAACACCAGCGCCAGATTCGCGGCGAAGGCCACGGCGGCCGTGGACGGCGGCGGGCGGCGCTTCACCGACGCGCCGCCCGTGCTGCGCCGGGTCGCGGACCGCGAGGCGGCGGCGGTGGCGGGCGCCCTGGACGGCTATCTGCGGACGGTCGGCGAGGACCGGCTGCCGCTGCTCGCCCGTTACGCCGTCCACGACGTGGCCTTCCGCGTCGTCGGCACCGGAAGCGTCGGCACCCGCTCGTACGTGGTGCTGCTCCTCGATCACCTGGGGGAGCCGCTGGTGCTCCAGATCAAGGAGGCCAGGGCGTCGGCGCTGCTGCCGTACGTGGCCAAGGCCGGATTTCCGGCCGATCCGGTGGGGCACGAGGGCCGCAGGGTGGTGCTGGGCCAGAAACGTATGCAGGTGGTCAGCGACTTCCTGCTGGGGTGGACGGACGTGGACGCGGTGCCGTACCAGGTGCGGCAGTTCAGGAACCGCAAGGGCAGCGTCGATCCCGCCGGGCTGGAGCCGGGCCTGCTCGACGACTACGGGCGGATGACCGGCGCCCTGCTGGCCAGGGCGCACGCCCACAGCGCCGACCCACGGCTGATCGCGGGCTACTGCGGCAAGGGCGAGGCGCTGGACGAGGCCGTCGCGGACTTCGCCGCCGGCTACGCGGACCGTACGGAGGCGGACCACGCGGAGCTGCTGGCGGCGGTCCGGTCGGGGCGGCTGCCGGCGGAGCTGGGGGTGTAGGGGGTTCCCCGGCCGGGGTGTCCGGGGAACCGGGTTGCCTGGGGCGTCCGGGTTGTCCGGGCGGTGTCCGGGCGGGGCGGCGCGAGCCCGTACGGGGGCGGGCGCGCGGGTCGGTGCAGGTGGGCGGGGCGCCGTGGCGTGATCCGTGCGGGCGGGCGCTCCCGCGCCCCGCGGCCCCGCGAAGATCGACCGTGCAGGGCCTAGGCTGTCCGAGTGACGAACAGCTCAGGAACCGAGTCCTCCGCCTCTTCCGCCACCTTCGCCGGACCCTCCGAGCCCGGCTCGCAGGATCGGCTGGCGAAGGCGGTACGCGCGGCTGAGCAGGCGTTGATCGAATTCGAGATCGCGGTCGAGACCTTCCGGGTCGAGGTGGAGAACTTCTCCCGGCTGCACCACCAGCGGCTCGGCCCGATGTACGCGCGGCTGGACGAGCTGGACGCGCTGGTCGCGGAGGCCGTCGCCGCCCACAGCGGTGAGCGGGAGGACATCGAGCGTGCCTGGGAGGCCAGGGCGCTGGTGATGCCGATGCCGGGCGTCGAGGAGCTGTTCGGCGGGCTGCTCGGCACGGACGGGGTACGGCCGGTCGACGACCCGAACCCGCCGCGCCGCGTCCGCCCCGGCAAGGAGGCGCAGCGCCTCTACCGCGAGCTGGCCCGCAAGGCGCACCCCGACCTCGCCCAGGACGAGAAGGAGAAGGAGCGCCGCAGCGTCTTCATCGCGCGCGTCAACGAGGCGTACGCCTACGCCGACGAGGACACGCTGCGCGCCCTGTCCGCGGAGTGGGACGCGGGTCCCGTCGCGGACGAAGAGCTGCCGAGCGAGGCCGAGGTCCTCTACGCCCGGCTGGAGTGGCTGGCCGAACGCAAGGAGAAGCTCGCCGCCATCGCCGTCGAGCTGGACGAGAGCGCCATCGGCCAGATGATGAAGCTCTCCCCGGACGATCCCGACGCCCTCCTCAACGAGATCGCCGAACAGCTCCTGACCCAGGTCGCCCAACGCGAGGCCCGCCTGGCGGAACTGGTCCGCGACCCCGAATAGCGCCCCGCGGCCCGCTCGCACGACCCGAGCTTCCGCCCGGACGCCTCTTGCGGGCCCGGGCCCGGTGCGGGCGCCGGGGGACCCCGGGGGAATCGGGCGGGGCGGGGGGTGGTTGGGGGCTGAGGTAGGTTTTTTCGGGTCAGCCAGTGATCTGGTGAGCCAAGGTGAGCGGGCCGCGGTTTCGCGGGCCGCGATTTCGTGCCCAGGAGGCCGCGTCCGATGTTCCGCTCTGAGCTGCCCGCGGTGGATGCCGCCGCCGTACCGGCCGACGCGATCCTGCTGGACGTGCGGGAGAACGAGGAATGGGCGGCCGGTCACGCCGAGGGCGCCGTGCACATCCCGATGAGCGAGGTCGTCTCGCGGATCGGTGAGGTGCCGGACGGCGGCCGGGTGCACGTGGTGTGCCGCGTCGGCGGTCGCTCCGCCCAGGTCGCGCAGTACCTGATCGCCCAGGGCGTGGACGCGGTGAACGTCAGCGGCGGCATGCTCGACTGGGAGGCCGCCGGCCGCCCGGTGGTGGACGGCAGCGGCAGCGACGGCTTCGTCCTGTAAGCGGCCCCGCAGGGGTCACGTGGTCAGCGGATGGGCGGCGATCAGGTCGCCCAACGCCTCCTCGTGGGCCGCGGCCGGGCCCAGCGCCAGCTCCCACTGCTTGGCCCACGCGTGGTACCGGTGCAGCGGATAGTCGGTGTCCGCGCCGAATCCGCCGTGCAGGTGCTGCGCGGTCTGTACGACCCTGCGGACGCCCTCGGCCGCCCAGATCTTCGCCACCGCCACATCACCCGCGACCGGCAGAGGTCCGGGCGCCGAGGTGCTGAGCCGCCAGCCCGCCTGCCACAAGGTGGCCTCCATCGCCCGCAAGTCGATGTAACGGTCGGCGGACTGCACCGCGACCGCCTGGAACGTGGCGATCGGATACCCGAACTGCTGCCGCTTCGAGGCGTACGCACTGGTCATCCCCAGCACCGCCTCCCCCAGCCCGAGCGCCAGCGCGCACGTGCCGACGGTCAGCGCCTGCCGCAGCCACTCCCAGGCGCCGTCCGCGTCCAGCACATCCGTCGCGGGCACCCGCACACCGTCCAGCGTGACCTCGGCGAACCGCTCGCCGCTGGTGGAGACCTGCTCCGCAAGCGCCACCCCGTCCGCGGCCAGGGGAACGACGGCCACCACCGCCGCGCCGTCCGCCGTGTGCGCGGGCACCAGCACCAGGTCACAGCTCTGCGCCCACGGCACCCCGGTCTGCACCCCGTCGAGGACGAAGCCGCCGCCGTCGGTGCCGCCGACGTCCGCCCGCTGTGCCTGGACGGCGAGTTCGGCCCCGTCGTGCCCGCTGCGGCCGTTGGCGGCGACGGTGAGGACGGTCTCGCCGCGACCGGCCGCCGCCAGCAGCCGTTCGCGCAGGGGCGCGGAGCCGTAGCGCTGGACGGCGAGCGCCCCGGCGCAGCTCTCCAGCAGCGGGACCCGCGCCAGCACCCGCCCCGCCTCGCGCAGTACGAGGCAGAGCGCGATGGGATCGAGCCCCGCCCCGCCGTACGCCTCGTCCAGCGTCAGGCTCAGCAGGTCGCCGTCGGCGAGCTTGCGCCACAGCGCGCGGTCGAAGTCCTCGGCGACCGCGCCGGGGGTCAGCGCGGGGCTGGGCACCCCGTCCACCGCCACCCCGGAGAAGACGGACTTCGCCGCCTCGACCGCCGCCAATTGCTCCTCGGTGAAGCCGAAGTCCACGATCCGCTCCTCCCGCCACCAATTCTGACGATGCGTCAGATTAGGGCGGTCAGGCGTCGAAGTCCACCTCGACGACGGAAGTCACCGGGTGCGACTGACAGGCCAGCACATATCCGGCCTCCGTCTCCTCGGGCTCCAGCGCGTAGTTCCGGTCCATCCGCACCTCGCCGCTGACCAGCCGCGTCCGGCAGGTCCCGCAGACCCCGCCCTTGCAGGCGTACGGGGCGTCCGACCGGTTGCGCAGCACCGTTTCCAACACCGACTCCCCTGCCAGGGACGGCCATTGACCGCCACGGCCGTCGAGCGTCGCCCGTACGGTGCCGCCGCCGGGTATCGGCTCGGCCGCGGTGACGGCCGCCGGTACCTCGTCCACGTGGAAGATCTCCTGGTGGACGCGGGACCGGGGGACACCCAGCGTGCGCAGCGCCCGCTCGGCCGCGCCGACCAGTCCCAGCGGGCCGCACAGATACCAGCCGTCCACCGCCGCCACCGGCATCAGCGCCGGGAGCAGCGCCGTCAGCCGCTCCGCGTCCAGCCGCCCCGACGGCAGCCCCGCCTGCTGCTCCTCGCGGGACAGCGCGGACACCAGGTGGAAGCGGTCGGGCCAGCGGTCCTTGAGGTCCGCGACCTCCTCGAGGAACATCGTGGACGCCGCCGTACGGTCGCTGCGCACCAGGCAGAAACTCGCCCCCGGCTCACGCGCCAGCGCGGTGCCGATCTGCGACAGCACCGGTGTGATGCCGCTGCCGCCGACCACCGCGGCGAACCGCCCCGGCCTCGGCTCCAGCACGAACCGCCCCGCGGGCGTCATCACCTCCAGCACATCGCCCGCGGCCAGCTCCTTGAGCGCGTAGGTGGAGAACTCCCCCTGCTCGACCAGCCGCACCCCCACCCGCAGCGTCCGCGGCCCGGTCTCCACGCCGTCGTTCCCGCAACCCTCCTCGGGCAGCACCGGGTCGCACAGCGAGTACGTGCGGCGGATCTCCAGCCCGTCGGCGAACCGGCGGATCGCTATGTGCTGCCCCGGCGCGTACCGGTATTCCGCGCGCAGCTCCTCGGGGACCTCGAAGGCGATGGTCACCGAGTCGTCCGTGAGCGGGCTGACCTCCGTCACCCGGAGCGAATGGAACATTCACAGCTCCTTGAAGTGGTCGAAGGGCTCGCGGCAGGACTCGCAGCGGCGCAGCGCCTTGCAGGCGGTGGACGAGAACGGGCTGAGCAGTCGGGTGTCGGTGGAGCCGCAGTGCGGGCAGCGCACGGTCAGCTCCACGGCGACGGGTCCGTCGCCCGCCGGTCGCGCGCCGGCCAGCGGGCGCGGCGGCGCCACACCGTGCTCGGCGAGCTTGCGGCGGCCCTCCGCGCTGATCGCGTCGGTCGACCAGGCGGGGGAGAGCACGGTGCGCACCTCGACGTCCGACATGCCGTGCTCGGTCAGCACCTCGGTGATGTCGGTGGCCATCGTGTCCAGGGCCGGGCAGCCCGTCCACGTCGGCGTCAGCTCGACCTCGACCCGGCCGGGCCCGGTGACCCGCAGGTCGCGCAGCACCCCCAGTTCGGCCAGCGAGATCACCGGCAGCTCGGGATCCGGCACCGCTCCGGCCAGCCGCAGCAGCTCCTTCTCCAGCGCGCTCGTCGCCTCGGCGGCGGGCGCGCTCCCGGTCACCACGACGCACCCGGGTGAGCGCGGTGCAGGTGCTGCATCTCGGCGAGCATCCGGCCGAACGCCTCGGTGTGCACACCCTGCCGTCCGGCCCCCGCCGACCACGGCGTCCGGTCGACGCCCTGGGGTATCTCCAGCGTGGCCCGGTGCAGGATGTCGGTGACGCGCTCCAGCCAAGGCTCGCGCAGCGCCGGAAGGTCGGCGCCGAGCCCGTCGAGCGGTTCGAACAGCTCCCCGGTGTAGCGCCACAGGCCGTCCACCGCGCGCTGCGTGCGCCGGTGACTCTCCTCGGTGCCGTCGCCGAGCCGCAGCGTCCAGTGCTCGGCGTGGTCGCGGTGGTAGGCGACCTCCTTCACCGCTTTCGCGGCCAGCGGCGCCAGCTCGCCGTCCCCGGCCGCCAGGGCGGTGAACAGCAGTTCCTGGTGGACGGAGAAGAAGAGCTGCCGGACGATCGTCTCGGCGAAGTCCCCGTTGGGCCGCTCCACGAGCTGCACATTGCGGAATTCGTGCTCCTCGCGGCCGAACGCCAGCTCGTCCTCGTCGCCGACCAGCGAGAGCAGGGTGCGGGCCTGCCCCAGCAGGTCGAGCGCGATATTGGTGAGGGCGACGTCCTCCTCAAGGACCGGCGCGTTCCCCGCCCACTCCCCCAGCCGCTGGGCGAGCACGAGCGCGTCGTCGCCCAGCGCGAGCGCGGCGGGGGCGGAGGCCCGTGCGGGGCGCGCCGCGGTGGCCGATGCCGATGCCGTGGTCGTGGCCGATGCCGTAGCTGTGGCCGGGCCCGGTGCGGGGTTCGGTGCCGTGTTCACAGGTGCTTCACCCCTTCCGGGATCTCGTAGAACGTCGGGTGCCGGTACGGCTTGTCGGAGGCCGACTCGAAGAACGGGTCCTTCTCGTCGGGGGAGGAGGCGGTGACCGCGGACGACGGCACCACCCAGATCGAGACGCCCTCGGCCCGCCGGGTGTAGAGATCCCGCGCGTTGCGCAGCGCCATCTCCGCGTCAGGCGCGTGCAGGCTGCCCGCGTGGCTGTGGCTCAGGCCGCGGCGGCTGCGGACGAAGACCTCCCACAGCGGCCAGTCGCCGCCTGTCTGCTCGGTCATGCCCGTGCCTCCCCGTGCTTGGCCGCGTATGCGGTGGCCGCCTCCCGGACCCAGGCGCCGTTGTCGTGTGCGGCGCGGCGCCGGTCGATCCGCTCCTCATTGCACGGCCCGTTGCCGCGCAGCACCTCCTGGAACTCCGTCCAGTCGATCGCCCCGTAGTCGTAGCCGCCCCGCGACTCGTTCCACCGCAGCTCGGGGTCGGGGAGGGTGAGCCCCAGCACCTCGGCCTGCGGGACGCAGATGTCCACGAAGCGCTGCCGCAGCTCGTCGTTGGAGTGCCGCTTGATCTTCCAGGCCATGGACTGGGCGGAGTGCGCGGACTCGTCGTCGGGCGGGCCGAACATCATCAGGGAGGGCCACCACCAGCGGTCCACCGCGTCCTGCGCCATCGCGTGCTGCGCCGGGGTGCCGCGGCTGAGCGTCAGCAGCAGCTCGTAGCCCTGCCGCTGGTGGAAGGACTCCTCCTTGCAGATCCGCACCATCGCGCGGGCGTACGGACCGTAGGAGCAGCGGCACAGCGGCACCTGGTTGGTGATCGCGGCGCCGTCCACCAGCCAGCCGATGGCGCCGACGTCCGCCCAGCTCAGGGTGGGGTAGTTGAAGATCGAGGAGTAGCGCTGGCGGCCCGCGTGCAGCTTGTCGAGCAGCTCCTCGCGGCTGACCCCGAGGGTTTCCGCGGCGCTGTACAGATAAAGCCCGTGCCCGGCCTCGTCCTGCACCTTGGCCATCAGAATCGCCTTGCGGCGCAGCGAGGGCGCGCGGCTGATCCAGTTGGCCTCCGGCTGCATCCCGATGATTTCGGAGTGCGCGTGCTGGGCCATCTGGCGGACGAGGGTGGCGCGGTAGGCGTCCGGCATCCAGTCGCGCGGCTCGATCCTGGCGTCCTCGGCCACCGCGGCGTCGAACGCGGCCAGGAAGGCGTCCTGCCCTGCCGCCACCGCCTCTCCTGCGGTCGCCGTCGGCTCTGCCGTCGTCGTCATGCGGACCCCTCCTTCGTCATCACCGTCATCGGTGCCATCAGGCGTGCCACTCGGGCTTCGGCGCGGGCTCGGCCACCCGTCCCGTCACCGTCGCCGGCTCCATCGGACGACCGACCGGCCGACTCCTCAACCGACCGACCGATCGTTCGGTTCATTCCATGGTCGGTGGCGGGCCGAAGGGTGTCAAGGCCACCTCCCACGCCTGTGGATAACTCGGTATGGTCCCCGCCGGGACCTGCGGTGGGTAGCGTGCTGCCCGGCAGGCGTGCGTGCCCGGCACGGGTGAGAGCGGAGAGACGATGGAGTCATTCGAGGGGCCGCCGCCCCGGACCGCGGCGCTGTCCACGCCCGCCCGCATAGCCGTCGCCCTGGCGATCGGCGCGGTCGTCGTGGGCGCGCTGTACCACCTCGGCATGGTGTTCCTGCACGTCGCGCCCTCGAACACGCTCAGCAGGGAGCACGGCGCGGCGGTCGACGACTACATCTATCCGGAGTTCGAGCAGAACTGGAAGCTGTTCGCGCCCGACCCGCTGCAACAGAACATCCATGTGCAGGCCCGCGCCGAGGTCCGCAAGCCCGACGGCGGCCTCTCCACCACCGGCTGGGTCGACCTCACCGCGATGGACGTCGCCGCGATGCGGCACAACCCCGCCCCCAGCCACACCCAGCAGAACGAGCTGCGCCGCGCCTGGAGCTTCTACACCGACACCCATGACGACAAGGAGCAGCCCACCGGCGGCGACCGCAGCGACATGAGCCGTACGTATCTCCAGCGGATTTTGCAGGAGCGTTTCGGCCCGCGGCTCAACGGCGGTGACGTCGTCCGCGTGCAGGCACGTTCCGCCACCACCGCGGTCCCGCCGCCGTCGGGCAACGGGCAGCAGACCAGCACCCAGCCCTACTACCGGGAACTGCCCTGGTGGCCGGTCACCACCGCCCCTGCCGGTCAGGAGAACGCATCGTGAGCGCGCGCGACTCCTTCGTCCCCTCGCCGTTCGCCGGACTCGGCAAAGGACTCGACCGCGCCGTCGCGCGGGGGATCAACGCCATCACCGGCCGGGCCGTCGGCCCGTACCAGAGCGCGATCATCCGGATCGGCTTCTCGCTGACCTGGCTGCTGTTCCTGCTGCGCGAATTCCCGCACCGTGCCGAGCTGTACGGTCCCGACGCGCCCTGGAGCTGGGACCTCGCCAAGCGGCTGGTCGCCGGGAACCACGCCTTCACCGTGCTGCTGTGGAACGACGGCCGCGCCTGGTTCGAGTGCGTCTACGCTTTCGCGATCGTCGCCAGCGCGATGCTGCTCCTGGGCTGGCGGACCCGTACCGCGTCGGTGTTCTTCATGATCGGCGTGCTGTCCCTCCAGAACCGCAGCGTCTTCGAGGGCGACGGCGGCGACAACGTCATCCACCTGATGGCGATCTACCTCGTCTTCACCCGCTGCGGCCAGGTCTGGTCGCTCGACCGGCGCCGCGCGGCCCGCGAAGAGGCGGCCGAGGCGGGTGCCGGACCGCCGGCCGCTTCCGCGTCCGACGCGGAGCCGGGCGCCGATCCGGTCGGCGTCGCCCTGTGGGCGGTGTTCGGCTTCGCGCTCGTGGCGGCGACGCTGTTCGGCAAGCTCAGCACCGAATGGGCGGTGCTGTTCTGGCTGTTCTGGCTGGCCCAGGCGCTGTGGTGGGCGGTGCGGCGGGTCGCGCCCGGCGAGCCGCGCACCGTGCTCGACATCATCGCCAATGTCATCCACAACGGCGCGATGCTCGTGATCGTCGCCGAGGTCTGCCTG
Organism: Streptomyces sp. NPDC008139; assembly: GCF_042957025.1. Classification (NCBI taxonomy): domain Bacteria; kingdom Bacillati; phylum Actinomycetota; class Actinomycetes; order Kitasatosporales; family Streptomycetaceae; genus Streptomyces; species Streptomyces sp. NPDC008139. The sequence continues at coordinate 225,615 of NZ_JBIBHM010000006.1, forward strand.
ATCTACTCCACCGCGGGCTGGTACAAGATCCAGGGCAGCCGCTGGCAGGACGGCACCGCGCTCTACTACCCGCTCCATCTGGACGACTTCACTCCCTGGCCCGCCCTGTCGCACGCCCTGGCGGGCAATGAGCTGATGGTCATGCTCATCACCTACGGCACGGTCATCGTCCAGGTCGCCTTCCCCTTCACCCTGTTCAACCGCCGGGTGAAGAACGTGCTGCTGGTCGCGATGATGCTGGAGCACGCCTCGATCGCCCTCGTGCTCGGCCTGCCCTTCTTCTCCCTCGCGATGATCGCCGCCGACGCGGTGTTCCTGCCGACGGCCTTCCTGGTCTGGGCCGGGGACCGGCTCGTACGGCGCCTGCGGCCGGGGGCCGCGCGCCCGCGGCCGGTGGTCCACGGACAGCGCACCGCCCCCGACGACGCGGCCGCCGAGCCGGGGGAACCGGCCGTGGGACCACCGCCGCCCAGCGCCGTGACATGACGTGATCGGGCAGGCGGGCCGCACCGTACGCTGAGACCATGACCGAGGACGAGGCCGCCCACCGGCCCGGCGCCGCAGCCGAACCCGACCCGGCGACCGGAGCCGACCCGGCGACCGAAGCCGCTCAGGCCACCGGGGCCGACGCGGCCACCGCAAGCGCCTCGGCCGCCGTCCTCGCCTGGCAGGCCGCCGCGCCGGACGCGGTGCTGCTCGACGGCTTCCACGCCCTCAAGCACGCGCTGCGCTTCGGCGCCCGCGTGCGCACCGCGGTCAGCAGCGACAAGGCGGCCGTGCTGCGCCTCGCGGCGGAGCTGGCCCCCGACCTGGCCGAGGAGTTGGCGGCGCGCGTCACCGAGATCCCCGCCGCGGCGCTGCGCGGGCTGGTGACGCGGGTGCACCCCACCGCGGTGGCCGCGCTCGCCGACCGGCGCGACCGGGCGGCCAATCTGGCGCTGCTGGCCGAACGGCCCCGGCAGGCACCGGTCGTCGTCCTGGACAGCCCGCGCAATCTCGGCAACGTCGGGGCGGTGATCCGGCTGGCGGCCGGATTCGGCGTCACCGGCGTGGTCAGCACCGGCGATCTCGACCCCTGGCACCCCAACGCCCTGCGCGCGGGCGCCGGACTGCACTACGCGACCGCGGTGGAACGTACGGCCGCCGACGCGCTGCCGCCGGGACCGCTGTACGTCCTCGACCCGGAGGGCAAGGACATCCGCTCCGTCGAACTCCCCGACGACGCGCTCATCGTCTTCGGCTCGGAGCGGCACGGAGTCTCCGACGAACTGCGCGGACGCGCCGCCGAGTTGGTCGCGCTGCCGATGCGTCCGCAGGTCTCCAGCTACAACCTGGCCACCAGCGTCGGCATGGCGCTCTTCCACTGGGCGGCCACGTCCCGCTCGCCGCGGGTACCCGGCCGCCCCTGAACCCCGCGATCAGGCGGGCCGCCGCACCTCCACCATCCGGAAGCGGCTCGCGACGAACGCGCCGTCGCACAGCGCCGCGTTGGCCGCCGGATTGCCGCCCGAGCCGTGGAAGTCGGAGAAGGCGGCCGTCTGGTTGACGTACACACCGCCGGTCAGATTGAGCGAGAGCTGCGCGCACTCCTCCCAGCAGACCTCTTCCAGGCCGCGCTCCACCCCGGCGGAGGTGGTGTAGCCGCCGACCGTCATCGCGCCCTTGTCGCGGACGGTACGGCGCAGCAGCTCCAGCGCGTCGGCGGTCGAGTCCACGGCCACGGCGAAGGCGACCGGGCCGAAGCACTCCGAGAGATACGCCGCCTCGGCGTCCGGCTTGGCGCCGTCGAGCTTCACCAGCACCGGGGTGCGGACGACCGCGTCGGGGAAGTCCGGGTGGGTCACCGAGCGGGAGGCGAGGGCGACTTCGCCCAGCCCGGGGGCGGCGTCGAGCCGTGCCTTGACGTCCGGATTCACCAGGGCGCCGAGCAGCGCGTTGGCCCGCGCGTCGTCGCCGAGCAGCCCGTCGACCGCACCCGCGATGTCGGCGACCACCTCGTCGTAGCTCCGCCGTCCCGCGTCGGTGTCGATGCCGTCGCGCGGGATCAGCAGATTCTGCGGGGTGGTGCACATCTGGCCGCTGTAGAGGGACAGCGAGAAGGCGAGGTTGGAGAGCATGCCGCGGTAGTCGTCGGTGGAGTCGATCACCACGGTGTTGACGCCGGCCTTCTCGGTGAAGACCTGCGCCTGGCGGGCGTTGGCCTCCAGCCAGTCGCCGAAGGCGGTGGAGCCGGTGTAGTCGATGACCCGGACCTCGGGGCGCAGCGCCAGGGTCTTGGCCAGGCCCTCGCCGGGCCGCTCGACGGCCAGGCAGACCAGGTCGGGCGAGAAGCCCGCCTCGGCCAGCACCTCGCGCGCCACCCGTACGGTCAGGGCCAGCGGCAGCACGGCGCGCGGGTGCGGCTTGACCAGCACCGCGTTGCCGGTGGCCAGGGAGGCGAAGAGCCCCGGATAGCCGTTCCACGTCGGGAAGGTGTTGCAGCCGATCACCAGGCCGATGCCGCGCGGCACCGCGGTGAAGGACTTCCGCAGATTGAGCGGGTCGCGCTTGCCCTGCGGCTTGATCCACTCCGCGGTCTCCGGGGTGCGGACCTGCTCCACGTACGCGTACGCCACCGCTTCGAGGCCGCGGTCCTGCGCGTGCGGGCCACCGGCCTGGAAGGACATCGTGAACGCCTGCCCGGAGGTGTGCATCACGGCGTGTGCGAACTCGTGCGTCCGCGCGTTGATCCGCGCCAGGATCTCTAGGCACACCATGGCACGCGCCTCGGGTCCCGCGTCCCGCCAGGCGGGCATCGCGGCGCGCATCGCGGGCAGCAGCACGTCCGGATCGGGGTGCGGGTACTCCACGCCGAGGTCCGGGCCGTACGGGGAGCGCTCGGCGCCCGTCCAGCCGTCCGTGCCGGGCTGGTCCAGCTCGAAGCGGTGGCCGAGCAGCGCGTCGAAGGCGGCCTTGCCCTCGTCGGCGTCGGCGTACGCCTTGGGGTGCTCGGGGTAGGGCGACCAGTACGCCCGGGTCCTGACGGCATCGAGCGCCTTGTCAAGCGTGTCACGATGGCGTTCGATCAAGGTCACGGCGGAGACAGTGGCGGACATGGCGGACCAACTCCTCGTCGAGCTGGGCTGAGTAGCAGAGACAACGCTAGATTAACCGAATGTTCGGTCGGGACAAGAGGGACGTCCCGGCCTGTGGATAACTCGGAAAGACCCGGCAGGATCTCCGCAGTACCTCGGGAAGGAGCTGTGCCACCGTGACCGCACTTGACCGCGGCGGTGTCGTCGCCGTCGTCGGCGCAGGCACCATGGGCCAGGGAATCGCGCAGGTCGCGCTGCTCGCGGGGCACCGCGTGCTGCTGTACGACGCCGCGCCGGGACTGGCCGCGAAGGCCGCGGCGGGCGTCGGGGCGCGGCTGGACCGGCTGGCCGAGAAGGGCCGCCTCGACACGGCCGAACACCGGGCCGCGCTCGACCGGCTCGTCCCCGCCGACGGCATCGCGGACCTGGCACCGGCCGCGCTCGTCGTCGAGGCAGTCGTGGAGGATCTGGCCGTCAAGCGGCGGCTCTTCGCCGAACTGGAGGAGACCGTCGGCGACGGCTGCCTGCTGGCGACCAACACCTCCTCCCTGTCGGTGACCGCCGTCGCGGGCGCCCTGCGGCTGCCCGGCCGCCTCGTCGGCCTGCACTTCTTCAACCCGGCCCCGCTGCTCCCGCTGGTCGAGGTCGTCGCGGGCGCCGCCTCCGACCCCGCAGCCGTCGACACCGCCTACGACACGGCCGCCGCCTGGGGAAAGACCCCGGTGCGCTGCGCCGACACCCCGGGCTTCATCGTCAACCGGATCGCCCGCCCCTTCTACGCCGAGGCCCTGCGCGTCCACGAGGAGCGGGCCGCGGACCCCGCCACCATCGACGCGGTGCTGCGCGAATGCGGCGGCTTCGCCATGGGCCCCTTCGCGCTCACCGACCTGATCGGCCAGGACGTGAACGAGGCGGTCACCAGATCGGTGTGGGAGTCGTTCTTCCACGACCCCAAATTCACGCCGTCGCTCGCCCAGCGCCGCCTGGTGGAGTCCGGCCGCCTCGGCCGCAAGACGGGCCGCGGCTGGTTCGTGTACGAACCGGCGCCGGAGCCCGGCGCCGCGCCCGGACCGCACACCGCGGAGCCCGCGGACGCGCCGCGGCGCGTGGTGCACGGCGATCTGGGTCCCGCGGAGGCCCTCGTCGGCCTGGTGCGCGCGGCCGGGATCGAGGTCACCGAGGACGACGGCGTCCAGGGCTTCGAGCTGAGTGACGGAACGTATCTCTACCCGGCGGACGGCACTCTGGAGCCGGGTATCCAGTTCGACCTGGCGGCCGACTACACGACGGCCACCAGGATGGCGCTCGCGCGGACCCCCGAGGTGCCGGACGCGGCGCTCGCGGAGGCCGTCGGGCTCTTCCAGGCGCTCGGCAAGCAGGTCAGCGTCATCCGGCTCGTCCCCGGACTGATCGTGGCGCGGACGGTCGCGATGCTGGTGGACCTCGCGGCCGACGCCGTCGCAAAGGAAGTGGCGTCCGCCGCCGACGTCGACACCGCCATGCGCCTCGGTGTGAACTACCCGCTGGGCCCGCTGCAATGGGGCGAGCGGCTCTCCCTGTCCTGGGTGCGCGAAACGCTGGAGTCGCTGCACTCGTACTACCCCAACGGCCGTTACGCGCCTTCGGTCGAAGTGCTGTGGCGCGCGAGGGCGGAGGAAGAATGATCTCCTCATGACCATGCCCAAGCGCGACACCTATACGCCGGATTCGCTGCTCGCCGTCGCCGTCGAGGTCTTCAACGAGCGCGGTTACGACGGCACGTCCATGGAGCATCTCTCGCGCGCCGCGGGCATCTCGAAGTCGTCGATCTACCACCATGTGCGCGGCAAGGAAGAACTGCTGAACAGGGCGGTGGGCCGCGCCCTTGAGGGGCTCTTCGGCATCCTGGAGGAGCCCGGAGCGGTCGACGGCCGCGCGGTGCGGCGCCTGGAGTACGTCACCCGGCGTACGACAGAGGTGCTGATGGCGGAACTTCCCTACGTCACCCTTCTGCTGCGGGTGCGCGGGAACACCGACACCGAGCGCTGGGCGATGGAGCGGCGCAGGGAGTTCGACCAGCGGGTGGCGGATCTGTTGAAGGCGGCGGTCGCGGACGGCGATCTGCGTGGCGACGTGGACGTCAGGCTGGCGACCAGGCTGCTTTTCGGGATGATCAACTCGATCGTGGAGTGGTACCGGCCGGAGGCCAAGGGCGCGCTCGACCGGCAGCAGGTGGCGGACGCGGTGGTGCGGCTGGCGTTCGACGGGCTGCGTACGTAGCGACGGCGAGCCGAGCGACCGTGCGGTCGGATGGTCCAGACCATTGACCCCTCGGGGGTGGCCCCGGCACGATCCAGCCATGTTCTCCGCTGAGCGATCTGTCGCGCGATTCGGGCCGCCGGTGCGGGCGGTGGCCGCCTCCGCGCTGGCCGTTTCCCTCCTGCTGCTGGCCGGGTGCGGAGGCGGCGGGGGCGCCAAGGACAAGGACAGGGCCGCGCCCGCCCCCACGCCCACCGCCACGGTGAACGACTTCGGCTGCCTGTCACCCGAACAGGCCAAGGCGGGCTCGGTGAGTTTCCCGGGCGGGGACGGCCAGGACGTCGAGGGCTACCTGACCGGCACCGGCGGCACCGGGCTGGTGCTGGCCCACCAGGCGGACGGGGACGTCTGCCAGTGGGTGCCGCACGCGCAGGACCTGGCCGCGGACGGCTACCGCGTGCTGGCCGTGAACTCCGCGGGCAGCGAGGTGCGGGAACTCACCGCGGCGGCGGCCTATCTGCGGTCCAAGGGCGTGACGAAGCTGCTGCTGGTCGGCGCGTCCAAGGGCGGTACGGCGGTGCTGTCCGCCGCGGGCGCCATCACGCCGCCGGTGGACGCGGTCGTCTCGCTGTCCGCGCCCTCGACGTACTCCGGCATGGACGCCTCGATGGTCGTACCGAATCTGACGATGCCCGTCTTCTACATGGCCGCCGAATCGGACAGCCCCTTCCAGGACTCCACGAAGGAGCTGAGCAAGCTGACGAAGAAGGCGAAGGAGAACGACCTGACGATCGTCGGCGGCTTCAACCACGGCGTGAGCATGCTGTCCGACGAGGCGAACTACGCCAAGGTCAAGGCGTTCCTCAAGAAGTACGGCGGCTGACCGGAGGCGCTGGTCGCGGCCGGCGCCGGTCCTCAGTCGCCGACGACCTGGTCGGTCTCCTCGAAGACCAGCAGCGTGCGGCTGCTGAGGACTTCCTCGATGGCCTGGAGCCGGGTCAGGACCAGCTCGCGCAGAGTCCGGTTGTCGGCGGTGTGGACCAGCAGCAAAACATCGAAATCACCACTTACCAGGGCAATGTGGGCAACACCCGGAAGAGTGATGAGTTGTTCACGGACGGTCCGCCAGGAATTCTGGACGATCTTGAGCGTGATGTACGCGGACGCGCCCTGGCCCGCGCGTTCGTGGTCGACGCGAGCGGTGAAACCTCGGATGACCCCGTCCTCGATGAGCCGGTTGATCCGGGCGTACGCGTTCGCCCGTGAGACGTGCACGCGCTCGGCGACGGAGCGTATCGAGGCCCTTCCGTCCTCCTGGAGCAGCCGCAGGATCGTTCGGTCGATCGGGTCCAGCGGTCGGACCTCCGGGTCCTGTGCGGCCATCTGTTCTCTCGCCATCCCCCCGTGCCTCCTTACCATGGACGTACTGGCTCCATCTCAGGCTGTGCAGAACCGTTTGTCCACAGGCGAAACCACCCTGTAGCCAAAATGCCTCCGGCGACCGAACAATCGGTAGGGAGCGACACCCGCTCACGCCCGATCGCTTTTTCGGTCACCGACCACAAGGAGGTGCTCGCGATGACCGTGCTGGACACCCCTGCCTGGCGCCCCCGCACCGAAGCCGCGCCGCTGCTGCCCGACCCGGAGCCGTACCGGCTGCTCGGCACCCCCGCTGCCGCGGAGCTCGACCCCGCCCTGCTCCGCACGCTGTACGGGCAGCTCGTCCGCGGCCGGCGCTACAACCGGCAGGCCACCGCCCTCACCAAGCAGGGCAGGCTCGCCGTCTACCCGTCGAGCACCGGTCAGGAGGCCTGCGAGATCGCCGCCGCTCTCGCGCTGCGGCCCCGTGACTGGCTGTTCCCCAGCTACCGCGACACCCTCGCGGTGGTCGCCAGAGGCGTGGACCCGGTCGAGGCGCTGACACTGCTGCGCGGCGACTGGCACACCGGCTACGACCCCCACGAACACCGGGTGGCCCCGCTCAGCACCCCGCTGGCCACCCAGCTCCCGCACGCGGTCGGGCTGGCCCGCGCCGCCCGGCTGACCGGCGACGACGTCGTGGCGCTCGCCATGGTCGGCGACGGCGGCACCAGCGAGGGCGACTTCCACGAGGCGCTGAACTTCGCGGCCGTCTGGCAGGCCCCGGTGGTCTTCCTCGTACAGAACAACGGCTTCGCGATCTCCGTACCGCTCGCCAAACAGACCGCGGCCCCTTCCTTCGCCCACAAGGCGGTCGGCTACGGGATGCCGGGACGGCTGGTCGACGGCAACGACGTGGCCGCCGTGCACGAGGTCCTGACCGAGGCCGTCGGGCGGGCCAGGGACGGCGGCGGCCCCACGCTCGTGGAGGCGGTCACCTACCGGATGGACGCGCACACCAACGCCGACGACGCCACCCGCTACCGCGACGACGACGAGGTCGCCGCCTGGCGCGCGCACGACCCGATCGCCCTGCTGGAACGGGAACTGACCGGCCGCGGACTGCTCGACGACGACGTCAGGCGGAGCGCGGCCGACGAGGCCGAGACCATGGCGGCGGACCTGCGGGAGCGGATGAACGCCGATCCGCGGCTCGACCCGATGGAGCTGTTCGCCCACGTCTACGCCGAGCCCACGCAGCAACTGCGGCAGCAGGAGGCCCAGTTGCGGGCCGAGCTGGAAGCGGAGCGGCAGTCATGACCACCGCCGCACCGACCGCGGGCCGCGCCGCCGCGCCCACCCGCAAACCCGCCACCATGGCGCAGGCCCTCAACCAGGCGCTGCGTGACGCGCTCACGGCCGACGACTCCGTCCACGTCCTCGGCGAGGACATCGGCACCCTGGGCGGCGTCTTCCGGATCACCGACGGGCTCGCCGCCGAATTCGGCGACAGCCGCTGCACCGACACCCCGCTCGCCGAGGCGGGCATCCTCGGCGCGGCGGTCGGCATGGCGATGTACGGGCTCCGCCCGGTGGTCGAGATGCAGTTCGACGCCTTCGCCTACCCGTCGTTCGAGCAACTCGTCAGCCATGTGGCGAAGATGCGCAACCGCACGCGTGGCGCCCTGCCGCTGCCGATCACCATCCGCATCCCGTACGGCGGCGGAATCGGCGGCGTCGAGCACCACAGCGACTCCTCCGAGGCGTACTACGCGCACACCCCCGGCCTCCACGTGGTCACCCCGGCCACCGTCGAGGACGCCTACGGACTGCTGCGGGCGGCCATCGCCTCCGACGACCCGGTGGTCTTCCTGGAGCCGAAGCGGCTCTACTGGTCCAAGTCCGACTGGTCGCCGGCCGCGCCGGCCGAGGTTCCGCCGATCGGCCGCGCCGTGGTGCGGCGCACCGGGCGCACCGCGACGCTGGTCACCTACGGCCCCTCGCTCCCGGTCTGCCTGGAGGCCGCGGAGGCCGCCAAGGAGGAGGGCTGGGACCTGGGCGTGGTCGATCTGCGCAGCCTCGTGCCCTTCGACGAGGAGACGGTCGCGGCGGCCGTACGCGGCACCGGGCGGGCGGTCGTCGTGCACGAGTCGTCCGGTTTCGGCGGCATGGGCGCCGAGATAGCGGCCCGGATCACCGAGCGCTGCTTCCACCACCTGGAGGCGCCGGTCCTGCGCGTCGCCGGATTCGACATCCCCTACCCGCCGCCGATGCTGGAACGGCACCATCTGCCCGGCGTCGACCGGATTCTCGACGCCGTCGGCCGCTTGCAGTGGGAGGGCTGATGGCCGTCGTCAAGGAATTCACGCTCCCCGACCTGGGCGAAGGGCTTACAGAAGCGGAGATCGTGCGCTGGCTGGTGGAGGTCGGCGAGGTCGTCGCCATCGACCAGCCGGTGGTCGAGGTCGAGACCGCGAAGGCCGTCGTCGAGGTCCCCTGCCCCTACGGCGGCGTCGTGACCGCCCGCTTCGGCGCCGAGGGCGACACCCTCGACGTGGGCCGCCCCCTGGTCACGGTCGCGGTGGGCTCGCACTCCGACGCCGCCGGGAACCCGGTGGGTTCGGACGACCCGGACGCCCCGGGCGGCGGCGCCGATGAGGGCTCGGGCAATGTGCTGGTCGGTTACGGCACCGGTACGGCGGTGGCGCGGCGCCGCGGACGGGTGCGGGCGGTGGACGGTTCGGTGAAGGCGGCGGTTTCGGCCACCGAGGTGCCTGTCGCCGGGGCGCCTGTCGCTGACGGTCCGGTTGCCGTCATATCGCCGCTGGTCCGGCGGCTGGCCAGGGAACACGGGCTGGACCTGCGGGCCTTGGCCGGTACGGGGCCCGACGGGTTGATCCTGCGGGCGGACGTCGAGCGCGCGGTGGCGGCTCCGGCGGCACCTGCCGCGGCTCCGGCCCCGGCTCCCGTGCCGGCGGGGGAGGAGCGGGTGCCGCTGCGCGGCGTACGCGGCATGGTCGCGGACAAGCTGGCCCGCAGTCGGCGGGAGATACCCGACGCCACGTGCTGGGTGGACGCCGACGCCACCGAACTGCTGGCCGCGCGGGCGGCGATGAACGCCTCGGGCGGCGAGCGGATCTCGGTGCTGGCCCTCTTCGCCAGGATCGTGACGGCCGGGCTGGCCCGTTACCCGGAGCTGAACGCCACAGTCGACGCCGAGCGGCGCGAGATCGTACGGCTGCCCGCCGTCCACCTCGGCTTCGCGGCGCAGACCGAACGCGGCCTGGTCGTGCCTGTCGTGCGCGACGCCCACACCAGGTCCACGTCCGGGCTCTCCGCGGAGATCGGCCGCCTGACCGAGGCCGCTCGGACGGGGGCGCTGACGCCGCGGGACCTGACCGGCGGCACCGTCACGCTCAACAACTACGGGGTCTTCGGGGTGGACGGTTCCACCCCGATCCTCAACCATCCCGAGGCCGCCATGCTCGGTGTCGGCCGTATAGCCCCCAAGCCGTGGGTTCACCAGGGTGAGTTGGCCGTGCGTCACGTCGTGCAGCTCTCCTTCACCTTCGATCACCGTGTCTGCGACGGTGGGACCGCAGGGGGGTTCCTCCGCTTTGTCGCTGACTGCGTCGAGAACCCGGCCGTTCTCCTCGCCGCCGTCTGACCCCCCCGGGCGGTCCCTCCGCCCAGGGGGCGGCCCCTTTGCGCCGGGCGGCGGGCCGGTCTTTCCGGGGTGCGGCCCTGGGCGGTTCCCTCGCGCTGGGCGGCACCGGTCTTTTCGGGGCGCGGCCTCAGGGCGGTCCATTGCGCTGGGCGGGACGCCGAGTCTTCAGGGGCGCTGGGCGCCCCTGAAAAGGTCGGGGCGCCCCGGGGGCCGGGGATACTCGGGGGGTGGCGACTGGGTTTGATGCGGTGGTGTTGGCCGGGGGTGGGGCGAGGCGGCTCGGGGGGGTGGACAAGGCGGCGGTGGAGGTCGGGGGGCGGATGCTGCTCGACCGGGTGCTGGAGGCGTGCGCGGGGGCGGAGCGGACGGTGGTCGTGGGGCCGCGCCGGGGGACCGTACGGCCGGTGAGCTGGGCGCGGGAGGAGCCGCCGGGGGGCGGGCCGCTGCCCGCGCTCGACGCCGGGCTGACCGCGTTGGCCCACGTGGCCCCATCCGCGCCGCCGCTTCCCGCTCCGGAAATCGTCGTCGTGCTGGCGGCCGATCTGCCGTTCTTGACGGTCGGCGCCGTGACCGGCCTGGTGGAGGCGCTGGGCGCGCTCGGCACCGGGACGGAAGGGGTGCTGCTCACCGACGCGGGAGGGCGGGATCAGCCGTTGGCGGGGGCGTATTGGGGGGAGGCGCTGCGCCGGGAGGTGGCGCTGCTGAAGGGGGAGCACGGAGGGCTGGCGGGGCTGCCGTTGCGGCTGCTGACACGGGAGCTGGTGGTGCGCAGGCGAGCCGATCCGACGGGGGAGGCGTCGTTCGACTGCGATACGTGGGAGGACGTGGCGGTGGCGCGGGCACGGCTGGACGGGGTGTCCGAGGGGTGAGCCTGTCCCACAGCGAGCCAGGTTTCAGGGACCATGGCCCTGTGTTGGACGAATGGATCGCAGCAGCCAAGACCGAACTGGGTATCGAGCTGGACGTGGACACCGGCGTCCTGCTCGATCTGGCCCGCGACGCGGCGCACGGCGTCGCTCGTCCGGCCGCGCCGCTGACCACCTTCCTGGTGGGTTACGCGGCGGCGCGCGCGGGCGGCGGCCCCGAGGCCGTACGGGAGGCGGCCGACAAGGCCGCCGCCCTGGCCGTGCGCTGGGCGCAGGAGGCCGACGCGCAGGAGGCCGACGCACAAGAGGCCGACACGCGGGAGCCTGGCACCCCCGGCACCCCCGGCACCGACCCGGAACCGGCGGAATGAGCGGCACCCGTCCCGGCGCGGGCGCCTTCGACGCGGGCGCCTCCGACGCGGCCGACCGCGCGCTCGACGACGCCCTCGCCCTGGCCAACGAGTCGCGCCGTACCACCGCCGACGCCACCGGTCCCGGAGGCCAGGACCGTAACGACCCGCTGTCCGTCGCCCTCCGCCACGGCCGGGACGACACCGCCCCCACCCCGGAAGGCCCCGCGCCCCGGCCCCCCGTCCAGGGCCCGGCCCCCGCGCAGGCCCCCGCCCAACCCCACCAGCCCCAACCCCAACCCCAGCCCCCGCTCCCCTCCCCCGCCGACGCCGTGCCGTGGCCCGAGGCGCGGCGGATCGCGCGCCGCGTCGGCCGCCGACTCGGCTCCGAAACACGGGAGTTGGGAGAGGACCTGCTGGGCATGACGCTGGCCAGGGCGCTGACGGCGCTGACGGACCTGCCGTCGTTCGACTCCTCCGCGATGGACGGCTGGGCGGTGGCGGGCCCGGGCCCGTGGCGGCTGCGCGGCGCCTCGGTGCTCGCCGGACAGCAGCGCCCGGCGGAGCCTCTGCTCGTCGGCCACGCCGCCCCCATCGCGACCGGCGCCGCCGTGCCGACCGGCACCACCGCGGTACTGCGCAGCGAACACGGCTGGACGCAGCGCCGCACGGACGGCGAGTGGTTGCAGGTGCGGTCGCCGCACCCCGCGCCCGCGCCGGGCCAGGAGGTCAGGACGCGCGGCCAGGAGTGCAGGGGCGGCGAGGAGTTGCTGCCCGCGGGCACCGTCGTGACGCCCGCCGTACTCGGCCTGGCCGCCGCCGCGGGCTACGACGAGCTGACCGTCACCGTACGGCCGCGCGTCGAAGTCCTGGTCCTCGGCGACGAGTTGCTGGACCACGGCCTGCCCAGGTCGGGGCGGGTACGGGACGCGCTCGGCCCGATGCTCCCGTCGTCGCTGCGCGCGCTCGGCGCCGAAGTGGTGGCGGTACGGCGGCTGGTGGACGACGCCGACATCCTGCGCAGGGCGGTCCGCGAGAGCGCCGCCGACCTCGTGGTCACCACCGGCGGCACCGCGGGCGGACCGGTCGACCACCTGCACCCGGTCCTCGCCGCGCTCGGCGCGAAACTGCTGGTCGACGGCGTCGCCGTCCGCCCGGGACACCCCATGGTGCTGGCCGAACTCCCCTCGGGCACCCACCTCATCGGACTGCCCGGCAACCCGCTGGCCGCCGTGTCCGGCGTCCTGACCCTCGCCGCCCCCCTGCTGCGGACCCTCGCGGGCCGACCCGTACCGGCCCCGTACGCGGCCCCGCTCACCGCCGACGTGCCGGGACACCCGGTCGACACCCGGCTCGTCCCCGTCGTCTTCGACGACGACTCCGCCGCGCGCCCGCTCACCTACTCCGGCCCCGCCATGCTCCGCGGCCTCGCCGCCGCCGACGGCATGGCCGTGATCCCGCCCGGCGGCGCCCGCGCGGGCGACGACACGGCCGTGCTCGACACCGGGGCGCTCGCGCTGGCGTGGGGGAGCGGCACGTGAGGGCACCCCGGTGCGTACCCGATGGTGCTCGATACGTGAAGGTACGGGGTACGTGACCGCCGTCAGCCCATGTCACGTGGTACGTGATCCCGTACGCGAAGCGATACGTCGTCGGACCGGCGGACGACACCGGTATATGAAGGTGAGCGGCACATGATGGGGAGCGGGATATGAAACTGCCCCGGTACGACGCGGCGGCCGGTCGCGCCGATCCTCCCCCCGGCGGCGCGGACGGCGCCGACGGCACGGGCGACGGCAGCGCCTCGGCGGCGATCTCCGCCGGTACGGCGGGGTACCGCCGGGTGGCCTTCCCGCGTCCCGCCGCGGGCCCGCTGCTCCAGGTCTCGCGCCGCCTGCTGATGGCGCTGCTGGTCCTGCTCGCCACCGTCCTGATCGTCTACTTCGACCGCGGCGGTTACCACGACAACGCCAACGGCTCGGTGTCGTTCCTGGATTCGCTCTACTACGCGACGGTGACGCTGTCGACGACCGGCTACGGCGACATCGTCCCGTACAGTACGGGCGCCCGGCTCGCGAACACCTTCCTGGTGACGCCGTTGCGCGTGATCTTCCTGATCATCCTGGTCGGGACGACCCTGGAAGTGCTGACCGAGCGGACCCGCGAGCAGTTCCGCCTCAAGCGCTGGAGGAGAACCTTGCGCGATCATGTGGTCATCGTCGGATACGGCACCAAGGGCCGGTCGGCGGCCCAGACGTTGATCGGCCGCGGCATCCCGCAGAGCCGGATCGTGATCGTCGACCCGAGCCCCAAGGTCGTGCAGGCCGCGACCGACGAGGGGTACGTCGCCGTCGTCGGCGACGCCACCCGCAACGACGTGCTGCTGCGGGCCGAGGCCCAGGTCGCCAAGGAGATCGTCATCGCGGCGCAACGCGACGACACCGCCGTGCTCGTCACGTTGACCGCGCGTCAGCTCAACAAACGCGCCCATATCGTCGCGTCCGTCCGCGAGGAGGAGAACGCGCCGCTGCTGCGGCAGTCCGGGGCCAACGCCGTCATCACCAGTTCGAGTGCCGCCGGGCGGCTTCTCGGGCTGTCCATGCTCAGCCCCAGTGTCGGGGTCGTCATGGACGACCTCATCACTTACGGGAGCGGGCTCGATCTCATCGAACGGCCGGTGACCAAGGCCGAGGCGGGGCAGGCGCCGCGTGACCTTCACGACCTCGTCGTGTCGGTCAAGCGGGGGCATCGGCTTCTCGACCACGACGATCCTGAGGCTGCGCCTCTGCTCCTCACCGACCGCGTGATCGCCATCCACCGTGCCGGACCCGCCGGCCCGCCCCTCGCCTAGGTCCTGCCTGTCAGGGGCGCGGCCCCTCGCGGTTCCTTCGCTTCGGCCGGTGCGCCGGGCTGGCGCAGGGCCTGCTTTTCAGGGGCGCGGGGAACTGCGCGGTCAGCCCCCGCCGGGCTGTCAGCCCGGGAACGACGGTGTCTGCCCCGCTGGGGCCGGTTTTTTGTCCGCGCCACGGTGGGGGCTGGTCGCGCAGTTCCTCCCCCAGCTACCGCGGGGAGGTGCCCCCAGCGCCCCGCACTACTTGGCGTGCCGCCTGGCGCAAGGGAACCGGTTGGGGCGGTGCGCCGGGCTGGCGCAGGGCCTGTTTTAGGGGCGCGGGGAACTGCGCGGTCAGCCCCCGCCGGGCTGTCAGCCCGGGAACGACGGTGTCTGCCCCGCTGGGGCCGGTTTTTTGTCCGCGCCAGGGTGGGGGCTGGTCGCGCCGTTCCTTTCCCAGCTACCGCTGGGAGGTGCCCCCAGCGCCCCTAAAGACTCGGCGGCCCGTCCGGCGCAAAGGAACCGGCGGGGGCCGCGCCCCGGGAAGACTCGGCTAGCCGGCCGGCGCGGGGGAACCGCCTGGCGCCATGGGGCCGCTGAGGGGGGGAGGGTCATGCTGTCTGGGGAGCTGAGCGCAGCGGTAGCCTCGGGGGATGTATGCGATCACGATTCCGGAGCCGGGCGGGCCCGAGGTGTTGACGTGGGCGGAGGTGGGGGATCCGGTCGCGGGGGAGGGCGAGGTCGTCGTCGAGGTGGCGGCGACGGCGGTGAACCGGGCGGATCTGTTGCAGCGGCAGGGGTTCTACGAGCCGCCGCCGGGGGCGTCGCCGTATCCGGGTCTCGAGTGTTCGGGGCGGATCGTCGAGGTGGGCTCCGGGGTCGCGGGGTGGCGGGTCGGGGACGAGGTGTGCGCGCTGCTCGCGGGCGGCGGGTACGCGCAGAAGGTGGCGGTACCGGCGGGCCAACTGCTGCCGGTGCCCAAGGGGATCGACCTGGTCACGGCGGCGGCGCTGCCCGAGGTGACGGCCACGGTGTGGTCGAACGTGTTCCTCACCGCGCACCTGCGCCCGGGCGAGACGCTGCTGGTGCACGGCGGGTCCAGCGGGATCGGCACGATGGCGGTCCAGCTCGGCAAGGCGGTGGGGGCGACGGTCGCCGTCACGGCGGGGAGCGCCGAGAAGCTGGCGGCCTGCCGGGAGTTGGGCGCGGACATCCTGATCAACTACCGCGAGCAGGAGTTCGAGGAGGTCGTCACGGCCGACGTGATCCTCGACATCATGGGCGCGAAGTACCTCGGGCGGAACGTGGACGCGCTCGCGGTCAACGGCCGCCTGGTCGTCATCGGCCTCCAGGGCGGCCTCGTGGGCGAGCTGAATCTGGCCACGCTGCTGAGCAAGCGCGCCGCCGTCGCCGCGACCTCGCTGCGGCCCCGGCCGCTGGACGAGAAGGCCACGATCGTGGCGGCGGTACGCGAGCACGTGTGGCCGCTGATCGAGGCCGGGACCGTACGGCCGGTCGTGGACCGTACGCTCCCGCTGCGGGACGCGGCCGAGGCGCACCGCGTGGTGGACGGCAGCACCCACATCGGAAAAGTGCTCCTGACCACGGCGTGAACACGCCCTCTCGCGGATAACGGTCCGATACGGAGCTGGTCGTCCGGGATGCCGGAAATGTTGCCGCGTGTGACGCTGAATCCACACAGGGTTCGGTGGAGAGGCGGGACGTGTGCGGCGGGCACCCGACAGGCGATGCGCGATACGGAGGGCGACGCCCGTGCTGCTCGCGGGGGCGCTGCTCGTTCCGGCGACGGCGACGGCGACGGCGATGGCGACGGCTTCCGCGTGGGCGGTCGCGCCCGGGCCCGACGAGCCCACGGCCCCGGCGGTCCGTCCGCTCCCGGCGCCGGGCGCGGACATCGTCACCGAGGTGCTCGCCGGGCTGGTCCCCGGCCTCGTCGGCGGGCACGAGACGGTCGGCGGCCCCGGGTACGGGGGACGCCAGGACGCCGCGCCGACCACCGGGCCCAGCGGGCCGCCGGTGACGGAGGAGCCCACCACCGAGCCGACCGTTCCGGCCACCCCCACCGCTCCGGCCGCCAAGCCGACCCCCGACCCCACGGTCGGCGTACGGCCTCCGGCCTCCCCCGCCGTTCCGGCCACCCCGGCGGGCCCGTTGCGGCCACCGGTCCCGACGCCGACGCCGACACTGACGTCCGTACCGGGCGCCGGGGCCGCCAAGCCGCCGCTCACGCCGCCCGTACGGTCCACCTACGGCGCCGCGCGCTCCGCGCCCTCCCTGGTCCCCGACGGCGGGCCCGCCCAGGCCCCGCCGCGCCCTTCGGCGCCCGCCGACCCCGACGCCGCCCGCACCCAGGCCCGCGCGCAGACTCCCACCGTCTACGAGCCCGCCCGCCGCGTCCTGCGCATCCTCCCCTTCGGCGCCGGCCTCGCCCTCGTCGGCCTGGGTCTCGGCTTCCTGGGCCTGCGCCTGCGCCGCGACTGACCCGAGGCGGCCCCGCGCGCCCCTCATTTCCCGTTGTGCCCGGTCGGGCGGGTCGCCGCGGCCTTGAAAGGCGGGCCCATACTCGGTATACATACTCAGTATGTCGATCCGTCACGGCCTGCTGGCCCTCCTGGAGCGGGGGCCGCGATACGGCTTCCAGCTCAGAACAGAGTTCGAGTCCCGCACCGGCTCCACCTGGCCGCTGAACGTGGGGCAGGTGTACACGACGCTGGCGCGGCTGGAGCGCGACGGTCTGGTGGTGCCGGCGGGCGAGGACGACGCCGGACACGCGCTGTACGCCATCACGGAGGGCGGGCGGGGTGAGCTGCGGGAGTGGTTCGCCCGGCCCGTGGACCGGGCGAATCCGCCGCGGAACGAGCTGGCGATCAAGCTGGCCATGGCGGTCGGGTCGCCGGAGGTGGACGTGCGGGCCGTCATCCAGGCACAGCGCGCGCACACCATCCGGGCGATGCAGGACTACACCCGGCTGAAGGGCCAGGCGCTGGAGGCGGCGCCCGCGCAGAGCGGGGCGCCGGACCGGGACGACGTGGCCTGGCAGCTCGTTCTCGACCAGCTCATCTTCCAGGCGGAGGCCGAGGCGCGGTGGCTCGACCACTGCGAGACCCGGCTCGTACGGCTGACGGCGCTGGCCCCGGCGGCCGAGCCCGCCGCACCGGCCCCGACTCCCGATCCCGCCGGTTCGGGCGACCCCGCGGACGGCGGCGGCCAGGACGACGAGACGGACGACAAGAAGGACGCCGCGCCGGACGGGGTGCTGCGCGGCGCGCTGAGGCGGACCCGGGCCCGCCGCTGAGCCGCGGGCCGACAGGCACCCGGCCCCGTACGCCTGACCGCGTACGCCCGGCCCCGTACGCCCCACCCCTACGCCCGGCCGCGTCGAGCGGCCACCTCCCGCCCGGACCGGCCAGGACCGGCCCGCCCGACCAGCGGCCGGACCACCACCACCCGAGCACGCCGAAACCCGAGCACGCCAGCACCCGAGCACTCCGCCGCACGAGCACTCCGCCGCACGAGCACTCCACGACCCTGGGGGACGCACCACCCATGTCCGTAAAGCCGCACACCGAAGCCGCGCCGCCGGAAGCGCCCGTCCTCCGTCTGGAAGCCCTCACCCGCGTGCACGGCACCGGAGCGACCGAGGTGCACGCGCTGCGCGGGATAGACCTGGACGTGCGTCCGGGGGAACTGGTCGCCGTGATGGGCCCCTCGGGCTCGGGCAAGTCCACGCTGCTGACCATCGCGGGCGGCCTCGACCTGCCGACGTCGGGCCGGGTGATCGTGGAGGGCACGGACCTGACCACGGCCAGCCGCAAACAGATCGCGGCCCTGCGCCGCCGCAGCATCGGCTACGTCTTCCAGGACTACAACCTGATACCGGCGCTGACGGCCGCCGAGAACGTGGCACTCCCCCGCGAGCTGGACGGCACCGGCGCCCGCAAGGCGCGCCGCGAGGCGGTCGCCGCGCTGGAGGAGATGGGCCTGGGCGAGCTGGCCGACCGCTTCCCCGACGAGATGTCCGGCGGCCAGCAGCAGCGGGTGGCCATCGCCCGCGCGCTGGTCGGCGACCGCCGCCTCGTCCTGGCGGACGAGCCCACCGGCGCGCTGGACTCGGAGACCGGCGACACCGTACTGGCGCTGCTGCGCTCGCGCTGTGACGCGGGCGCCGCGGGCATTCTGGTGACGCACGAGCCGCGGTTCGCCGCGTGGGCGGACCGCGTGGTCTTCCTGCGGGACGGCTCCGTCGTGGACATGACGCTGCGCTCCTCCGCCGAGTCGCTGCTGACCGGCGGTGCGGCCCAGTGAGCGGTGCCACCTCGCAGGACCGCGGCCCGAGCGCCCGCGCGGGGAACTTCAACTCGTGGCGCGCCGCCATCCGCATCGCCCGCCGTGACGCCTGGCGCTCCAAGGGCCGCAGCGCGATGGTGCTGGCGATGATCGCGCTGCCGATCATCGGCGTGAGCGCCGCCGACATCACCATCCGCAGCTCCCAGTTGAGCCCGGAGCAGAAGCTGAGCCGTGACATCGGCGCCGCCGACGCGCGTCTCACGGACGCCGGCACCAACGGGCGGCCGATCTACCAGGACCCGCCCGCGGAGATCTGGACCTCGGTGAAGAACGCCACCGCGGACCCGGACGCCCCGCCGTCGGCGGCGGACCTGGCGGAACAGCAGGAGACCCCGAAGCCGATCGACCCGCTGACCGCGCTGCCCCGGGGCGCGCGCTGGATCTCCGACTCCCAGACCTACGCCCGCTTCAAGACGAAGTACGGCCTGCTCGCCGCCCCCGTGCGGGAGTTGGAGGCGGGCGACCCGCTGGCGCGCGGCATCACCCACCTGGACCGCGGGCGCTACCCGGCGGCCGACCACGAGGTCATCGCCACCACCGCGTTCCTCAAGTCCGCCGGTCTGAAAGTCGGTTCGAAGCTCGTCGTCCGCGACGTGGACCGTACGTACAAGATCGTCGGCGCGTACGACCTGCCGGACACGCTCGGCACCGAGCAGGTCATCGCGCGGCCGGGCGCTTTCATCGCGCCCTACACCGCCGCGCGCAAGGCGCTGAACGGTGAGGACGACTCGACCTACACCACCTACCTGGTGGGGATGCCGAGCGGCGACTACTCCTGGCAGATGGTGCAGCGGGCCAACGCCCAGGGCATCTACGTCACGTCCCGCGCGGTGGTGCTGCACCGGCCCGCCGACTCCGAGGTGCCGCTCTACACGAAGTCGCGCAACGGCATCTCTCCCTACCGCACCAGCGACACGGGGAAGGCCGCGGCCGTCGCCGTGGCGGCGACCATCGTCGGCCTGTCGATGCTGGAGATCTGCCTGCTGGCAGGTCCCGCCTTCGCCGTCGGCGCGCGGCGCTCGCGCCGCCAGCTCGGCCTGGTCGGCGCCAACGGCGGCGACCGCCGCCACATCCGGGCGATCGTGCTCTCCGGCGGCCTGGTGATCGGCGTCGCCGCGGCCGTCGTCGGCACCCTGCTCGGCCTGCTGCTCACCGTCCTGCTGCGCTCCCCGCTGGAGAACTTCGTCGGCCGCCGCTTCGGCGGTCTGACGCTGCGCCCGCTCGAACTGCTCGGCATCGCGGGCCTGGCCGTACTCACCGGTCTGCTGGCAGCCGTCGTGCCCGCGGTCACCGCGTCCCGGCAGAGCGTGCTGGCGTCGCTGACCGGACGGCGCGGTGTGCGGCACGCCAACCGCGTGCTGCCGGTCCTCGGCATCGGCGCGATCTGCCTCGGCGGCGGCATCGCGGTCTTCGGCTCGCTGCGCACCGACAGCACCCTCGCGGTCGGCGGCGGCTCCGGCATCGCGGAGCTGGGCATCGTCGCGCTCACCCCCACCCTGGTCGGCATGTTCGGCCGGACCGGCAAGTGGCTGCCGCTGTCCCCGCGGCTCGCGCTGCGCGACGCGGTGCGCAACCGGGGCCGTACGGCGCCCGCGGTCGCGGCCGTGCTGGCCGCCGTGGCCGGTACGGTCGCGGTCGCCACGTACTCCGCGAGCGCCGACCGGCAGGACAGGGACGCGTACGAGGCCCAACTGCCGCGCGGCGTCGTGGCGGTGGCGGCCTACAGCGACCGCGGGCGTGACCTGACCGCGGTGCGCGCGGCGGTCGAGAAGCGCTACCCGGTCTCCGGCCGCGCCGACGTGTCCGCGATGGTCATCGGCGGCAAGAACTGCCAGGCGGGCGGTGGTGGCGGCGACGGCTGCGGCGACGTCCAGCCGGTGAAGCCGGCCGCCAACGTGTGCCCGACCGACCGGCCGGACGGCGCGACCGCGCTCACCCTGGCCGAGCGCCGCGCCCTGGCCCACGACTGGCGCTGCGAGTACGTGGAGGGCCTGACCGCCATGCCCACCAGCAGCGCCGTCCTGATCGGCGGCCCGGCCGTCCTGCACGCCCTCGGCATCCGGGACGGCGACGCGGAACAGGCGCTGGCGCGCGGTGAGACCGTGCTGTTCGACAAGGGGTACCTCGACCGCGGCACGCTCAAGCTGAAGATCACCCTGGACACGAACAAGCCGGTGCCCGACGGACAGGAGCCGGTCGGCCCGGTCACGTCGGTGCCGGTGCACCTGGCCGCCGAGGGCCGTGACCGGACGTACGGGCTGCTGGCCGTGATGCCGCAGCAGGCCGCCGACGGCGTCGGGATCGACACGATGCCGCTGGGCTCCTTCTACACCAACGCCCGGATGCCCAACGGCCCCGAGCGGCAGGCGCTGGACAGCGACCTCGCCAAGATCGGCACCGACACGGAGGTCTATCTGGAGCGCGGCTACACCAAGGACAACAGCCTGGTGCTGCTCGCCCTGACGCTCTTCGCCGGCCTGGTCACGATCGGCGCCGCGGGCATCGCCACCGGGCTCGCGCAGGCCGACGCCGAGCCCGATCTGAAGACGCTCGCCGCGATCGGCGCGCCGCCGCGGGTGCGGCGCACGCTCTCCGGCCTCCAGTGCGGGGTGATCGCCACGATGGGCGTGGTGCTCGGCTCGGCGGCGGGCGTGCTGCCCGCGGTGGGGCTGCGGCACACCGAGCGGCGCGAGCAGGTGAAGTACTACCACCAGGCGCTGGACGGGGGCTGGGGCGGCGCGAGCAGACTGCCGCACGTGCCGATCGTCGTCCCGTGGAGCACGCTGGCCCTGCTCATCGTCGCCGTGCCGCTCGGCGCCGCTCTGCTCGCGGCCCTGGTCACCCGCTCGCGCACCCAGCTCGCCCGCCGCGCGGAGCCGTAAACCGGGGCACGCGCGGAGGAAGGCGGCGGCGTCGGCCGGGCCCCGTACGGGAGACGGGACCTGGCCGACGCCGCCGCGCGTCCTAAGGGACAATGGGGGTATGGAGATGCCGATGAACGCGATGAACGAACGCTCGCCGGAAAGCTCGCAGAATCCGCAGAATCCGCAGCACTCACCGAATCAGCAGGTCCTGATCGTCGGTCCCGACGGAATGGCCCTGGGAGGCGCGCCGACCGGTGACGGCGGCGAGCACGGCGAGATCCCGGTGACGGAGATGGTCGAGCAGCCCGCGAAGGTCATGCGCATCGGCAGCATGATCAAGCAGTTGCTGGAGGAAGTGCGCCAGGCGCCCCTCGACGAGGCCAGCCGCGTACGCCTGAAGGAGATCCACGCCAGTTCGGTGAAGGAGCTGGAGGCCGGGCTCGCGCCCGAGCTGGTGGAGGAGCTGGACCGGCTCTCGCTGCCCTTCACCAACGACAGCGTGCCCAGCGAGGCGGAGCTGCGGATCGCCCAGGCCCAGCTCGTCGGCTGGCTCGAAGGACTCTTCCACGGCATCCAGACCGCGCTGTTCGCCCAGCAGATGGCGGCCCGCGCCCAGCTCGAACAGATGCGGCGCGCCCTGCCGCCCGGCGTCGGCGGCCACGAGGAGGACGACGGCGGCAACCAGGGCGCCCGCTCGGGCCCGTATCTCTAGTCCGGCCTTTTATCCGCATCCGAGCCGGTGAGGTGTCGCACCGGCGGGGGCCCGGTCAGTTCGAGCTCTTGCCGGTGGACACCCAGATGGTGACCTTGCCGCCCTTCTTCGGGTTGTAGTCCTCCAGATACTTCGGGTTCTGGCTGGTCACCGCGCCCTTGCCCCACTGCTGCTCGTCGGTCTGCTTGATCGTGTACTGCCAGCCCGCCGCCTTGATGCAGGCGACGACCGAATCCACGTAGATCGACGTGAAGTCCGGCATCGTCATGACGTCCGGGTCGTTCGAGATCAGGTCGTTGTGCGCCTTGGTGCACTTGTCGGGGTCGATCGTGCGGCTCTGGTCGCCGTTCACGACGTCGCCCGCGCCGGTGCCCGTGGTCGGGTCGGTGGACGCCTGGGTCGAGGACGAGGTCGTCGGGCCGCCCGACTGGTCGTCCGCGCTGGGGCTGCCCTTGCCGCCGCCGCTGTTGGCCAGGACGATCGCGACGATCACCGCGATGGCCACGACCACGACGGCCGCGCCGGCGATCAGCGCAGTGTTGGACTTCCCGCCGCCACCGGTGCCGCCGCCGTGACCGCCGACACCGCCGTGACCGCCTATTCCGCCGCCCGGGAGACCGCCCGCGCGCTGCTGCGGCATCTGCTGCTGGTGCTGCATCTGGGGCGCCATGTTGTACGCCGGGGTCGGCGGCGGCGTCTGCGACTGCTGCGGGTAGCCGTACGCCGAGGGCAGGGACGGGGCCGGCGCGGGCTGCCCGTAACCGCCCTGCTGCGGATTGCCCGGCGCGTACGGCGTCCGCATCTGCGGCGGCGGGGTCTGGAGCGGGCCCTGCGCGTACGGGAAGACCGACGCCGCCACGTCCTCGCCGCGGTTGCTGGTGGTCGGCGCGGAGCCGGACATCAGCGGCATCGTGTCGCGCCGCGTGGCCGCCAGGACCCGGTCCGACTCGTCGTGCATCGCGTCCGCGGTCGGGAAGCGCTCCGCGGGGTTCTTGCGCAGCGCGCGCGCCACCAGCGCGTCCACGGCCGGGCCCAGCGCGCGGTTGAACGTCGACGGCGCGGGCGGGATCTCCTGTACGTGCTGGTACGCCATCGCCAGCGGCGAGTCCGCGTCGAAGGGCAGCCGCGCGGTCAGCAGCTCGAAGAGCATGCAGCCGACCGAGTACAGGTCGGAGCGCTCGTCCACACCGCGCCCCAGCGCCTGCTCCGGCGACAGGTACTGCGGGGTGCCGACCACCATGCCGGTCTGCGTCATCGAGGTGACACCGGACTGCATGGCGCGCGCGATGCCGAAGTCCATGACCTTGACCACACCGCGCTTGGTGATCATCACATTGCCGGGCTTGATGTCCCGGTGGACCAGGCCCATCTCGTGGCTGACCGCGAGCGCCGCCAGCACGTCCCCGGTGATCTTCAGGGCCTTGTCGGCGGGCATCGCGCCGTGCTGCGCCACATCGGCGGCCAGCACGTCGCCGAGCGGGCTGCCCTCGACGTACTCCATGACGATGTACGGCACGAGCTGGCCGTCGATGGTGTCCTCGCCGGAGTCGAAGACGGAGACGATGTTGGTGTGGTTCAGCTTCGCGACGGACTGCGCCTCGCGGCGGAAGCGCTCGCGGAAGGACTGCTCGTTGCCCAGGTTGGTGTGGAGGGTCTTGACCGCCACCGGCCGGTCGAGCACGGTGTCGTGTGCCAGGTGCACAGACGCCATGCCGCCCTGGCCCAGCAGGTCGCGCAGCACGTACCGCCCGCCGCCGACCGAGCGCCCCGTGTACTCGCCCTGCGTGGCGTCCCCGCTCATCTGTACCGCTACCCCCTGGAAAGTCCACCGGGGAGAGCGTCGCACCGGTACCTGTGGTTACCTGTGGCGATATTCGTCCCCGAGCTTGCCCGCCAAGTCTGGCCCATCGCACGGACACGTCAAGTTCGTTGACCATCTCGTCACCTGACGCACATCGGGCACGCACATGCTGTGTATCGCCGCGGGACCGCCGTATTGAGGGGCTGTGACGCGGACGTGTGCCCGGCGGAGCACGCGAAAGCGGTACGGTGGCCGCTCCGGGGCATCCGTACGATACGGGCGTCCGCGCGCGCCCGCCCGGACGATGACCGCGTACGAACGACGGCGAGGACTGATGGTCGACCCCAAAGAGACGGCCCCGGGCCCCGGAGCGTCGGAGACATCCGGCCAGTGGGGCGTGGGCACCGTCGTCGGCGAGGGCCGCTACCGGCTGACCGGGCGGCTCGGCCGCGGCGGCATGGCCGAGGTCTTCGCGGCGGAGGACGTACGCCTGGGCCGGATCGTGGCGGTGAAGCTGCTGCGCACCGACCTCGCCGAGGACCCGGTCTCCAAGGCCCGCTTCACCCGCGAGGCCCAGGCCGTCGCGGGTCTGAACCACCACGCGGTGGTCGCGGTCTACGACTCCGGCGAGGACCGTACGCCCACCGGCACCGTCCCCTACATCGTGATGGAGCTGGTCGAGGGCCACACCATCAGGGACCTGCTCTCCAGCGCCGAGCCGCCGCCCGTCGACCAGGCGCTGCTCATCGTCTCCGGCGTCCTCGAAGCGCTGGCCTACAGCCATCAGCACGGCATCGTGCACCGCGACATCAAGCCCGCCAACGTGATCATCACCACGAACGGCGCGGTCAAGGTCATGGACTTCGGCATCGCGCGGGCGCTGCACGGCGCCCAGAGCACGATGACGCAGACCGGCATGGTCATGGGCACCCCGCAGTACCTCTCGCCCGAGCAGGCGCTCGGCAAGGCCGTCGACCACCGCAGCGACCTGTACGCGACCGGCTGTCTCCTCTACGAGCTGCTGGCGCTGCGTCCGCCCTTCACCGGCGAGACGCCGCTTTCGGTGGTCTACCAGCACGTCCAGGACGAGCCGCAGGTCCCGTCGCAGATCAGCGACCGGGTGCCGCCCGAGCTGGACGGCCTCGTGCTGCGCGCGCTCGCCAAGCAGCCGGACGACCGCTTCCAGAGCGCCGAGGAGATGCGCGGCGTCGTCCAGTACGCGCACCAGGCGCTCGTCCAGCAGGGCGGCTGGACCGGCGGCATGTGGAACACCGGCGTCATCGCCCCCGTCGCGGGTCCCCGTACCGGCGGCCTGTCGCCGACCGTCGTGGCGCAGGGGCGCCCCGGCAACAGCACCACCGCCGAATTCGGCGCCCCGCTGCTCGCCGGGATCTCCGGCACCGGTGACGACGACGGCGGTCAGGGCTACGGCGAGCGGCCGCCGGGCGGCGGCGGCAACCGCTGGCTCAAGCCGGTGCTCTTCGCCATCGCCGCGGTGCTGGCCATCGCGCTGGGCGTCTACTTCGCCACGCGCGGTACCGGCGGGGACGGCGGCGCGCCCGCCAACTCCCCGTCGCCGTCGGTGACCCAGGACACGGGCACCCCGTCCGACCCGCCGTCCACGGAGCCGACGGACACCGGGTCCAACCAGACCGACCCGACCACGACTCCGGCGACGACCCCGCCGACGACTCCGTCCACCACCCCGGCGACGACTCCGTCCACCACGCCCCCCACCACCCCGCCGACGACTCCGCCGACCACTCCCCCCACGACGCCGGCGACCACTCCGCCCACCACCCCGCCGACGACCCCGCCCACGTCGGACGCGGCCACCCCGGATAACTGACACCCTCACGGGCAGTGCCCCTACGGGCGCAGGGCCCCTCCTCCGGGGCGCGACCCCGGGCGGGTCCTCCGCCGGGGCGGCAGGCCGTGTTTTTAGGGGCGTGGCCCCGGGCGAGTCCCTTGCGCTGGGCGGCACGCCGATCTTTTAGGGGCGCGGGGAACTGCGCGCTCAGCCAGCGCGGTGGCGCGGGCGAAAAACCGGCCCCAGCGGGGCAGATGCTGTTGTTTTCGGGCTGCGAGCCCGGTGGGGGCTGGTGGCGCAGTTCCCCGCGCCCCTAAAAAGATCGGCGTACCGCTCCTGCGCAGGGGCACCCCCAAAGACTCGGCGTGCTGCCCCGCGCAGGGGCACCCCTGAAGACGCGGCGTACCGCCCTGCGTAAGGGCACCTCCCTAAGGACTCGGCGTACCGCCCTGCGTAAGGGCACCCTCTTGGGGGGCGGCCGTTAGGACGTGAAGGCGTCGATGACGGCGCCGTATTCGGCCGTCCACCAGACGGCCAGGGCGGAGGCGGGCGGGAAGAGGGGATCGCTGCGGGGGTCACGCCGCTGATAACGCCACTGGAGCATCCAGAAGTCGTTGAGGCGTTCCCACCAGACGCGGTGGACGGCGGCGGCCAGCTCGGTGACGGGAACCCCCGTCGCGGAGCGGTAGGCACGAGCGTAGGAGCGGATCTTCCGCAGGTCGAGACGCCCGTCCAGCGGGTGGACGAAGAAGATGGCGGCGGCGCGTACCGCCTCCTCGGCACGCGGCTGCACACCGAGCCGGTCCCAGTCGACGATGGCGGCGGGCTCCTCACCGCGGTAGAGCAGGTTGAGAGGGTGGAAGTCGCCGTGCACCCAGCCGCTGACCGTCCCGTCGGCGTCCGGCGGTCGGCGGTGGGCGTGGCGGCGCAGCAGGGCGCGGCGCTCCAGCAGCCGGTGCTCGGCGAGTTCGTCGAAGGCGTCGCGCGGCCGGTGCCGGCGTACCAGCGCGAGCAGTTCGTCGATCTGCGCGTACGTACGGTCGGGGTCGGCGCTCGGGTGGTGGCGCTGGTCCTCCGGCGGGGGCGGCTGCACGCGGGCGAGCCCGGTGTGCACCATGCCGAGCAGCGTGCCGAGCCGCCGCGACTGCGTGGCGGTCAGCTCGGTGCCCTCGCGGTGCCTGCCCTCGATCCAGGGGAAGAGCGCGTATCCGTGGCCGCCGAGCCGCGCGACCGTACGATCGCGGGAGTCCGGCAGGGGCGCGGCGACGGGCAGTCCGAGGCCGACCAGACCCCGCGTCGCGCGGTGCTGCCGGGCGATCACGCCGGGGTCCGCGGTGTCCCGTGCGACGTACTGCTTGAGGAAGAACCGGCCGCGGGTGGTGGTCACCTCGTAGCCCTTGTTGAGCAGTCCCCGGGGAACGGGTACGCAGGTGAGCGGGGTACCCGCGTCCTCGTAGCGGCGCAGCAGAGCGGTCAGCGAAGCCCGCGCCGGCGGCACCTTCGCCGTGCCCGTCACGTGCAGAAGCGTAGATCACCGTGACACCCCGCCCGCGCGGACTGGCGCCGACCCCCTGGGACGTGCTAGGGCATATGCCTCCGGCCGCCTTCGGCCTGCATGCGGGCCACGTACGCGGCGGCCTGGGTGCGCCGCTCCATGCCGAGCTTGGCGAGCATCGAGGACACGTAGTTCTTCACGGTCTTCTCCGCCAGGTGCAGGCGTTCGCCGATCTGGCGGTTGGTGAGGCCCTCGCCGATCAGGTCGAGGATGCGGCGCTCCTGGCCGGTCAGGTCGGCCGTACGGTCGTCGCCCTCGGAGCGCGCGCCGCCGTGCCGGAGCCGGTCCAGGACCTTGGCGGTCGCGACCGGGTCCAGCAGCGACTTTCCCGCGGCCACGTCGCGGATGGCGTCGATCAGGTCGTTGCCGCGGATCACCTTGAGCACGTATCCGGCGGCGCCCGCCATGATCGCGTCGAACAGCGCCTCGTCGTCCGCGAAGGACGTCAGCATCAGGCATTTGATCGACGGGTCGTGCGAGCGGACCTCGCGGCACACCTCGACGCCGCTGCCGTCGGGCAGCCGTACGTCGAGCACCGCGACGTCCGGGCGGGTGGCCGGAATGCGCGCCACCGCCTCCGCGGCGTTCCCGGCCTCGCCGACTATCTCGATTCCCGGCTCGGCCGAGAGGAGTTCGTGCACCCCGCGCCTGACCACCTCGTGGTCGTCGAGCAGGAACACGCGGATTGTGGGGCTGTTTCCTTCTACAGGCACCTGCCCAGCGTCGCACCGCCGGGAGTTCCCCGCCTCTTACGGACAGCGGGCCCCGCCTCTGCCGGACGACAGCCCGCGCCTCTTACGGACGACAGCCCGCGCCTCTTACGGACGACGGCCCGCGCCTCTTACGGACGACAGAGCCGCCTCTTACGCACTTTCCGTATCCGGGATACGGTGCGGTTGTCCCGGTGGCCTGCGGTAACGCGTATTTACTAGGAACTCCAAGCAAAACCGCAGGTCGGACGGCTTCGCGCGATTGCGTGGGTTATAGGTAACGTCTCTGTTGCAGGCCACTTAGCCGGGGCACTGTCACGCCTGGCTCGGCCATGCCGCACACACCCCGTGCGCCGCGTCGTACCAGGTGAGCCGCACACTGGCTGCCCGGCGGATCCCGGGGGCCGGACAGACGGAGGAGCGAACGTGAGCGTGAAGAGCACTGCCGCTGGGGCCACCCCCGCCAGGAGCGGGGGGCGAAGCACCGCCACTCCCGCCAAGGGCAGGGGACGGACCACCCGCGCAGCAGGCGCCAAGCGCCGTGGCACCGAGCCCGAACTCGTACAGTTGCTGACGCCCGAGGGCGAGCGCGTCGAGCACGGCGAATACTCCATCGACCTGACGTCGGAAGAGCTGCGTGGCCTGTACCGCGACATGGTGCTGACCCGCCGTTTCGACGCCGAGGCGATCACCCTGCAACGCCAGGGCGAGCTGGGCCTGTGGGCCTCGCTGCTCGGCCAGGAGGCCGCGCAGATCGGTTCGGGGCGGGCCACCCGCCCGGACGACTACGTCTTCCCGACCTACCGCGAGCACGGTGTGGCCTGGACCCGTGACGTGGACCCGCTCAACCTGCTCGGCATGTTCCGTGGTGTGAACCACGGCGGCTGGGACCCCAACGAGAACAACTTCCACCTCTACACGATCGTCATCGGCTCGCAGACGCTGCACGCCACCGGCTACGCCATGGGCGTGGCCAAGGACGGCGCGGATTCGGCCGTCATCGCGTACTTCGGCGACGGCGCCTCCAGCCAGGGCGACGTGGCGGAGGCGTTCACCTTCGCCGCCGTCTACAACGCGCCGGTCGTCTTCTTCTGCCAGAACAACCAGTGGGCGATCTCCGAGCCGACCGAGAAGCAGTCCCGCGTGCCGATCTACCAGCGCGCCGCCGGATACGGCTTCCCCGGCGTCCGCGTCGACGGCAACGACGTCCTCGCGGTGCTCGCCGTCACCCGTGCGGCCCTGGAGCACGCGCGCAGCGGCCAGGGCCCGATGCTGGTCGAGGCGTTCACGTACCGGATGGGCGCCCACACCACGACCGACGACCCGACCCGCTACCGCGCCGACGAGGAGCGCGAGCAGTGGGAGTCGAAGGACCCGATCCTGCGGCTGAAGACGTATCTGGACAAGCAGGGCCTGGCCGACGAGGCGTACTACGCGTCGATCGAGCAGGAGAGCGACGTACTGGCCAAGCGGGTGCGCGACGGCGTACGCACGATGGAGAACCCGGACACCATGGCGATCTTCGAGAACGTCTACGCCGACGGGCACGCGCTCGTCGACGAGGAGCGCGCGCAGTTCGCCGCGTACCTGGCCTCGTTCGAGTCCGAGGGCGCCGCTTCCGGAGAGGGACGCTGACATGACCCAGATGTCCATCGCCAAGGCCCTGAACGAGTCGCTGCGCACGGCGCTCGACAACGACCCGAAGGTCCTCGTCATGGGTGAGGACGTCGGCAAGCTCGGCGGCGTCTTCCGGATCACCGACGGCCTCCAGAAGGACTTCGGGGAGGGGCGCGTCATCGACACCCCGCTCGCCGAGTCCGGCATCGTCGGCACCGCGATCGGCCTCGCGCTGCGCGGCTACCGCCCGGTGGTCGAGATCCAGTTCGACGGCTTCGTCTTCCCGGCCTACGACCAGATCGTCACGCAGCTCGCGAAGATGCACGCCCGCGCGCTCGGCAAGATCAAGCTGCCGGTCGTCATCCGTATCCCGTACGCGGGCGGCATCGGCGCGGTCGAGCACCACAGCGAGTCGCCCGAGGTGCTGTTCGCGCACGTCCCCGGCCTGAAGGTGATCACGCCTTCGAACGCCTCCGACGCGTACTGGATGCTCCAGCAGGCCATCGAGTGCGACGACCCGGTGATCTTCTTCGAGCCGAAGCGGCGCTACTGGGACAAGGGCGAGGTCGACACCTCGGCCGTGCCCGGCTCCCCGCACAAGGCGGTCGTGGCCCAGGAGGGCACCGACCTCACGCTCGCCGCGTACGGTCCGATGGTGAAGGTCTGCCTGGAGGCTGCCGCGGCCGCCTCGAACGAGGGCCGTAGCCTGGAGGTCGTGGACCTGCGCTCGCTCTCGCCCCTCGACTTCGACACTCTCCAGACGTCCGTGGAGAAGACCCGCCGCCTGGTCGTCGTGCACGAGGCCCCGGTCTTCTACGGCACGGGCGCGGAGATCGCGGCCCGGATCACCGAGCGCTGCTTCTACCACCTCGAGGCCCCGGTACTGCGGGTGGGCGGTTTCCACGCCCCGTACCCGCCGGCCCGCCTGGAGGAGGAGTACCTGCCCGGCCTGGACCGCGTACTCGACGCCGTCGACCGCGCGCTGGCGTTCTGAGGAGAGGGTTGTGACGACCATGACCGCACCTGCACAGCGCTTCCGCGAATTCCGGATGCCGGATGTCGGCGAGGGCCTGACCGAGGCGGAGATCCTCAAGTGGTACGTGGCCGTCGGTGACACCGTCACCGACGGGCAGGTCATCTGCGAGGTGGAGACGGCGAAGGCCGCCGTCGAGCTGCCCATTCCGTACGACGGGGTGGTGAGCGAGATCCGCTTCGGCGAGGGCACGACGGTGGATGTCGGTACGCCGATCATCGTGGTGGACGCCGGGGGGGACGGGGCCGCAGGGTCCGCCGATTCGGCCGGTTCCGCCGGGGTTACGGCTGCGGAGCCGCCCCCCGTGGAGACTCCCGCCCCCGAGGCCCCGCCCGCCGAGCCCAAGCGGCAGGCGGTGCTCGTCGGATACGGCGTCGCGCCGTCGGCCACGACGCGCCGTCCGCGCAAGCAGGCGGCCCCTGACGTACCGGCCGCTGCCGTACCGGCCGCTGCCGTACCGGCCCCTGACGTACCGGCCGCTGCCGTACCGGCCCCCTCCGTACCGGCTCAGGCCGCCGAGCTGAACGGTCACGACCGTGCGGCGGCGGTGGACCGGCCGCTGGCCAAGCCGCCGGTACGGAAGCTGGCCAAGGAGCTGGGCATCGACCTGGCGACCGTGGTGCCGACCGGGCCGAACGGCGTGGTGACCCGCGAGGACATCCGCGCGGCGGCGGCCCCGCCGGCCGCGCTTCCGCCGGTGACGGCCGCGCCCGAGCCGCTTTCGGCGACCGCCGGTGCCCGGGAGACGCGTATCCCGATCAAGGGCGTCCGCAAGGCCACCGCCCAGGCGATGGTCACCAGCGCCTTCACCGCGCCGCACGTCACGGAATTCGTGACGTTCGACATCACGCGGACGATGAAGCTGGTCCAGGAGCTGAAGGAGGACCGCGCCTTCACGGGCGTACGGGTCGGCCCGCTGCTGCTGGTCGCGAAGGCCCTGCTGGTCGCACTCAAGCGGCACCCCGAGGCGAACGCCGCGTGGGACGAGGCCGCGCAGGAGATCGTCCACAAGTCGTACGTCAACCTGGGGATCGCCGCCGCCACCCCGCGCGGTCTGATCGTCCCCAACATCAAGGACGCGCACGACAAGACGCTCCCCGAACTGGCCGCCGCCCTCGGCGAACTGGTCGCCACCGCCCGTGACGGCAAGACCTCGCCGGCCGCGATGCAGGGCGGCACGGTGACCATCACCAACGTCGGTGTCTTCGGCGTGGACACCGGCACGCCCATCCTCAACCCGGGCGAGTCGGCGATTCTCGCCTTCGGCGCGATCAAGCTCCAGCCCTGGGTCCACAAGGGCAAGGTGAAGCCGCGTCAGGTCACCACGCTCGCCCTCTCCTTCGACCACCGCCTGGTCGACGGCGAACTCGGCTCCCGCGTGCTGGCCGACGTGGCCGCCATCCTCGAACAGCCCAAGCGGCTGCTCACCTGGGGCTGACACCGTCACCCGCACGGAGGGCCCGGACGCACAAACGTCCGGGCCCTCCGTCGTGCGTGCGTCCCACCCATTCGTCCCCTTTTATGCTGCCATCACCCCATGGCCGTCTCCGTCTCCGTCGTCCTGCTGCTCCTCGTCCTCGCCGCCATGATGATGCGCAACAAGTCCCTCAAGCCCAGCCACGCCATCATCTGCGTCCTCCTCGGCTTCTGCCTCTCCTCCACCAGCCTCGCCCCCACCATCCAGTCCACGATGAACTCCACCGCCTCCCTGGTCAGCACGATCCGCCCCTGACGAACGCCGCTGCCGCCCGCAGGACCATGAGCGGCCCCTCCACGGCCGCCACCATGGCGAAGGGGAACCGGTCGAGTTCGAGGCAGAGCGCGATGTCGTCGGGGTGCACTCCTTCGCGGACCCCCTCCGCCAGCTCGGCGGCGGCGCGCGACGTGGCGGCGCGGCGCAGGAACTCGGCGGCGTCCGTTCCGGCCCCGGCGGCCCGCCCGGCGATGTACTGAGCGCACGCCAGGTCTTCGTCGGCCTGCCCGTCCTCGCCGGTGACCACGAAGGTGACGCCGTCGCCCGCGTGCGCCCGCAGGTGGTCGGCCGTCGCCTCCGCCACCACGAACGCGGCGCACAGCACCAGCGGCGCGTCCTTCACCGCGAGCGCGCCGACCGTCCCCGCCGTGGTCTTCTGTACGACGGTCCGTCCCTCCAGGTCGAGCGACCGCATCAGGCCCGGTGAGTTGACGGTGTCGAACCCCGGCGCGGGCGCACCGTCCTTGACCGCCACCCAGTCCGGATGCCGGGCCTTGAGTGCCAGCGCCTCGTCCAACGACCCGGCCAGCACCACCTTCTCCGCCCCCCGCCCGAGCGCCCAAGCCGCCACGGTGAACGCCCGCATGACGTCCACGACCACCGCCACGGCCGGCGCCCGGCCCAGCTCGCCGAGCCCACCGATCCCGAGAAATGAAGTCTCCATACCGACCATGCTCGCGCCCGTCCACCCCGAACAGCCTGGGGATTACCGCTCGTCGCCCTCGCCCTCACCGTCGCCCGAGGGGCGGCAGGTCCAACTCGGCCCAGACCGTTTTGCCCACGTCCAGGGGGACGACGGCCCAGCGGGCGGCGACGGCCGCGACGATCAGTAAGCCCCGGCCGGACTCGTCGTCGTCGCTCACGGCCTCGGGCGCCTGGGGCCGCCGCTCCCCGCGCGCGTCGGTGACGCCCACCCGCAGCACGTTGTCGGCCAGCCGCACCTCGACCCGGAACAGCCGCCCGGCCACCCGCCCGTACCGGACCGCGTTGGTCGCCAGCTCGCTCACCAACAGCCCGGCGTCCCGGGCCACTTCGGGGTGCCCCCACTTCTCCACCAGCTCGGCGGTCCGCACCCGCGCCCTGCTCACACTCCGCGCCGTCGGTGCGTACAGGCATGTGTCATACGTCGTCTCCGCGTCGCCCATCCCGGCGACCTCCCAGCCTCGCGCGTCAGCCCGCGCACGGTCCCTGGCGGTGGCGTTGCCCCCACGCCCTCCGCCCCACCCGGGCATGACGCAGCGGTGCACTTCCGCCGTGCGGCGCCGCTGTGCGAGCGGGTCGTCACCGACGGTAGAGGGTTCCCTTTCTTGGGTGCAACCTTCTTGGAGAAACATATCTCCGTAACTGGCTTGCCGCTGCGGAAGATCGGTTGCAGACTGAGTCCGCTTCCAGGGAGGTGGCGACCCGTGGCAACCAGCCGGGCAGATGTGGGCAATCGCGTATCGACCGTGCTCGCCCGCAAGTTGGGCGGCGAACTGCTCCGCCTGCGCGAGGCCGCCGGACTGACCCAGCCACGCGCGGCGGAAGTGCTCAGCGCGTCGGTGGCCAAGGTGACGAAGATGGAACGGGGCTGGGTCCCGTTCCGCGACCCCGACGTCATCGCCCTGTGCAAGCTCTACGGCGTCACGGACTCCGTCGTGCTCGACCGGTTGCTCGGTCTGGCGAAGACCGACCGCGACCGCCGGAAGGCAAAGGGCTGGTGGAACCAGCACCCCGCGCTGTCCGACATGGTGGAGTACGTCGCTCTGGAGGACATCGCCACCCACATCCGAACCTGGCAACAGGCGATCGTGCCCGGCCTGCTCCAGACCCCGGACTACGCTCGCGCCCTCGCGGTGGGCAACGGAAATTGGGACGACCCCGACGAGATCGAGCCGTTCGTGGAGTCGCGGATGGCCCGCCAGGTCCGGCTCACCGGTGAACAGCCACTCCAGCTCTGGGCAGTCGTGCATGAAGGCGCGCTACGCCAACTCGTCGGTGGACGACACGTGATGCGCGCCCAGTTGGACCACCTGCGAGAAGTGGCTCGACTGCCCAACGTGAAGATCCAGGTGCTGCCCTATTTGGCCGGCGCGCATCCCGGCATGACCAGCGCTTTCACCATCGTCTCGTTCGCGGAACCCGGCTCGATAGACGTGGTGCACATGGACACCACCTCGTCTACGCTCTGGCTGGAGAGCGAGCACGATGCCGCCCGTGAGGGCGCGATCTTCGACCGGCTCGTGCGCCTCTCCTTGGCGCAGCACAATTCGGCTGCGCTCATCGATGGGATCCTCAAGGAGACGTAGGGCGTGCCCGAGTTCCATTTCACCAAGTCGAGCTACAGCGGCGGGAACGCCGGGCAGGAATGCGTCGAGGTGGCGACCAACGTGCCCGGCACCATACGTGTCCGCGACTCCAAGGACCCGGACGGTCCGGCCCTGGCCTTCACTCCCTCGGAGTGGACCCACTTCCAACAGGCCCTGACGACAGGCACATTCGCAACGTAAGGGGATGCGCGATGAGGCACTGCGAGTTCAAGAAGTCCAGCTACAGCGGCCCGGACCCTGCGGGTCAGGAATGCGTTGAGGTCGCCGTCAACGTGCCCGGCACCGTACGTGTCCGCGACTCGAAGAACCCCGAGGGTCCGGCCCTCGCCTTCACCCCCGTCGAGTGGACGCACTTCCAACGGGCCCTGGCATCGGGCGCATTCGCAAGGTAGGCGGAGCGCGATGACGCAGTTCGACTTCGTGAAGTCGAGCTACAGCACTGCGAACGGCGAATGCGTTGAGGTCGCCGTCAACGTGCCCGGCACCGTACGTGTCCGCGACTCGAAGAACCCCGAGGGTCCGGCCCTCGCCTTCACCCCCGTCGA
>NZ_JBIBHM010000006.1:261175-514884 GCF_042957025.1 Streptomyces sp. NPDC008139
GTGGACGCACTTCCAACGGGCGCTCGCCGCAGGCGACTTCGTCAACTGACCGGTAGCCGCCGGTTACGGCGCCCGCACCACGGAACCACCTCGGCGTGCGCGCCCCACGGTGTCAGCTGGCGGCGTACAAACCGGCACCCGTACGGCACCGGTCCCGACAAGGCCGCCCGTCACCGCGACCCACCCCCGGCCTGGGGCCGCCCGACAGCCCCGACCGGCCCCCCTCCCCACCGGCAGCCAGCGGCAGTGCGCCCGCAGGGCGCGAGACGAACCCGCCACGGCCCCACCGGGCCGTTCGCCCCCCAGCGGACGCCCGGCCCGTCTGCGGCAACTGGCGCGCGCCATGGAGCAGGCCATGCCGGGCGACCGCCCCCGAGGTCGTACGCTCACGCCGTAGCCAGGCAGGTCGCCACCTCGCCGCCCCGACGGGAGGGCACCGTACCGCCGGTCAGTCCGGGACGGCCGGGGACACGGGGCGGATCGCGCGGCGCCGGACGAGCAGCACGACGATCAGGGCGACCTGGAGCAGGATGATCAAGAGGGTGCCCAGCAACACCTGGGGATTGTCGCCCACGAGGTGGGAGATCAGGCTGGTGTCCCACAGGCCGTGGACGAGCACCGGCAGCACGAGGACGCCGCCGACGCGCAGGCACAGGTAGAAGAAGTAGCCCGAGGTGGAGACGACGGCGGCCTGCCCGAGCGCTTGTGGTCCCTGGCTGATGGCGTTGCTCGCGTGGACGAGGCCGAAGACGACGGAGGCGCAGAGAGCGGCCTTGCCCTCGGTGAATCCCGCCCGGCGGAAGACATGGACGCCGATGCCCCGGAACATGAGTTCCTCGCCGACACCGACGAACAGCCCGAGCAGCAGCAGGCAGGCCACGAGAGACAGGCTCTGGTCCGCCAGGTGCGGGTGGTTCAGCCCGATCACCGCGGCGGCGATCATCGAGACCGGTACCCGGCGCACGGCGGCGATCATCGAGACCGGTACCCGGCGCACCCGGCGCCGCACCGGCGCGCGGTAGCGCAGGACCTCGCCCCACCAGCCCAGCCAGGAGACGACCGCGGCGCCGAACGCGATCGACGCCTCGATCGGGATCAGCGCGTTGCGCACCAGGGACGCGGTCGTGGGGAACTGGCTGTCGGAGTCACTGGTGTCCACGCCGATCAGCGGGCCCAGGCCCTGGATGATGCCCACGTACACGACCACCACGACGAGGAACCAGGGCCACGACAGCCTGCGTCCGGGCCCGGCCTCCGGTATCGCTTCCACCGTGTCGCGCATCGTGCGGCCCCTTCGTCGGACGGCGAGGACCGCCACCCGACGGGCACCGTCACACGTCGTCGTAGTTCCCCAGCGGACTCTCATACGGAATCGAACAGCCGTCGTGGACCTTCCCCGAACCGTTGACACTTCGCCGGTGCTGGCGAGCGGGCATATGACGTCAGGAAAATGGCGAAACGAATATGCCGGAATACGTCTCGGGGGCGGGAGGCGAATCAGGGATGTGACCGCGCATGGGGGGAAATCGGCTATTCGGGACGGGCGATGGGGCCCGGACCGGTGGGAACCGGACAGGCTCGGGCGGGGTGAAGTGGTCGGCAGGGAGGGTGAGTTGAGTGGGGCGGCCGGTCGGCAGAGCGGGGACGGGCTGGTCAGGGCGGGAAACGATGGAACGGCGGCGGGTCGCGGCGAGAGAAAGTTGATCTTGGCCGGAAGGGGCGAAAACTTGCCTCGGTGAGGCGGCCTCGGAGTGCCTCGAATTGCGCATGAGTGATATCGAGCCCCACGCGTCCCCGGTGTGTACCAATTTTGAAGATCAATATCGCCGAATGGCCGTATAGGTGATACAAGGTCGTACACCTGTGCGCGCGTGCCTCTCGGCCTGCGCTGTCGTCACTTCACTCAGCAGGCAGGAAAATCCTGAGAGGGCCGCTCAAATGCAACACCACGAACCGCTCTGGTCCAACTCCCTTTATCCCATATTCGCTTACGTGATCGCCTTTGTCGGCTCCGTGCTCGGCCTGGCCTGCTCGTCCCGGCTGCACCTCGTGGGATTCGCACGGGGAAAGACCTGGCTCGGATCGGGAGCCGTCGCGCTGGGCACCGGAATCTGGGGCATGCACTTCGTCGCGATGCTCGGCTACGACGTCCAGGGCGTGACGCTGCGCTACAACGTGACGCTGACCGTGCTGAGTTGGGTGCTCGCGGTGGGTGTCGTCGGCGTCGGGATCTACGTGGCCGGCCGGGACTCGTCCTGGCCGTCGCTGCTGGCGGGCGGCCTGCTCGCCGGGGTCGGCGTGGCGGGTATGCACTACCTCGGCATGGCGGCGATCATCATGCCCGGCACGATGAGCTACGACGGCTCCACCGTCGCCCTGTCGATCGTCATCGCCGTCGTGGCCGCCACGGCGGCGCTCTGGGCGACGCTCCGCGCGCGCGGCCCGCTCTTCATCACCGGGGCGGCACTCGTCATGGCCTTCGCGATCAGCGGCATGCACTACACGGGCATGGCGGCGGTCAGTTCCACGATCACCGACCACACCGACCCGACCACGGGCGTCTCGGCCTCCGCCTTCGTCCTGCCCCTCATCGCGGGCCTGAGCCTGATCGTCTTCGTGGTCGCCTTCGCGGTCCTGATGAACCCGACCGAGGAGCTGGCCGCCGACAATCCGGCCCCCGTCCGCCAGGCCCCGCCCCAGCCCGCGACGACCCACGGCGACTGGCCGTCCTGAGCCCGGACGCCCGGACGCCCAGACGTCCGGACGCGT
This sequence comes from Streptomyces sp. NPDC008139, assembly GCF_042957025.1. Classification (NCBI taxonomy): domain Bacteria; kingdom Bacillati; phylum Actinomycetota; class Actinomycetes; order Kitasatosporales; family Streptomycetaceae; genus Streptomyces; species Streptomyces sp. NPDC008139. The sequence continues at coordinate 263,945 of NZ_JBIBHM010000006.1, forward strand.
ACGAACCGCCCTCCCCGGTCGTCCCGGCAGCCCCACCAGCGGGCCGACGCGGCCCGCTCGGTAGCGTGGACCGGGTTCCGGCGACCCGAGGCCGTTACGGGGAAGTGTTGTTCACGGGGAAGCAGGGACTCATGGTTAACCGAAAGCACCGCGTCGCGCTGGCGGCGGGCCTCGCGGCGACGTGTCTCGTCCTGACCGCCGGGTGCGGCGGCTCGTCGTCGGACGAGACGTCGGACACGTCCACGGAGAAGAGCGGGGACGCGGGCAAGGGCAAGGGCAAGGGCGGGAAGAACGCGGCGCCGCTGCTGACCGTGGCCGAGGCGAACAAGATCGTGGACACGTATCAGGCACTCAACAACGAGGCGAACGCGAAGCTCAGCCCGGCGCTGATCGCCAAGGTCGAGGCGGGGGCCATGCTCGCCTTCGACAAGGGCTACTTCACGCAGGCGTCCGGCCTCGACCAGAAGAACGTCAAGGCCAATCTGGCGGCCTTCGTGTACGTCAACCGCGCGTTCTACATCCCTCCGGCCGCGGCCAACACGGACTGGTTCATGGTGAGGGCGCAGGGCGCGGAGCTGAAGGACGGCAAGCCGGGCGCGCCGTGGACGACCGGCACCCGCTTCATCGTCTTCAAGCACACGGCCGACGGCTGGCGCGCGGTCAACTCCCAGGACTTCTCGGGCGACGAGCAGAAGAAGATCCCGGAGATCGCGCTGGACGCGGACGGGCTGGCGCGGGTCGCCGAGCCGACGGCGAAGATCGGCGGCACCGCGCCCGCCGACTTGGCCGACCTGGTGGCGGACCTCTACGTGACCGGCGGCGCCGACACCCCGCTGGCGCGGACCAAGGCGCGCGAGAACGCGATCTCCGCGTACAACAACCGTCTCAACGGCCTCGACGGCCACGCGTACAACGACTACAAGAAGGCCGCCCCGCGCGTCGGCACCACGTACGCGCTGCGCACGAAGGACGGCGGGGCCCTCGTGCTCAACGACAGCGCCGTCGACGAGACGTCACTGGCCAAGGACCTGACCTCGTACATCACCCTCGGCAAGCGGCTCAAGCCGTTCGTCAAGAAGGGCGCGAGCGACCACATGTACCAGGTCGTGAACCACGAGATGCAGATGGAAGTGGGCGTGATCGCCCCGAGCGGCACCCCCGCCGTCTACGGCCTCGAACAGCAGACGACGAGCGTGGACGCGACCCCGATGAGCACCGTCTGACGGACGGTGCGTCCGCGCCGGCAGTACGGCGGGCGGCGGCCGTTGAGCCGTCCGCCGCCTCGCGTCCGTCCGCCCGCCGCCCGGCGTCACGCGTCCGTCTGCCCCTCCGTCCCGCCCTCTGTCCGTCCGGGACGACATCACCCGAAGACGGCGACCAGCCGTCCGATCACCTCGCCGCGCTCCAGCCGCCCGACACCCTCGCCGATCTCCTCGAATCCGATCTCGGTGACCCGCGACGACAGCTTCCCCTCGGCGACGAGGTCGAGCACCGCCGCGCAGTCCTCCTTCGACCCGGCCTGGGAGCCGACGAGTTCGACCTCGTTGAGGGTGAGCGCCTGAAGGTCGATCTCGCCGCGCGCGCGGCCGAGGCCGACCTGGACGATACGGCCGCCCCGGCGTACGGAGTGGATCGCGCCGTCGGTGGTCGTCCCGAACCCGGCGAAGTCGACGACCACGTCGAGGTTCTCGCCCGCGAAGTCGGTGATGTCGCCCGCGACCTTCTCCGCGCCGAGCGAGCGGGCGAAGTCGTGCACGCGCTCGTTCTTCTCGGCGACGAACACCGTCGCGCCGAGCGCCAGCGCGGTCTGGGCGCCGAGCGAGCCGAGCCCGCCGAGGCCGATGATCCCGACGCGGGAGCCGGCGGTGACCCTCCCCTGCACGGAGACCGCGTGGTACGAGGTGAGCCCGGCGTCGGTGGCGGCTGCCGCCTGGTCGAACGGCACCCCGTCGGGCAGCGCGACGACGAGCCGTTCGAGGACGACGACCTCGTCCGCGAATCCGCCGTTCTTCGACGTGCCGGGCCCCTCGATGGCGGCCGGGATGACGACCTTCTGGCCCACGGTGAACCGCGTCACGCCCGAGCCCACGGCGGAGACGACCCCCGCGATCTCGTGACCCAGTGTGATCGGACGGAACGGGAGCAGCGGCGTCAGCGTGCCGTCGAGAAACCCGACGTCGCTGTGGCACAGCCCGGCCGCGCGGACGTGCACGACGAGCTCGTCCGCGTCCGGTGCCGGGGCCGGGACCTCACTGAGGGTGAGGGGCTTGCCGATGTCGGTGAACTGCCATGCGCGCATTTTCCGCTCCTTGGACGGTGGGCTCCCGGCGGGGCCGCGCTGATGTCGGCGGTCACCCGGAAGAATATTGGTACCTGATCCCAAAAATACTCCTCCACTACGCTCGGGCGATGACCACCTCCCGAAGGAGCCGCGGGCGACCGCCCGCCTCGACCCGCGAAGCCCTGGAGGAAGTCGCCTTCGACCTGCTGCTTCGCGACGGCTACGAGGCGACGACGCTCCAGGCGATCATGGCCGCGGGCGGTGTCGGGCGCTCGACGCTCTTCCGCTACTTCGGGTCGAAGTCGGGGATCGTGTGGGGCGAGTTCGACCGCGCGGTCGAGCGGCTGCGGGCCGCCCTTCGTGACGCCGACGACGTACCCGTCATGACGGCCGTACGGTCGGCGGTCGTCCGGTCCACGCGGCTTTCGCAGGCGGCGGCGCCGGACTCGTGGCTCGACCGCTTCCGCGTGCTCGACCGGGACCCCGCGCTCGTCGCGGAGGCCGCCGCGCACTGGCGCGTCTGGGGCGAGACGGTGAGCGGGTACGCGGCCGGGCGCACCGGCCTCGACGCGGGCGACCCCGTCCCGGCCGCGATCGGCGGCGCCGTACAGGCGGCCTACGTCGCGGTGCTCAGGCGGTGGGCCGGGGCGGCGGAGGCGCGCGGGGACGACGCCGGGGCCGAAGCGGTCGACATCGACGAGCTCGACCGGGACCTGCGCCCGGTCACCGACGCCTTCCAGGCCGTCCTGGACGGCGTGACGCGAGGCTGAACGGAGGCTCCGCCGCCGCTTGGCGACCTCCTTCGGTCCCCTTGTCCCGCGGCGGCGGCCGTGTTGCGACGGTGGGCGCGAGCCAGCCGAAGCGCGAGGGAAATCAGGACCGCTGAACTACCACTGATCTACTATTTTCTCCCGGACTGGTAGATCGGCGCTGTGATCTGCTCTTTTACCGCCGGGTGCGCGGAGACGCGGAGCCGAGTGGCCGCCGCGGGGGTCAGGGGTGGGCGAGGAGGAGGGCGCCGGGGGTGGGGGAGTCGGGGGCGATGAGGGTTTCGGTCTCGATCGTGAAACCGGCCTCGCGGAGCCAGGCGGTCATCCGGGCGGGCGGGCGTTTGTGGACGTGGACCTTCATGGGGCGGCCGCCGTAGCCCTCCGTCTTGAGGCGGGAGACGGAGCCGGTGTGGAAGCCGATCAGCAGCGGGGCGCCGGGGCGCAGGACGCGGTGGAAGCCGGAGAGGACGGCCGGGACCTCGTCGTCGGGGATGTGGATCAGCGACCAGAAGGCGACCAGACCGGCGAGTGACGCGTCGGCGAGGTCGAGGGCGGTCATCGAGCCGACCTCGAACCGGAGTCCGGGATGGTCAGAGCGGGCCACGTCGATCATGCCGGGGGAGAGGTCGATGCCGAAGGCGTCGACGCCCAGCCCGCGCAGGTGGGCGGTGACATGGCCGGGGCCGCAGCCCATGTCCGCCACTGGCCCGCCCCCGGCGCCGCTGACCGTGGCGGCGAACAGAGCGAGCGCCGTACGCAGGGCCGGCGCGCCGTCCAGCGCCTCCCGTACGAAGTCCGCGTAGCTCACCGCGACCGTGTCGTAAGAGGTTCGGGTGTCCGCCAGCCAGCCGTCCGCAGTCATGCCCCGACACGGTAGTCCCGCAGCCCGCAGCCCGCAGCCCGCAGCCCGCAGCCCGCAGCCCGCAGCCCGCAGCCGCAGCCCGCGCCCCGCGCCCGCCGAAGCGCCCCTGTGGACCGGGCTCCTGGCATGTCCATATCCCGGACGCCCGTACCGTCCCCTCAGCTGTTGTATCTATGATGCGTGCATCATGGATGCCAGCACTCTCACCGTCGCCGCGCCCGGCCCCGCCGTCAAGGCGCCGCCCGCCGCCGAGCGGGTCTATCTGCACGTCAAGTCCGGTGTCCTGGACCGGAGTTACGAGGGCGGCACGCTGCTCACCGAGGGGGATCTCGCCGACGCGGTGGGGGTCTCGCGCACGCCGGTGCGCGAGGCGCTGCTGCGGCTGGAGGCGGAGGGGCTGATCAAGCTCTACCCGAAGAAGGGCGCGCTGGTGCTGCCGGTGTCGGCACAGGAGATCGCCGACGTGGTGGAGACCCGGCTGCTGGTGGAACAGCACGCCGTGGCCAAGGTGGTCGGGGCGGTGCCGCCGCGGCTCATCGCGCGGCTGGAGGAGTCGCTGGCCGAGCAGCGCGGGCACGCGGAGACCGGCGACCTGGCGGCCTTCGCCGTCGCGGACCGCTGCTTCCACGCGGAGATCGTCCGCGCGGCGGGCAACCGTATCCTCGCGCACCTCTACGACCAGCTCAGGGACCGTCAGTTGCGGATGGGGGTGGCCACCATGCACGCCGAGCCGAGCCGGGTGGCGAAGAACATCGCGGAGCACACCGAGATCCTGGACGCGCTCAGGGACGGCGCGGCCGACACGGCCGCCGACGTCGTGGACCGGCACGTCTCGTGGGTGAAGGTGCTCGCCAGGGGCGAGTCGTGAGCCGGAGCCCGGCCGCGGAGAAGGTCCTGCCGGGCGACCCGCCCGGCGGACGCCGTGCCGCCCTCGTCTGGGGCGTCGGCACCTCCGTCTACCTCGTCGCCGTCGTCCACCGCACCAGCCTCGGCGTCGCGGGCATCGACGCCGCCGACCGCTTCCACATCGGCGCCTCCGCGCTCTCCAGCTTCTCGATCCTCCAGGTGCTGGTCTACGCGGGCATGCAGATACCGGTCGGGCTGATGGTGGACCGGCTCGGCACGAAGAAGGTCCTGCTGCTCGGCGCCGTGCTGTTCACCCTCGGCCAGGGGGCGTTCGCGCTGTCCCACTCGTACGGCATGGCCCTCGGCGCACGCGCCGTGCTGGGCTGCGGCGACGCCATGACCTTCGTGAGCGTGCTGCGGCTCGGCTCGCGCTGGTTCCCCGCCAGACGCGGTCCGATGATCGCCCAGGGCGCCGCCCTGTTCGGCGTCGCGGGCAACCTCGTCTCGACCGTCGTCCTCTCCCGCGTCCTGCACTCGGCGGGCTGGACCCCGACCTTCCTCGGCACCGCCCTGGTCGGCGCGCTCGTCCTCGTCCTGGTCGCCCTCTTCCTCAAGGACCACCCCGAGGGATACGAACCCGCGCCCGCCGAGCACGCGGGCCTGACGTACGTACGCCGCCAGATCGCCGCCTCCTGGGCCGAACCCGGTACGCGCCTGGGCATGTGGACGCACTTCACCACCCAGTTCTCCGGCATGGTGTTCCTGCTGCTGTGGGGGCTGCCGTACCTCGTCGAGGACCAGGGGCTCTCGCGCGGCGCGGCGGGCGGGCTGCTCACGCTCGTCGTCGTCGCCAACATGTTCTTCGGCATGGTCTTCGGGCAGCTCATCTCCCGCCACCACGGCGCCCGCATGCCGCTCACCCTCGGCGTGATCGCGGCCACCGCCGCCGCCTGGGCCACGACGCTCGCCTGGGGCGGCGGCCACGGCCAGGACCCGATGTGGCTGCTGGTCGCCCTGTGCGTCGTCCTCGGCGCCTGCGGGCCCGCCTCGATGATCGGCTTCGACTTCGCCCGCCCAGCCAACCCGCCCGAGCGCTTCGGCACCGCCTCCGGGATCGTCAACATCGGCGGCTTCACCGCCTCCGTCCTCACCCTGCTCGCCGTCGGCCTGCTCCTCGACGCGACCGGCGACGACTACCGGATCGCCTGGAGCAGCGTCTTCGTGCTCCAGGCGGTCGGCACCGCCCAGATCCTCCGGCTCCGCCGCCGTGCGGAACGGCTGGAGCGGGAGCGGATCGCGGTCAGCCGCGTCGAGAGCGTGCACCGCCTGCCGGCGGCGGTCACCTCCGACTGACGCCCGGCGCGGCCGTACGACGCTGTACGGCGGCGGGGTTCATGGCGGGCGCGCCGTGATTCGGGAAAGGCGTGATCCGGGTACACCATGATCCGGGAACGGTGCGATCCGAGAACGGCGCCCGAGGCGCCGGGCGCTACTTCGTGACCGCGATGTGCGACAGGATCGCGTCCGCCAGTTGCCGGTCGCCCTCGATCTTGAGCTGGTCGGCGAGCGCGGCCGGACGCGCCCGGCCGGTGAGCAGCCGCAGGAACGTCTCCCAGTCCACGACGAAGGTGACGGCCGGGCCCAGCGAGACGGCCGAGTCGATGCTGCCGTGGCCCTCGGCGTTCACCCGTACGGTCCGCATGAACTCCAGCGGTCCGTGCACGTCGAAGACGACAGCGGAGCCCGGCTTGGCGCCCGCGTCCTCGGCGACCAGCTTCGGCAGCGAGCGCAGGAGGTAGTCACGGGCCAGTACGGCCGCGGGGGAGGCGAGGTTGCCCGGGGCGTCGAGGGCCCGGCGCAGATCCTGCTCGTGCACCCACACGTCGAAGACGCGGCCCCAGAGCTGTTCCTCCAGGGTGACCTCGCCGCCGCCGATCGCGCGGACCTCGGCGTCCGGCTGCCGCGACTCGTTCCTGAGCTGCCGCGAGCGGCGGATGATCGTGTACTCCAGCTCGGACGTCATCTCCGGCGCCGTGTGGTGGCGGCGGATGTCGACCGGGACCTCCGTGTAGCGGGCCGTCTCGCTGGTGATGTGGCGGAGGTCGCTGGGAAGTGTGTGGATGGGGCGCGGGTCGCCCAGCAGCTCGCACTCGAAGCCGATGATGTGGGACACGACATCGCGGACCGACCAGTACGGGCACTCGGTGTGGCGGTTCCACGCGCCGTCGGGCAGCGGCGTCACCAGTTCGTTGACGGATTCTATGGAGTGGGTCCAGGCGTCGATATACGGCTGGAGCTTGCTGTGGACGGTCACGGGACCCCTCGACGGTCGGTGCGCGGTCGTGGCGGTTGGCGCCTAAGTTACGCTGCGCGCGGGCGCCCACGCAGTGCTTTCGAGTGACGATGGTAGGCCCGGCTTGACGACCCAACGTATGGGCGGTGTCCGAGTGCGCGCAACGCTTCTTCAGATCGACGTGGACCAGAGGGAATCGGTCGCCTCGCGGCGCGACCGTGTGGCGGCGATGGTACGTGCCCACGCGGACGCGGATCTTGTCGTGCTGCCCGAACTGTGGCCGGTCGGCGCCTTCGCCGCCGAGGACTTCGCGGCCGAGGCCGAGACGGCGGACGGCGGCCCGACCGCCGAGGTGATGAGCGCTGCGGCGCGCGACGCCGGGGTGTGGCTGCACGCCGGGTCGATCGTCGAACGCGACGTCGTCGGCGGCGAATTGTTCAACACCTCGCTGCTCTTCTCCCCCGACGGCGATCTCGCGGCCGTCTACCGCAAGATCCACCGCTTCGGCTTCGACCAGGGCGAGGCCGTCCTCATGTCCTCCGGGCACGACATCGTCACCGCCCGCGTCCCCGGCACCGTCCTCGGTCTCGCCACCTGCTATGACCTGCGCTTTCCCGAGCAGTTCCGGCTGCTGCTCGACGCCGGGGCGCAGACGCTGGTCGTTCCGGCGGGCTGGCCCGCGCGGCGGCTCGCCCACTGGCGGCTGCTGGTGCGCGCCCGCGCCGTCGAGTCCCAGGCGTACGTCCTCGCCTGCGGGACGGCCGGCACCCACGCCGGGGTGGAGCAGGCCGGGCACAGCATGATCGTCGATCCCTGGGGTGAGATCGTCGCCGAGGCCGGGCCCGCGGAGCAGGCCCTCTCCGCCGAGATCGACGTCTTCCGCGTGGACGTCACCCGCGCCGACTTCCCCGTACTCCGCGACCGCGTCCTGGGCCTCCCGGCCCCGAAGCCCCGCTAGCCGCGAGAAGGGCCCGCCGATCTCTCAGGGGCGCTGCGGGCACCCCCGGCCGAAGGTTGGGGGAGGAACTGCGCGACCAGCCATCGCGCTCCCGCAGGTCACCACCCGCCCCGGCGGGGCAGTTCGGTTGTCTCCGGACCACCGGCCGGTGGTGGGTTGCTCGCGCAGTTCCCCGCGCCCCTACGGGGCACCCACCTGCGCAAGCTGCGGGCACAGGGGCGGCGCCCCGGAAAGATCGGGTCGCCGCCCTGCGCAGGGCTATTCGTCCTCGTGCTCCTTGTCGACCATGCGGTCGACGCACACCGCCACCGAGATCAGCATCGCGGCATCGGCGTCCTCGCGCTCGATGTCGATGGCGTAGGCGTCACGGAGGGTGAACCACTTGCGGGAGATGCGCGCGAGGCGCTCCCCCTCGTACTCGATGTCGAACTCCTTGTCGATGATGTCGCCGCGCACTTCGAGTTCCTCGCCGGAGGCGAGCTCGGCGCGGAAGACGTCGCGGAGCAGGTGGAGGCGCTTCTTGCGGACGGTGACGAGGACGTCGCCGTCGCGCTCGATGGTCATGGCGTCCCGCAGGGACACCAGCTTCTTGCGGATGACGGCGACCTCGTTGCCGTCCGGGTCCTGGAGTTCGAGGGTGTCGCGGATCCGGAGGACCTTCCCGTCGACGTAGAAGGCCCTGCGGCCGTGCTCGTCCTCGATCCAGTAGTCGTCACCGATGGCGAACATCTTCTCTCGCACCACGTATTTCATAGGGAATGCCTACCCCGGCGGATGCTGTTGGATGGGGATATGACTGCACGTGCACGTGTCCGGGCGCCCGAGCTGACCGGCGAGGGCGGCTGGCTGAACACCGGCGACAAGCATCCGACCCTCGCTGACCTGCGGGGCAGCATCGTCATTCTGGATTTCTGGACGTTCTGCTGTGTGAACTGTCTGCATGTCCTGGACGAGCTGCGGGCCCTGGAGGAGCGGCACAGGGACACGGTGGTGATCGTCGGCGTGCACTCGCCGAAATTCGTGCACGAGGCCGAGCACCAGGCGGTCGTGGACGCGGTGGAGCGGTACGAGGTGCACCACCCGGTGCTGGACGACCCGCAGCTCTCGACGTGGAAGCAGTACGCCGTACGGGCCTGGCCGACGCTGGTGGTGATCGACCCCGAGGGGTACGTGGTCGCGCAGCACGCGGGCGAGGGGCACGCGCACGCGCTGGAGCAGCTCGTGACGGCGCTGGAGAAGGAGCACGCGGCCAAGGGCACCCTGCGCAGGGGCGACGGCCCGTACGTACCGCCCGAGCCGGTCGCGACCGACCTCCGCTTCCCCGGCAAGGCGCTCGCGCTGCCCGGCTCCGGGCACTTCCTGGTGTCGGACTCGACCCGGCACGCCCTGGTGGAGCTGGCGGCGGACGCCGAGAGCGTGGTGCGGCGGATCGGCACCGGCACACGCGGGCTGGCCGACGGCAACGCGGAGACGGCCCGCTTCAGCGAGCCGCAGGGGCTGACGCTGCTGCCCGACGGCAGCGTGATCGTCGCCGACACCGTCAATCACGCGCTGCGCCGCGTCGACCTGGGCACCGGGCACGTGACGACGGTCGCGGGCACCGGAAAGCAGTGGTGGCAGGGGTCCCCGACGTCCGGCCCGGCCCGCGAGGTGGACCTGTCCTCGCCGTGGGACGTGGCCTGGTTCGACGACCGGGTGTGGATCGCGATGGCGGGCGTGCACCAGCTCTGGACGTACGACCCGGCGACGGAGACCGTACGGGTCGCGGCGGGCACGACCAACGAAGGGCTGGTGGACGGGCACGCGGCGCAGGCGTGGTTCGCCCAGCCGTCCGGCCTCGCGGCGGCGCCGGAGCGCGGCGAGGCGGGGGCGCCCCCGGCCGACGGCTGGGGAAGGCTGTGGATCGCCGACTCCGAGACCTCGGCGCTGCGCTGGGTCGAGCGCGCCGACGACGACCCGGACCCGGACGCGGACGCGGCAGGCGGTGACGGCGGAGAGCCGCGCCGCTACATCATCCGTACGGCCGTCGGCACCGGCCTGTTCGACTTCGGCCACCGCGACGGCCCCGCCGGGCAGGCGCTGCTCCAGCACCCGCTGGGCGTCACCGCGCTGCCGGACGGCTCGGTCGCGGTCAGCGACACGTACAACAACGCGCTGCGCCGCTACGACCCGGTGACCGGCGAGGTCACCACGCTCGCGACCGGCCTGCGCGAGCCCTCGGACGCGGTGGTCGTGGACGGCGACATCGTCGTGGTGGAGTCCGCCGGGCACCGGCTGACCCGGATGCACCTGCCGGAGGAGGCCGTCCGCGTGGAGGCCGTCGCCCACCGTACGCAGCGGGACGCGACCGACGTGGCGGCCGGTGCCTTCCGGCTCGACGTGGTGTTCACCGCGCCCGACGGGCAGAAGCTCGACGAGCGGTACGGGCCCTCGACGCGGCTGCTGGTCAGCGCCACCCCGCCGGAACTCCTGGCGGAGGGCGCGGGCAAGGGCACCGACCTCTTCCGCGACCTGGTCCTCGACCCGTCCGTCACCGAGGGCGTCCTGCACGTCTCCGCGATGGCCGCGTCCTGCGACGACGATCCGGCCAACCCCTACCCCGCCTGTCACGTGCACCAGCAGGACTGGGGCGTGCCGGTCCGCGTCGGCGCCGACGGCGACTCGCGGCTGGCGCTGGTCCTGGCGGGCCTGGACGCGTAAGGCGTACAGGCGCCGTACGGGCGTGCCCGGGCGGTGAGTAAGCTCCGGCCATCACTCTTGATCCGCCGGGGGGCGGAGCGTCACCTGGGGAGGGACCGAGTGCCTCGTCGCGCTCTCACACGCGGCTCCGTCGCGGCGGCCACCGTCGTCGTCATGGCCGCCGGGCTCGCCCCGGCCGTCACCGGCGGCACGGCGTACGCGGACGGTACGCCGTCCGGTACCGCGTCGCAGGAGACCGTCATACCCGCCGGTTCGCGGTGGCTGCCGCAGAGCGAGCCGCTGATCACCGCCGGGAACGACGGATACCTGGTCAGGGGGGCCAACGGCGCCCACTGGGTGAATCCGGCGGACGGCAGCGAGGGCCCGGTACTGCCGGATCCCACGCCCCTGGCCAACACCGGCCTGTCCGCGCACCTCATCCGCAACTTCCCGTCCCAGTCGGTGACGATCACCGACTACGACACCAACACCTTCCGCACGGTCACCGCGCCGGTGGGCCAGCGCTGGGTGCCGTTCGGCTTCAGCCTCGACCGCGTCCTCACCAGCGAGACCGCCGCCGACGGCACGCTCGCCGCGCTGCACGTGATCGGCGACGGCAAGGACGGTTCCGCCGACCTGACCGTCACCGGGCTGCCCCCGGGGACCGCCGTGCCCGACTGGCCCGACCTGCTCGCGCAGAACCGCGACCACGCCGTCCTGCGGCTGACCTCGGGCGCCGCGCCCGGCACCGCGCGCAATTACCTGCTGGACTACCGCACCGGCACGCTGCGCGCGATCCTCGCCGACGTGCCCGCCGCCGAGCAGACCACCGTCGTCCTCGGCAGGGACCGGGTGCTGGCGTACGGCGGCGCGGCCACGACGGCGTACACCGTACGGCTCGACGACCCGACGGCCCCCGTCGAGAAGACGCCGCTGCCCACCGACGGCCGGGACGGTACGCCGAAGCTCACCGTCACCGGGGACCGCGTCCTGGTGCTGGAGCGGTCGACGGACAGCCAGTCCGCGGGACTTCCGCTGCGGGCCGTCCCGGTCGGCGGCGGCCCCGCGCGGACCCTGCTGGCCAAGGTGGCCACGGACATGGCGACCGCGCCCGACGGCTCGGTGCTGGTCGAGGGCGGCACAGGACCCGACGACTGGGCGGTCCGCCGGATCACCGCGGCCGACGGCGCCGACGCGACCGTCACCGACCTCAAGACGCTGCCGCCGGTCGCGGCCACGGTCTACGGACTGTCCTACAGCGCCGGGCGGCTGGCGTACTCCGACACCACCCGGCCCTACCCGGCCCTGGTACGGCGCGATGTGGCCGCGGGCCCGGCGCCCGCCGTGTCGGAACCCGAACTGCTGTGGAGCTACGGTCCGAAGCCCGCCGACTGCGGCTCCGGCGTCTCCTGCGTGCACCTCCAGGGCACCGGCACCGGCACCGTGGCCTTCTCCGCCGCCAACATCATCACCGTGCCCCAGCCGCCGTCCCCGACCGATTCGCGCGCCGTCTTCCTCGGCGCGCCCGGCACGGTCACCGACGCCGCGGGACCGTACGTCGTGGTGCACACCGGCACCCCCGCGCGGCAGAAGGTCTTCGACCTCCGCTACGACGGCACCCTGTTCGACGGCCCGGTCACGGCCTCCGCGCTGTGGGGCCGCACCCTGTGGGTGCCCGGCAGCGCCACCGGCACCGTCCGCCCGTACGACCTGGAGCGGCGGACGTACGGCGCCACGGTCCAGACGGGCGCGCCGTGCGTGCCCAAGGAGCTTCAGGCGGACGGGCGTTGGCTGTACTGGTCGTGCGGCACCAGCGCCGGGGTGCACGACCGTACGACCGGCAAGAACGTGCCGGTGCCGACCGGGACCGCGCTGCTGGGCGACGGTTACGTCGTCCGGCACGACACGACGGCGGGCCGTCTGATGCTCACCGACGTGCACACGGGCTCGGCCGTCGGCAGCAACCTCGCGGAACTGGCCGCGAGCGACCTGGCCGACGACCGCGGTGTGACGTGGACGGTGGACAAGTACGGCGGCGGTGTCGCGTACGTCGACGCGCAACACCGCGTCCACGTGCAGCCGTTGACCTCGATACCGCGCAGCGCGGTGTCGGTGCTGAGCAGCGACGTCGGCCCGGCCGTCGTCGACGTCCTGGACAACCCCGAGGACTGGTACGGCAGGTGGACGCTGACCCGGCCCGTCGCGGGCTGGAGCCTGACGGTCACGGACGAGGCCGGCAGGACGGTCGCCACCCGCCGCGGCTCCCAGGGCGCGCAGGTGTCGGCGAGTTGGAATCTCAAGGGCGCAGACGGGGCGTGGGTCAAGAACGGCCGCTACACCTGGACGCTGACCGCGCCCCCGGCCGACGGCGGCCCCGGCGGGCTCTCCCTCACCGGCCTGATCGGCGTCAAGGGCGCCGCGGGCGTGCACGACTTCACCGGCGACCGGATCGGCGACTTCTTCGGCCTCACCCCGTCCGGCCGCCTGGACCTGCGCGCGGGCAACGGCAAGGGCAACGTCAACGCGGCGCGCTCCACGTCCGGTTGGCGGACGTCCTCGCTGTACGTGCCCTACGGCGACCTCGGCGGCGACCGGGTCAACGACCTGCTGGTCAGGGACGCCTCGGGCCAACTGTGGCGCTACGACGGCAAGGCGGGCACGAACTTCACCCCGTCCCAGCCGCGCACGCTCATCGGCCCCGGCTGGAACGCGTACGACGCGCTGGCCTCGGTCGGCGACCTGACCGGTGACGGCCGCGCGGACCTCGTGGCGCGTACGCCGTCCGGCAGCCTGTACCTCTACGCCGCCGACCGGAACGGCAGGTTCGGGCCGCGCACCCTCATCGGCGGCGGCTGGAACACGTACAACCTGCTGATCGGCTCGCAGCACTCCGAATCCGTCGGCTATGGCCGTCAGCTTCTGGCCCGGGACAAGTCCGGGGTGCTGTGGGCCTATGACGGCGACGGCAAGGGGCACTTCGGGCCGCGCGTGAAGATCGGGTCCGGCTGGAACATCTACAACTCGATCGTGGGCGTCGGCGAAATCCGGCCGGTCCGGGGGGCGTACCTCACCGGACTGGTCGCCCGTGACGCGGCGGGCGACCTGTGGCGCTACGACGGCCGCGACAGCGAGCCGGGCTTTGCCGCCCGCGTCAGGCTCGGCGCGGGCTGGCAGATGTACAAGTCGCTGTTCTGAGATCCGGGGCTGACCTCGCGTCAGAACGCCGGTGGTACTGGCCTGGTGTCAGTACCGCCGGTCACCCGGGTAGTAGCGCTCCTCGACGGGCGGGATGTCGCCGTCGGCCGTCGGGGGAATCCGGCGGCGCTTGAAGATGCTGACGTAAGCGGCGAGTCCGATGATGCCGACGGCCATCATGATCAGGCCGAGCAGATCCATGTTGACGCCCTTGGCGTGCCAGTCGGTGGCGAACGTGATGATCGCACCGACCGCGATCAGAATGATGCAGCCTCCGATGCCCACAATTACCGCTTCCTTTGGCCTAGTTGTGCTCCGGCGTTCTGAAGCAGCGCCTACCCCGGACCTCGGGGCACAAGCAGGCGCATCGGGTCGCGGGCGGGCCGGGGCGCGGCCCCGGCCCGGAAGCAGGCATCGGAAGGCCCCGGGAAGCCGTTACTGGAAGGCCCCGGAAGCAGTCCCCGGAATCAGGCCGCCAGGAAGGCCGTCAGGGCGCCGGCCAGCAGATGCGGGTCGTCGGCGCCGGACATCTCGCGGGCCGAGTGCATCGAGAGGATCGGCACCCCGACGTCGACCGTGGTGATGCCGTGCCGGGCGGAGGTGATCGGGCCGATCGTCGTCCCGCAGGGCATCGAGTTGTTCGACACGAAGTGCTGGTACGGGACGCCCGCGGTGTCGCAGGCCGCCGCGAAGACGCCGCGGCCGGTGCCGTCGGTGGCGTACCGCTGGTTGACGTTGGTCTTCAGGATCGGGCCGCCGTTGGCGCGCGGGTGGTGCGTCGGGTCGTGCCGCTCGGCGTAGTTGGGGTGCACGGCGTGGCCGGAGTCCGACGAGACGCAGACGCTCGCGGCCAGCGCGCGCTGCCGCTCCTCGAAGCCGCCGCCGCGCGCGTGCACCGAGCGGCTGAGGACGTTGCCCAGCAGCGGGCCCTGGGCGCCGGTGTCGGACTGGCTGCCGTTCTCCTCGTGGTCGAAGGCGGCGAGCACCGGGATGTACGTGAGGTCCTGGCCGCCCGCCGCGGCGGCCAGCGCGGCGGCGCCCGCGTGCACCGACAGCAGATTGTCCAGCCGGGGGCAGGCGAACAGCTCCTCGTCGCGCCCGAGGAAGGCGGGCGGCTGCGTGTCGTGCGTCATCAGGTCCCAGCCGACGACGTCCTCCGGGTCGAGGTCCGCCCGCTCGGCGAGGTAGCCGATCAGGTCGCCGTCCTGCGCGTCGCCCAGGCCCCACACCGGCTGGAGGTGGCGCTGCTTGTCCAGTGTCAGCCCGTCGTTCACGCCCCGGTCCAGGTGGATCGCGAGCTGCGGCACCCGCAGCAGCGGGCGGTCGGTCGCGACCAGCCGCGTACTGCCGTCGCGCAGCGTCAGCCGGCCCGCCAGGCCCAGGTCCCGGTCCAGCCAGCTGTTCAGCAGCGGGCCGCCGTAGATCTCCACCGCCACCTGGCGCCAGCCCTGCGACCCCATGTCCGGGCGCGGCTTCACTCGCAGATTCGGCGAGTCCGTGTGCGCGCCGACGATCCTGAACGGTGTCTCCGGCCGTGCGCCTTCCGGCACGAACCACGCCACCACCGCGCCCCCGCGCAGCACATACCGCCCGCCCGGCTCGGCCCCCCACTTCTCCGTCTCCGCCACCCGCCGGAATCCGGCCCCCTCCAGCCGCTCCGCCACGGTCGCCACCGCGTGGTACGGCGTCGGACTCGCCTGCACGAATGCGGCCAGATCTTCGGTGTGCTTACGGCCAAACGCCGGACGCTGAGAGCTCATGCCCTCAGCTTAGTTTCAGCCATGACGCCTCCCCCTGAGGGTGCGCCCGGGGTGCGCGGCCCCTGTGCGTTCACCTTGCGCAGGACGTGGCTTCTAGGGGCACGGCCCCTGTGGCTTCGCCTTGCGCAGGACGTGGCTTCTAGGGGCACGGCCCCTGTGGCTTCGCCTTGCGCAGGGCCTGGTTTTCAGGGGCGCGGGGAACTGCGCGACAAGCCCCCACCGGCGGGTGGTCCGGAGACAACCGGACTGCCCCGCCGGGGCGGATGGCGACCTGCGGGAGCGTCGTGGCTGAGCGCGCAGTTCCTCCCCCAACCTTCGGCCGGGGGTGCCCCCAGCGCCCCTACAAGATCGGCTCGCCGCCAGGCGCACGGCCGGGGGCGGGTCAGAAGGAGTCCTCCGGGAGGTCCATGAGGCCGAGGTCGACGGATTCGGCCAGGGACCGAGCCGTCCCCACGCCTGGAAGGACATTGGCGGCGAAGAACTTCGCGGCGGCGACCTTCCCCGCGTAGAAGGCGGCGTCCTTGGCGGAGGCCCCGGAAAGCTTCTCGGCGGCCACGCCGGCCCCGCGCAGGAGCAGGTACCCGATGACCACGTCACCGGAGGCGAGCAGCAGCCGTGTGGTGTTGAGCCCCACCTTGTAGATCGAGCGGACATCCTGCTCGGTGGCCGAAAGGTCCGTGAGCATGGCGCCGACGATCGCCTCCAGGTCCACCGCGGCCTTGGCGAGCTGGTCGCGGGCGGCGGCCAGGTCCTCCCCGCCCGTGGCCTCGGCGAGGAACTTCTTGATCTCCTCGCTGAGCGCCGTCATGGCCTGCCCCTGGTCGCGGACGATCTTCCGGAAGAAGTAGTCCTGGCCCTGGATGGCGGTGGTGCCCTCGTAGAGCGTGTCGATCTTGGCGTCCCGGATGTACTGCTCGATCGGGTACTCCTGGAGGTACCCGGAGCCGCCGAAGGTCTGGAGGGACTGGGCGAGCTGCTCGTACGACTTCTCGGAGCCGTAGCCCTTGACGATGGGCAGCAGCAGGTCGTTGAGCCCGTGCAGCCTCGTGGCGTCCTCGCCGGCCGCCTCGGCGACCTGGATGGCGTCCTGCACGGAGGCGGTGTAGAGCACCAGCGCCCGCATGCCCTCGGCGTACGCCTTCTGCGTCATGAGCGAGCGGCGGACGTCGGGGTGGTGGGTGATGGTGACCTTGGGCGCGGTCTTGTCCATGAACTGCGCGAGGTCCGGGCCCTGCACGCGCTCCTTGGCGTACTCCAGCGCGTTCAGGTAGCCGGTGGAGAGCGTCGCGATGGCCTTCGTGCCGACCATCATGCGGGCGAATTCGATGATCCGGAACATCTGCCGGATGCCGTCGTGCTTCTCGCCGATCAGCCAGCCCTTGGCGGGGAGCCCGTCGCCGAAGGTCATCTCGCAGGTGTTGGACGCCTTCAGGCCCATCTTGTGCTCGACGTTGGTGGCGTAGACGCCGTTGCGCTCGCCCAGCTCGCCGGTCTCGAAGTCGAACTCGTACTTCGGGACCATGAACAGCGACAGGCCCTTGGTGCCGGGTCCCGCGCCCTCGGGGCGGGCCAGCACGTAGTGGATGATGTTCTCGGACATGTCGTGCTCGCCCGAGGTGATGAAGCGCTTGACGCCCTCGATGTGCCAGGTGCCGTCGTCCTGCTTGACCGCCTTCGTACGGCCCGCGCCGACGTCGGAGCCCGCGTCGGGCTCGGTGAGGACCATGGTGGAGCCCCACTGCTTGTCGACCATGAGCGCGGCGATCTTCTTCTGCTCCTCGGTGCCCTCCTCGAAGAGGATTCCGGCGAAGGCCGGGCCCGAGGAGTACATCCACACGGCGGGGTTGGCGCCCAGCACCAGCTCCGCGTAGGACCAGATCAGGGAGCGCGGCGCGGTGGTGCCGCCGATCTCCTCGGGGAGGCCGAGCCGCCAGTACTCGGCGTCCATGAAGGCCTGGTAGCTCTTCTTGAAGGTCTCGGGCACCGGGGCGGTGTTGGTCTTCGGGTCGAAGACCGGCGGGTTGCGGTCGGCGTCGGCGAAGGACTCCGCCAGCTCGTTCTCCGCCATGCGCGCCAGCTCGGCGAGGACGTCCTTCGCGGTCTCCACGTCCATCTCGGCGAACGGACCCGTGCCGTAGAGCTGGTCGCGGCCGAGCACCTCGAAGAGGTTGAACTCGATGTCGCGGAGGTTCGACTTGTAGTGGCCCATGACGTCGGCTCCGTATCGCAAGTGGGGTGGTCGTGGCACTCGTGGAAAATAATGCTACCCGTCGGTAATAAGAAGCAACCCCGGAAGGGTCGGATGTGACCGTTTCCTCGTCCCGGGGGCCGTTACTCTTGAGGCCGTGTACGGCTACGAGCAGAGCGTGAATCCCGGACCCGGCCCGGTCCAGGGCGCCGCACCCATGCCCGGTGGCTATCCGGAGCCCTCCCCGCCGTCCCTGGCCGACGCGGTCCGCGCCTTCACCACGGGTTCGATGGCCGCCGAGGACTTCCAGGCGATCTTCGCCACGTCCAAGGTGTACTGCCCGCGCGGCGACAATCCGGGCTTCCTGGCGCTGCACGACACCCAGCAGCCGGTCATCCCGATGTTCACCTCCCTGAAGGAGCTGCGGCGGTACGCGGGCAAGGAGTCCAAGTACTTCGTGATCACCGGCGCCGAGGTGCTGGACCTGCTGCCCACCGGCTACGGCTTCGTGCTGGACATCGACGGCCAGCATCGCATGGTCTTCGACGCCAAGGCGGTCGAGCAGATGGTCGACTTCACGATGCGCCGGATGTACGGCTGAGGCCGCCCGGCCGCACGCCTGAGACCGTACGACGCCACGCCTGAGACCGTACGAGCGCACGTCCTGGACCGTACGTCCGCGCTTTCGATCTTCCCCTCCGGTGAGTGCTGGAATAGTCACGCCTTGCGAGATGTTCAGTGTTCAACTACTTTGGAACCGGAGCATCCCGAAGGAGGCAGTCATGCCCGCCGTGACCGTAGAGAATCCGCTGACCCTGCCGCGTGTGAGCGCGGCCGACGACGCCCAGCCCCGCAAGGCGCTACAGGTGTCCACCGCGCCGAGCGGTTTCGAGGGGGAGGGCTTCCCCGTGCGCCGCGCCTTCGCGGGCATCGACTACCGCAACCTCGACCCGTTCATCATGATGGACCAGATGGGTGAGGTGGAGTACGCGCCGGGAGAGCCCAAGGGCACCCCCTGGCACCCGCACCGCGGCTTCGAGACCGTCACGTACATCATGGACGGCACCTTCATCCACCAGGACTCGCACGGCGGTGGCGGCACGATCACCAACGGCGACACCCAGTGGATGACCGCCGGGTCCGGGCTGCTGCACATCGAGACCCCGCCGGAGTCGCTGGTCACCAGCGGCGGCCTCTTCCACGGCCTCCAGCTCTGGGTGAATCTGCCGAAGGCCGACAAGATGATGCCGCCCAAGTACCAGGACATCCGGGCGGGCGGCCTGAAGCTGCTCACCTCGGGTGACGGCGGCGCGCTGATCCGGCTGATCGCCGGTGACCTCGCGGGCCACGAGGGCCCCGGCGCCACCCACACCCCGATCACGATGATCCACGTCTCGGTGAACCCCGGGGCCTCGGTCACCCTGCCCTGGCGCGCCGACTTCAACGCCCTCGCCTACGGCCTCGCCGGCCGCGGCTTCGCGGGCCCCGACGCCCGCCCCTTCCGTATGGGCCAGGCGGTCGTCTTCGGCAAGGGAGACTCCCTCACCATCCGCGCGGACGAGACCCAGGAGTCCCGCTCGCCCAACTTCGAGGTCGTCCTGCTCGGCGGCCTCCCGATCCGCGAGCCGATGATGCAGTACGGCCCCTTCGTCATGAACACCCACGCCGAACTGGCCCAGGCGTTCGACGACTTCCAGGCCGGCCGCCTCGGCACCATCCCGGCCGACACCGTCCTCGGCCGCTAGGCGGGCCGCCCCGGCGGCTCGCAGGGGCCGTCGGGGGCTCCTTGACCGCGAGGTGGCCGGCCTACAGCAGGTGGTCGGCCTTGCCGGCTTTGATGTCGGTGATCAGGGTGCGGAGGGCTTCGCGGGTGTCGGTGAGGTATTCGTCCTCGCGGCCGTTGACGGCTATGTAGCCGTTGCCGTCGGCGTCGGTGCCGAGGCGGAAGCAGTTGCTTGCGTCTTGGCAGAAGGGGGCTTCCCAGGTGATGTCGGGCACGGGGGGACTCTCCTAGAGCTGGGACGTGATGGAGTGCACGAGGTCGCGCGTCTTTTCGGGCGGAAGGGCTATGCGTTGCATCTCGTCGAGGTGCAGTCGGTACTTGCACAAGTGCGCCTCGGTGTGCAGGAATTCGCCGACCGTGGCGCGGTCCAGCAGGGCCGTGTCCAAGCGGGCGACCTGGCCTCGGGCGTAGAGGATGGACTGGCCCGAGCCGGGAAAGGCACCGGCGGAGAACGGGATGGCCTGGACCGTGACGTTGTCGCGTTCGGCGGCGGTCATCAGGTGGTTGAGCTGGTCGCGCAGGACCGCGCGCCCGCCCACCTCGGTACGGAGGACACCCTCGTGGACGACGAGTTCGTACGGCGGGGCGTCCTGCCGGTCGATCGCCTCGTGGCGTTGGACGCGGTGGGCGACCCTGGCCTCGTACTCGGCCGGGGGCAACGCCGGGATGGCGGCGTCGAAGAGGGCGCGGGCGTAAGCCTCGGTCTGGAACTGGCCGGGCATGTGGGTCATCGTGCTGACGCGCAAGCCCTGGGCGTGCCACTCCAGTTCGGCGATGTCGAGGAAGGTCGACGGCAGGACGTCCTCGTACGCCTCCCACCAGCCGCGCACGCGATCGCCGCACATCGCCACCAGCGCGTCGATCAGCGCTTGGTCGGTGCACTCGTAGACGAAGGCGATCCGGCGCACCCGTTCGGGACTGGTCCCGTGCCGACCGGCCTCGGTGCTGGAGATGACGGTCCGCTTCGTGTCCAGCAGGGCGGCCGCCTGCTCGGTGGACAGCCCCGCGTCCTCCCGTAGCTTGCGGAGCTCCGCACCCAGACGCTGCTGGCGTGCTGTCGGGTTGCTTCTCGGCGGCATGGGCTCCCTCCCCTCCGTGGCCCAGTCTGCCTTGCGGTGAGAAGCCCGGTCCAACGGGTCATCGGCGAATCGGTAGCACACGTACCCCCAATGCCCTACCGTAGTAGCGCGCAGCTACGCACAACTACGTCGGAAGCGCACCGCGAGTGACGGCGGCATGCCACCGGCGAACCCTCAGAACGCCACAAGACCCCTTCGACGCAACGGAGTTCGTCATGCCTGAAATCCCCCGCTTACCAGCGCTCTGGCGCTTTCCGGCGCGGCCGGAGTCCGTGCACCGGGCGCGGCATGCCGTCGCGGAGGCGCTCCCCCGTGGGGTGGAACCCCAACTGGCCGCGGATCTGGGGCTGGTGACCAGTGAGCTGGTCACGAACGCCGTGCGGCACGGCGACCGGTGCGAGGAGGACGCGGTCATCGAGCTGGTGCTGTGGCCCGCCGACGGGCACTACTGGGTGGCGGTGTCCGACGGCGGCGCGGAGAAGCCGGAGTTGGCCGAGGCCGGCCCGGAGAGCGAGGGCGGAAGGGGGCTGGTGCTCATCGACGCCCTCGCGGAGGTCTGGGGGGTCGTGCCGCGCCCGGTGCGCGGGAAGTCGGTGGTCGCCGGGCTCAGCGACGTCAGCCGGTCGAGGCCGGGCGGGGTTCGGACAGGCGGTTGGCCTGGTGGGTGAGCGCGCGGCGCAGCACCGGGGTCAGGGGGCGTTCGACCAGGCGGTAGACGAGGTAGGCGAGCAGCAGCATCGAGCCGATGGCGAGGGCGAGCACGCCGTAGTTCGGTATGCCGGTGTGGGCCTTCAGCTTCTCGATGACGAGCGTGCCCAGGATCTCGTGGACCAGGTAGAAGGGGTACGTCAGGGCGCCCGCCGTGGTCAGCCAGCGCCAGTCGACGTCGGCGACGCGGCGCACGAGCGTCACCGCGGCGATGGCGGCGAAGCCCGCGGCGACCAGAGCGATGACGACGGTCGGCGAGCGGTGGAAGGTGACGGCCACACCGGGCTTGGGGACGAGGCCCAGGACCGCGTAGTGCTGGCCGAGCAGGAAGCCGGTCGCGACGACGCCCCAGGTCAGCAGGTCGTGGCCGAAGCGGCGCAGCAGGTAGAGGCCGATGCCGCCGATGAAGAAGGGCGCGTACTCGGGCATCAGGGCCAGCTTGAGGAACTCCTGGCCGGAGGAGTCCGCGTACAGGGCGCCGATCGTCCACAGGGCGCAGAAGGCCAGGACGCGCTTGCGGGTGGCGCCGCGCCACAGGACGGTGACGGCGAAGAGCACGTAGAAGCGCATCTCGGCCCACAGTGTCCAGGAGACGCCCAGGACGCGCTCGGAGCCCGCCGGGGTCTGGAGCATCGTGAAGTTGGTGAGCAGGTCGGTGCGCGAGACGGTCTTGTAGCCGAGGACGAACAGGACGACGGTCACCAGGATCAGCGCCGCCCAGTACGCCGGGTACAGGCGGCTGATCCGGGAGATCGCGAACGCCTTGACGCTGCGGCCCCAGCCGCTCATGCAGATCACGAAGCCGCTGATGATGAAGAAGAACTGCACGCCCAGCGGTCCGTACGCGGCGGCGTGCGACAGGTGCGGGAAGATCTCCAGCGGCTGTCCGCGCCAGGCTCCGCTGCCCCGGAAGGCCAGGTGGTAGATCGCCACCATGAGCGCGGCCACCAGCCGCAGCCCGTCCAGCGCCCGCAACCGGCCCTTCCCGCCGCCGCGTGGTGCCGGTGCGGCGGACGCCGCCGGTACGTGGCTGGGCGACGCCGGGTCGCCGGGCGCGGTCGGATCGCCGGGCGATGTCGGATCGTCCGTGGGTGCGGGGAGTTTCAGGCTCATCCCAGTGCTGCCTTTTCGCCGGCGTGAGGGTCAGGGCGCGCGGTCGGCCATTCGATCGCCCGTCACGTAGGCGTTCAGGCTAGGTGGAGGCACCGGCTCCACGGGGCGTTGGAGCGGGCCCAACAGCTCTGTGCGACCAGTGTTTTCCTCCGTTTCACGGCCGGTTCACACGACCGTGACGGATTCGAATCCGCGGCCGACCCCGCCCCCCGCCGGGCGGTCACCCGATCGACGGGCTCGTCGCCTCGTACAGCTCGAACCAGATGGACTTGCCGTCGCCGTGCGGGTCGACGCCCCAGGCGTCGGCGAGCTCCTCGATGAGCATCAGGCCGCGGCCGGAGGAGGCCATCTCGCCGGGGGAGCGGCGGTGCGGCATGTCGTCGGAGCGGTCGCCGACCTCGACGTGGAGGCGGCGGGTGCCGGGCATGCCGGTGACCATGGCGGTCAGTACGGCGTCCTCGTCGGTGTGCACCAGCACGTTGGTGACCAGTTCGGAGACGAGCAGGACGGCGGACTCGACCTGGTCGGCCGAGGTCCAGTCGTGCAGGAGGGCGCGGATGTCCTCGCGGGTGGCGCGGATGCGGCCCGGGTCGGTCTGCGAGACGGTCAGCACCGCGCGGCGGACCGGGACCGCGCAGGTCGGGCCGTCGGGGTCGCGGCGCAGCAGGACCAGTGCGATGTCGTCCTCGCGGCGGTCGGCCAGCGGCCCGGTGGTGTGGTGGGAGGCGGGCCCGTGCACCGCGCGGATCAGGGAGTCGGCCAGCTCCTCCAGATCGTCCGCGGGCCCGGCCTCCAGCACATTGCGCAGCCGCTGCCAGCCGGTCTCCAGATCGTGCCCGCCGGTCTCGATCAGGCCGTCGGTGCACAGCAGCAGCACCTCGCCGGGCTCCAGGACCAGCCGGGTCGTCGGGTAGTCGGTGTCCGGCTCGATGCCCAGCGGCAGACCGCCCGCCGTACGCCGGACGATCGTCGTACCGTCGCCGAGCCGGATCGCGGGCTCCGGGTGCCCGGCGCGCACCACGTCGAGCGTGCCGGTCAGCGGGTCGGCCTCCAGATAGAGGCAGGTCGCGAAGCGCACGTCGGCGGACTCGTCGGCGCTCAGCCCCTCGTGCAGGCCGTCGCGCAGCCCGTCCGCCGGCCCGTCGGGGAGCCTGTCGTGCAGCCCGGCCAGAAAGCGGGAGGTGCGCGAGAGCACCGCGTCCGGGTGGTGGCCCTCGGCCGCGTAGGCGCGCAGCGCGATCCGCAGCTGGCCCATGATCCCCGCGGCCCGTACGTCATGGCCCTGGACGTCGCCGATGACGATCGCGGTACGGCCCGACGGCAGCCCGATCACGTCGTACCAGTCGCCGCCGACCTGGAGGCCGCCGCCGGTCGGCACGTACCGGGCGGCCACCGCCATGCCCTCGATGCCGGGCCTGCGCGCGGGCAGCATCGTGCGCTGGAGGCCGTCGGTCAGGGCGCGCTCCGACTCGTGCAGATGAGCGCGGGACAGCGCCTGCGCGAGCATCCGGGCCACCGTGGTGAGCACCGAGCGCTCGTCGGGTGTGAAGACCACCGGGTCGCGGAAGGCCGCCATCCAGGCGCCGATCGTGGACCCGGCCACGACCAGCGGGAGATACGCCCAGGAGGAGCGGCCGAACGGTTTCACCAGCGGCCAGGTGACCGGGAAGCGGTCCTCGTACGCGGCCGGCGACGGCAGATAGACCGCCTGGCCGGTACGGACCACCAGCGCGGCCGGGTAGTCGGTGTCCAGCGGCATGTCGAGGAAGGGGTCCTCGGCGCCCGCCGCCTGCCCGTGGTGCCCGATCACCGACAGCCGGTCGCCGTCCGTGCCGAAGACGGCGAGCCCGTCGGGCGAGAAGCCCGGCATCGACAAGGTGGCCGCCACCCGCAGCACCTCGGCGGTGGAGTCGGCCTCGGCCAGCGCGCGCCCCGCGTCCAGCAGGAACGCCTCCCTGGCCCGCCGCCAGCCGCCGCCCGCCTGCGCCGCCGCCCGTGAGGGGCCGCCGCGCACCTCGTGCAGCGTGCCCGCCATCACCGTGCCCTGCGGGCGCACCCTGGCCCGTACCGTCCGCAGGGTCGCGCCGTCGTCGCCCACCACCCGCACCAGCGCCTCGGCCACCGTGCCCTCCGAGTAGGCCAGCGAGACCGCGCCGGCCAGCGACACGTAGTCGGCGGCGTGCAGGCATGCCCGAACGGCGGACGTCCGGTGCTCGGCCGGGCCGCCGGACAGCCCGAGCAGGCGCGCGGCGCGGGCGTCGACCGTCACGGTGCCGGTGGCCTCGTCCCACTGCCACAGCCCGGTGCCGACTGCGGCCAGGACGTCCTCGGTGCGCATTTTGCCAGTTTATGAGAATTGGGGCGTTATGGCCCAGTAGGGCGGCCTTCGTGGCCTTACGCCCCACCGAATCCGGAGTGAGGCCGGTGTGCGGGCGCCGGTAAGCTGTGCTGGGCCGCTGGCCCGGCCACCCACCCAACATCCAGCGTCGAGGACGAATGATGCACCGGTACCGGTCCCACACCTGCGGCGAGCTGCGCGCCACCGACGTCGACACCGACGTCCGCCTGTCCGGCTGGCTGCACAATCGCCGCGACCTGGGCGGCATCCTCTTCGTCGACCTGCGCGACCACTACGGCTTCACCCAGCTCGTCGTCCGCCCCGGCTCCCCGGTGTACGACCAGCTCAGCGGCCAGTCCAAGGAGTCCGTCGTCCGCGTCGACGGCCGCGTCCTGGCCCGCTCCGCGGAGAACGTCAACCCGGAGCTGCCGACCGGCGAGGTCGAGGTCGACGTGACCGCCCTTGAGGTGCTGGGCGCGGCCGACCCGCTCCCCTTCCCGGTCTTCCCCGAGGACAACGCGAACGAGGAGATGCGGCTCACCAACCGCTTCCTCGACCTGCGCCGCCAGCGCATGCACCGCAACATCATGCTGCGCACCCAGGTCATCTCCTTCCTGCGCCGCGAGATGACCGCGCTCGGCTTCAACGAGATGGCCACCCCGATCCTGTCGGCCACCTCCCCCGAGGGCGCCCGCGACTTCCTGGTGCCCTCCCGCGTGCACGCCGGGAAGTTCTACGCGCTGCCGCAGGCCCCGCAGCAGTTCAAGCAGCTCCTGATGATCTCCGGCTTCGACCGCTACTTCCAGATCGCGCCCTGCTTCCGCGACGAGGACTCGCGCGCCGACCGCTCGCCCGGCGAGTTCTACCAGCTCGACGTCGAGATGAGCTTCGTCGAGCAGGAGGACGTCTTCGGCGTCATCGAGAAGGTCATGACCGACCTCTTCACCGAGCTGGGCGGCGGACGCACGGTCACCTCGCCCTTCCCGCGCATCCCCTTCCGCGAGTCGATGCTCAAGTACGGCAACGACAAGCCGGACCTGCGCACCACGCTCGAACTGGTCGACGTCTCCGACGTGTTCGCCGGGAGCGGCTTCAAGGCCTTCGCCGACAAGCACGTACGCGCGCTGGCCGTGCCCGACACCGCCGAGCAGCCGCGCAAGTTCTTCGACCAGCTCGGCGAGTACGCGGTCTCGCTCGGCGCCAAGGGCCTGGCCTGGGTCCGGGTCGGCGACGGCAACGCGTTGACCGGCCCGATCGCCAAATTCCTCACCCCCGAGGACGTCACCGCGCTGCTCGCCGCCGTCGGCGCCAAGCCCGGCACCGCGATCTTCTTCGGCGCCGGTGAGTTCGACGAGGTCTCCAAGATCATGGGCCCGGTCCGGGTCGAGGCCGCCAAGCGCACCGGCCAGTTCGAGGAGAACGTCTTCCGTTTCTGCTGGATCGTCGACTTCCCGATGTTCGAGCGCAACGAGGACACCGGGGCCGTGGAGTTCTCGCACAACCCCTTCTCCATGCCGCAGGGCGGCCTCGAAGCCCTCAACACCAAGGACCCGCTGGACATCCTGGCCTGGCAGTACGACATCGTCTGCAACGGCATCGAGCTGTCCTCCGGGGCCATCCGTAACCACGAACCCGCCGTCATGTACCGCGCGTTCGAGATCGCGGGCTACACCCGCGAGACGGTGGAGGCCGAGTTCGGCGGCATGCTCCGCGCCTTCCACTTCGGCGCGCCGCCGCACGGTGGCATCGCGCCGGGCGTCGACCGCATGGTCATGCTCCTCGCCGATGAGCCCAACATCCGCGAGACGATCGCGTTTCCGCTCAACCAGAATGCCCAGGACCTGCTCATGGGCGCGCCCTCCGAGGTCGAGGAGGCGCGGCTGCGCGAGCTCCACATCCAGCTCCGGAAGAAGTAGCTCGCCCCTGCGGGCCGGGGCGGCGGCACAGGGCCTGCTTTTCAGGGGCGCTGGGAAGGTGCGGCCAGCCCCCGCCGGGCCCGGTGGTCGGGACACCACCGAAGTGTCCCGCTGGGGCCGGTGGTGATCTGCGGAAGCGTCGTGGCCGGTCGCGCAGTTCCTCCCCCAGCTACCGCTGGGAGGTGCCCCCAGCGCCCCTGAGGACTCGGGTCGCCGCCCCGGCAGAAGGACCGCGTCTCGGGAGGGGCGAGCGGGGGGCAACCCCGGGGGCGGGTCACCGCGTTGAAGGGGTGTGGAGAGGAACAACGGTGTCGCACCCCGGTTTCGAGGAGTTCGTGGCGGCCCGCGGCCCCAGACTGCTGCGGGTCGCGTGGCTGTTGACCGGCGACCCGCACCTCGCAGAGGACCTGCTCCAGACGGTGCTGGCCAGGGTGTGGCCGAAGTGGCACCGGATCGCGGGCGACAGCCCGGAGGCGTACGTACGCAAGGCGCTGGTGCACACGCACGCCTCGTGGTGGCGGCGGCGCTGGCGCGGCGAGGTGCCGCACGGCGAGCTGCCCGACCGCCCGCAGCCGGCGGACCCGTACGGGGACGTGGACCTGGAGCAGGCGCTGGCGGCGGCGATACGGGAACTGCCGGTACGCCAGCGCGCGGTGGTCGTGCTGCGCTACTTCGAGGACCTGAGCGTGGCCGACACCGCGGATGTCCTCGGCTGCACGGAGGGCACCGTCAAGAGCCAGTCGTCCAAGGCGCTGCGGGCGCTGCGCGGACGGCTGCCCGAAGCGGTCGACACGGGCGTCGGAGGTGAACACCATGCCGGATGAGCGTTTCGCGGAGGACGAGCTGCGCGACCTGCTGGAGCGCGCGGTGCCCCAACTGCCCGCCCCCGTACAGCGGTTGGAGCGGGTCAAGGAGCGTGCGCTGCGCCGTCGCAGGCGCCGCGCGGTCGGGATGTCCGCCACCGTCGTGGTGGCGGTCGCGGCGGCCGGGACGGTGCTGCCCGGTCTCGGCGGCGCGGCGAGCGCCCCGGCGCCGCCCGCCGTCGTCACCTCGCTCGCGCCGCCCGCGTCCGGCAGCGGCGGCCCGACGGCGAGCGCTTCGACGGCGACCCGCCCGGTGGACAGCGGTCCGAGCCCGACGCCGAGCACCGGCCAGACGACCCGCGCGACCGAGTCGCCGTCCGCCGCGTCGGCGGCGGTCACGTACCACTTCCCCGAACTGGCTGGTCTCGACCTGCGGTTGCCGCCCGGCTGGTCGACGGTCGTCGCGCCCAAGACCGGCGACGTCTTCGTCTCCTCGCAGGCGCTCGGCCTGCCGACCGACGGCTGCGTCAAGCCGCTGGACGGCTTCTGCACCCCGCTGGTCCGCACCCTGACGCGCGGCGGGGTGCTGATGATGCTGACGCTCCGGCACAGCAAGATGACGGCGGACAAGCTCAACGCCGACGGCCACCCGGTGACTTCGTCCGTCGTCGTCAGCGCCTGCCGGGCGGTCGGCGGCACCGCGCAGACCAAGGCCCTGCTCACCGACGCGTCCGGCTCCGACGTCCTGATCGAGGTCTCGGTGTGCCTGGCCGACGCCACCGACGCGCAGCAGTCCCAGATCAACGACGCGCTGAAGAACGCCGTCTTCTCGTGAAGGCTCCCGTGAAAGGCCCCCACCACGTCATGCGCACCCCCCGTCGTCCCCGCCGTCTCCTGGCCGCCGCCGTCCTGACCGCGCTGGCCGCCGCCCCGCTGGTGTCCGGCTGCGTGGGCGGCGGCACGGGGGTGCGGGCGTCGAAGGTCGGCGACGAGGGGCCGCTGAGCACGGTGGTGAGCGGTCCCGCGGGCCGGGCAGGCAGGTCAGCGCCCGAGCCGGTGCGGACGACGCCCGCGCCGCCCGCCCAACTGCCGGGCCTGGGGCCGAAGACGCGCTCGCAGATCCCCGCCGACGCGCGGCAGGCCGTCCTGGTCACCGGCGCGGGCCCCGACTCGCCGGACGCGAAGGTCACCTTCTACACCCGTGAGGACACGGCCGGTTGGCGGCCGTCGGGTCCGGTGTGGGCCGCGCACAACGCGCTGCGCGGCTGGACCGACACGCACCACACCGGCGATCTGCGCTCACCGATCGGCGTCTTCGGCCTCACCGACGCGGGCGGCCGCCTCCCCGACCCCGGCACCGAACTCCCCTACGACCACGCGCCGATCGGCTTCAGCGTGTCCGGCACCGGCTTCAGGGGCGAGCCGCTGGCGGGCTCCTTCGACTACGTCATCGCCATCAACTACAACCACGTGCCCGGCACTTCACCGCGCGACTGGACGCGCCCGCTGGGCGCCTCGCGCGGCGGCGGCATCTGGCTGCACGTGGACCACGGAGGCCCGACCCAGGGCTGTGTGTCGCTGCCGCAGCAGGCCATGCGGACGCTGCTGCGCACCCTGGACCCGAAGCTGCACCCGGTGGTGGTCATGGGCGACGGGGCCGCGCTGGCGCGCTGAACGGCCGTACGCACGGCCCCGATCGCGTGCCTCAGGCGGCCGGTGCGTCCGGGTCGCCGCCGAACCGCTCGATGTACGACGCCAGGTCCTCGTCGGAGATCTTCGCGAAGAGCACCGGCGGCACCGTGAAGGAGGTGCCCGCGGGCACCGAGTCCAGCGCGCGGGCCTCGTCGGCGGTGACCCAGCGGGCGTCGTCGGCGGGCAGCGCGAAGGCGGCCCGCATGGCGGCGGACGAGGCCGGGATGAACGGCTCGGAGACCACCGCGTAGAGGTGGATGAGATTCATCGCGGTACGCAGCGTGAGCGCGGCGCCGTCCTGGTCGGTCTTGATCTCCATCCAGGGGGCCTTCTCCTCCAGGTAGGAGTTGCCCGCACTCCACAGCGCCCGCAACGACTGCGCGGCCTTGCGGAATTGCAGCGTCTCCATGTGGCCCTCGTATTCGGCGAGCAGCGCGGCGATCTGCTCGCCGAGCTTCGCCTCGGCGGCGCCGGCCGCCGAACCCGCGGGCACTTCGTCGCCGAATCGCTTGCGCGAGAAGGACAGGACGCGGTTGACGAAATTGCCGAGGGTGTCGGCGAGGTCCTTGTTGACGCCCGCCGCGAACAGCTCCCAGGTGAAGGAGGTGTCGTCGGACTCCGGCGCGTTCGCGATGAGGAAGTAGCGCCAGTAGTCGGCGGGCAGCAACTCGAGGGCGGCGTCGGTGAAGACACCGCGGCGCTGCGAGGTGGAGAACTTGCCGCCGTAGTAGTTCAGCCAGTTGAAGGCCTTGACGTAGTCGACCTTCTTCCACGGTTCACGGGTGCCCAGTTGGGTCGCCGGGAACATCACAGTGTGGAAGGGCACATTGTCCTTGGCCATGAACTCGGTGTAACGGACGGTGTCGTCGGCCTCGTACCACCACGACTTCCAGTCGCGTGCTTCACCCTCGGGCGCGGCGTCGGCCCACTCCTTGGTGGAACCGATGTACTCGATGGGTGCGTCGAACCAGACGTAGAACACCTTTCCGTCCGCGGCCAGCTCCGGCCAGGTGTCGGCCGGTACGGGAACGCCCCAATCCAGGTCACGGGTGATCGCCCGGTCCTGGAGTCCCTCGGTGAGCCATTTCCGCGCGATGGACGAGGCCAGGGTTGGCCAGTCGGCGCCGTTCGCGTCGATCCACGCCTCGACCTCGCCGGCGAGCTTGGACTGGAGGAGGAACAGGTGCTTGGTCTCGCGGACCTCCAGCGCGCTGCTGCCGCTGATCGCGGAGCGCGCGTCGATGAGGTCGGTCGGGTCGAGCACCCGCGTGCAGTTCTCGCACTGGTCGCCGCGGGCCTTGTCGTATCCGCAGTACGGGCACGTGCCGACGATGTAGCGGTCGGGCAGGAAGCGTTCGTCGGCGAGCGAGTAGACCTGCCGGACGGCCCGCTCCTCGATGAAGCCGTTCTCGTTGAGCCTGCGCGCGAAGTGCTGGGTGATGTCGCGGTTCTCCGCCGAGGAGCTGCGGCCGAAGTGGTCGAAGGACAGCTCGAAGCCGTCGTAGATCGCCTTCTGCGCGAGGTGCGCCTGGCCGCAGAAGACGTCGACCGGCAGGCCTGCCTCCTTGGCGGCCAGCTCGGCGGGGGTGCCGTGCTCGTCGGTGGCGCAGATGTAGAGGACGTCGTGGCCGCGCTGCCGCAGATACCGCGAGTAGACGTCGGCCGGGAGCATGGACCCCACCATGTTGCCCAGATGCTTGATCCCGTTGATATAGGGGAGGGCTGAGGTGATGAGGTGACGCGCCATTGCGGGCTGCTCCCAATTCGTTGCGGGGAGTGAGTAATTCCTCTACGGACGGTCAATATCGTATCGGACGACCGGGGGGCATCCGCCGCCCCTTTTCCGGGTAGCCGAGCGGTGAAGGGCTGTGAACAGCCCTGAGGAGCCGAGCCCTGAAGATCACAGCGAGTGACTGCACGTGCACATGCACGTGCACATGCACGTGCCTGCCCAACGAGTTATGATCTGCCGTACCAGACATGGCACTTATGGGGAGTGGCTGATGCGCCGGACGCACAACGGAATGGCTGCAGAAGACCTACGCGGAGTGGTCTGGCAGAAGAGCCGTCACAGCAATGCCAATGGAACGTGCGTCGAGTTCGCCGCCCTGCCCGACGGCGAGGTCGCCGTACGGAATTCGCGCTTCCCCGAGGGGCCGGCGCTGATATACACACGTGCGGAGATCGAATCGATGATCATCGGCGTGAAAGCCGGTGAATTCGACCACCTGGTCCCGTAATGCGCCGGTTGCGCCGCGACCCGCGTGGAACCGGCGGAACTAACAGGGTCCGCCCGGTGTGAGAAAAAGCGCCCAGACGACCTTTCCCGTGCCGCTCAGCGGGTGCCATCCCCAGTTCTCGCTGAACGAGTCCACCAGATGAAGTCCGCGGCCGGTCTCGGCCACGAAATCAGGGTCCTTGGCGACGGGCGCCACCCCGCTGGGGTCACGCACCGCACACACCACGCGCGAAGTCCAGCGCACCAGGCTCAGCCGTACCGGGGCGCCGGGCGCGCCGATCGGCACCGCGTACCGCAGCGCGTTGGTCACCAGCTCGGACGCGACCAGTTCGACCGAGTCGCGGAGCGTGGACAGATCCCATCGTTGGAGCGTCGCGCGCGTGAAGTGACGTGCCTCACCCACTGACTCCAGGGCGGCGGGCAGCTCACAGGTGGCTCCGTTACCCGAGGCCACGCGCTCAGGCGCGAGCACTCCCTGCCATAACGGCTCCAGCACGGCGACTGCCTCTGCCTTCATACGTGCCCCCGGGGTATCTGCACGTCCACCATGCTCATGGATCAGCACCCTCCGATGCAAGAGCGTCTGCACGTGCATCTGCAAGGAATTGATGCACGTGTCGGTGGAGAGTGACCGAATGGGTACACCGCGCAGTCCGTTAGTGGCAGACTGCTGATGAACCAAGGGCGGAGCGTGACCTATGAGCGCAGGGCAGCCGGGAGGCGGGTCCATCGTGCGACGAATGCTGCTCGGAGCGCAGCTGCGGCGGCTGCGTGAGTCCAAGGGCATCACCCGCGAGCTGGCGGGCTACTCGATCCGGGCCTCCGAGTCGAAGATCAGCCGCATGGAGCTGGGAAGAGTCAGTTTCAAGGAGCGTGACGTCGCCGATCTGCTGACCCTCTACGAGGTCACCGACGACGCCGAGCGGGCGGCCATGCTGGGCCTGGTCCGCGAGGCCAACGCGGCCGGCTGGTGGCACGGGTACGGCGAGGTCATGCCGACGTGGTTCCAGACGTACGTGGGTCTGGAGGAGTCGGCCGCGCTGATCCGCACCTTCGAAGTGCAGTTCGTGCACGGCCTGTTGCAGACCGAGGACTACATAAGATCGGTGATCCGGCTTGGTCACCCCGAGGCAGCCGTGCCCTGGGTGGAAAGACGAGTCGGTCTACGCCTGGAGCGGCAAAAGCTTCTCGTCTCCGAGCAGGCGCCCCACTTCGTCGCCGTCATGGACGAGGGCGCGCTGCGCCGTCCGTTCGGCGGCCGGCAGGTGATGATCGACCAGGTGCGGCACATCCTGGAAGCCGCCGAGCGGCCCAACGTCGACGTCCGCATCCTGCCGTTCGCCACGGGCGGGCACGCTGCGGGCGGCGGCGCCTTCACGCTGCTGAGCTTCCCGGAGTCCGATCTGCCGGACCTGGTCTACCTGGAGCAGCTCACCGGGGCGCTCTACATCGACAAGCCCGACGAAGTGGTCGAGTACCAGAAGGCGATGAACGCGCTGAGTGATGTCGCGCTGACGCCTACCGCTTCCCTGGACTGGCTGAACTCCTTCCAGCGCGAACTGTGAGTCGTGCGCCCGGGGCCGACTTCCACCGGTGACGGTGGGAGTCGGCCCTTCGCATGCGCCCCGCGCCACGGACAATCCCGGGCGGGACCCGACGGTCGCGGACAGCCGCGGACAGCCGCGGACAGCCGCAGACAGTCGTGGACGGTCGCGGATGCGGAGCTTCCGCTCCCGATTCCGTCACCCTCCCCGCATTGACGATTACCGAAATGCGCACCGCGTACAGTGTCTCGCCGGGCAATTCCCCCGAGGTGGAACCGGTGTGACGCGCGTCATACGAGCGGGATGGTTCAAGTGGTAAACGTTGGGGCTTCGTCGTGTGCGTGCGAGCCACCGGACTGAAGGTGTGGGAATGGGCGTTCGTGGGCGCAAGCGAGAACCCAAGCGCAGTCGCAAGCGCTGGATCATCGCGATATCCGTCGCCTTCGTGGTGCTGCTGGCCGGCGGCGCCGGCGCGATCTACCTGAAGCTCAACGCCAACATATCGACGTTCGACTCGGCGGGGCTGAGCAAGAACCGGCCCAAGGCCGGGCCCGCGGACGCCAACGGCCACACCGCCGTCAACGTCCTGCTGATCGGCTCCGACACCCGCTCCGGCGCGAACGGCAAGCTCGGCGGCTCCGCCTCGGGCGACATCGGCCGCTCGGACACCACGATCCTGCTGCACGTCTACCCCGACCACAAACACGCGGTGGGCATCTCCGTACCGCGTGACTCGATGGTCGACATACCCCCGTGCCTGCTGCCCGACGGCAAGTGGTCGCCGGACCAGCCCAGGGCGCAGTTCAACTCGGCGTTCTCGATGGGCGACACGGCCAAGGGCAATCCGGCGTGTACGCAGAACACCATCGAGAAGCTGTCCGGGCTGCGCGTGGACCACACCATGGTGGTCGACTTCGAGGGCTTCGCGTCCATGACCTCCGCCGTGCACGGCGTCGAGGTCTGCGTGCCGAACAAGATCTACCAGGGGGACATGAACCCCAACCGCGGCAGCAAGGGCAAGGTCGTCCTCGACGCGGGCATGCAGAATCTCCAGGGCCAGCGGGCGCTGGACTACGTCCGCGTACGGCACGGGGTCGGCGACAACTCCGACGTCGGCCGCATGCTGCGGCAGCAGGCGTTCCTGTCCGCCCTGATCGCCAAGATCAAGGGGCAGGGCATGAACCCGACGACGCTGCTGCCGCTGGCCGACGCCGCCACCAAGTCGCTCACCGTGGACCCGGGGCTCGGCAGCGCCACCAAGCTGATGTCCTTCGGGCTGTCGCTGAAGAACATCGACCTCAAGAACATCCAGTTCATCACCGCGCCGTGGAAGTACGACGGGCCGCGCATCGACCTCGTCCACCCCGACGTGGACGACCTCTTCGCGGAGCTGCGGGCCAACCGCACGCTGGAAGGCGTCGACGCCTCGGGCAAGCCGAAGTCGACGGCCTCCCCGACACCCGCCGCCACGGTCGACGGCACCGGCGTCTCGGTCGGCGTCTTCAACGGCACCACCGTGGACGGGCTCGGCGGCAAGGCCGCCGACAAGCTCAAGGGCTCCGGCTACACCGTCACCGGGACCTCCACCGCCAAGTCCCAGGACCACGCCACCACCCGTATCGAGTACGGGCCCGCCGACAAGGCGCACGCCACCGAGCTCGCCAAGCTCTTTCCCGGCGCGGAGCTCGCTCCGCTCGACATCTCGGGCATCAATCTCGTCGTCGGCCAGGATTTCGCCTCGGCGGCGAGCAAGCCGAAGCCGTTGCCCACCAATCTCACGCAGCAGGCTCGCGCCGCGGACACCGATCCCTGCAAGAAACTCTCCTACGGCTAGCCCCCGCCGGGCCCCTCCCGGGCAGGGGGGCTCTTTCAGGGGCGCGGCCCCTGGGCGGTTCCTTTGCGCTGGGCGGCACGCCGTGTTTTTTGGGGCGCGGCCCCTGGGCGGTTCTTCTGCCGGGGCGCCGGCCACGTGTTTTTGGGGCGCGGCCCCTGGGCGGTTCCTCTGCCCAGGGCGGCACGCCGATCTTTTCGGGGCGCGGCCCCGGGCGGTTCCTTTGCCGGGGCGGCAGCCCACGTGTTTTTTGGGGCGTGGCCCCTGGGCGGTTCTTCTGCCGGGGCGCCGGCCACGTGTTTTTTGGGGCGTGGCCCCTGGGCGGTTCTTCTGCCGGGGCGCCGGCCACGTGTTTTTCGGGGCGTGGCCCCGGGCGGTTCCTTTGCGCTGGGCGGCAGCCCACGTGTTTTTAGGGGCGTGGCCCCTGGGCGGTTCCTTTGCGCTGGGCGGCACGCCGATTTTTAGGGGCGCGGCCCAGGGCGGTTCATCTGCCGGGGGGGGCAGCCACGTGTTTTTTTGGGGCGCGGCCCCTGGGCGGTTCCTCTGCCCAGGGCGGTACGCCGATCTTTTCGGGGCGCGGCCCTGGGCGGTTCATCTGCCGGGGCGGCAGCCACGTGTTTTTAGGGGCGTGGCCCCGGGCGGTTTCCTTGCGCTGGGCGGCACACCGTGTTTTTAGGGGCGCGGGGAACTGCGCGCTCAGCCACGGCGGTGGTGCGCCGTGAAAACCGGCCCCAGCGGGGCAGATGCGGTTGTGTCCGGGCTGAAAGCCCGGTGGGGGCTGGTCGCGCAGTTCCCCGCGCCCCTAAAAAGATCGGCCTACTGCCCCGGGCAGGTGCGGGGACCGGGGCGGCGCCCCGGAAAAGAGTCGGCCCACCGCCCGGGGCGGGTGCGGGGACCGGGGCAGCGCCCTGAAAAGTTCGGCCCACCGCCCGGGGCGGGTGCGGGTGCGGGGACCGGGGCGGCGCCCCGGGAAAGATCGGCTGGCCGTTCGGGGCGGGTGCGGGTGCGGGGGCCGGGCCCCGGGAAAGATCGGCTCGCCGTCCGGGGCGGGGGTCGGGCCCCGGGAAAGATCGGCTCGCCGTCCGGGGCGGGGGCCGGGCCCCCGGGGGCTAGTCGGCTACGGCGGCTTGGGCCGTGACACGGTTGATGCGGCCACGGACGAGATATTCGCCGGGAACGGCGTTGCGGGCGCCGAATTCGGCCCCCCGGGCGGAGCCCATGTAGCGGGAACCGATCTTGGTGGACCAGTGAAGCAGGGCGGCGGGGTCCTCGACGAGCTCGGCGGTGCACTCGAAGAGGACGTAGGAGTAGGGCGGCTCCTGGTCGTCCACACAGAGCGCGAAGCGGGCGTCGCGGCGCAGGGCCTTGCCCTTGAGGGAGTCGCTGCCGGTGTTGAAGACGACGCGGATATCGGAGGGGTCGGTGTCGTCGAGCAGGAACCAGACGGGCGTGACGTGGGGACCGCCGTCCTTGCGCTGGACGGCGAGCTTCCCCGTGCGGGTACCGGTGGAGGCGAATGCGCGCCATTCGGCCTCGGTCATGTGCTGCATGGGGTCAGATTAGGGCCGGGCGGGGCCGGGGGTCAGGCCGCCCCGCCGTGGGTGTGGGCGGCGGCGCCGCGTACCTCCAGGCCGTCGAGGAGGTCGGCGGTGGCCGCGGCGACGGCGGTAACGGCGGCGTCGAAGACCTCCCGGTTGTGCGCGGCGGGCGCGCGGAAACCGGAGATCTTGCGGACGTACTGGAGCGCCGCCGCTTTGATGTCGTCCTCGTCCGGATCGGGCGTCATCGGCGGTCGGAGGGTCTTGATGCTTCTGCACATGCCTCCAGTGTCGCGCGGGGGTACGACATCGCGACCCGAACTCGGTCGCGGCGGCCTCTTGGCGTGCGGCCGTCGCAGTGCTTCAATGCTCTCCATTGGTTAGGAACCTTTCCTAACTGCACAGCAGGCCCCCGCAGTTGGCCGTTCCTCCGACGGCCGGAAACGGAGACGCACGTGCACCGATCCCCCCACTCGCACCGCTCGAACCGGCGCCCCAGCCGCCGGATAGCCATGATCGCCGCCGTCGGCGTACTGGCGGGCGGCGGCGCCTCGCTGGCCCTGGCCACGGCGGGCAACGCGGCCACCGCGCCCGGCGCGCACGCCGCCGCCGTCGCGCCCAAGGCGGCGGCAGCCGGTCTCGCCGACCCGCACAAGAAGGAAATCGCGATGGAGCTGGTCTCCAGCGCGGAGAACTCCTCGCTGGACTGGAAGGCCCAGTACAAGTACATCGAGGACATCGGCGACGGCCGCGGCTACACCGCGGGCATCATCGGCTTCTGTTCCGGCACCGGCGACATGCTGGACCTGGTCAAGCACTACAACGACCTCAAGCCCGGCAACGTCCTGGCCAAGTACCTCCCCGCACTGGAGAGCGTCAACGGCTCCGACTCGCACTCCGGCCTCGGCTCGGCGTTCGTGAGCGCGTGGAAGACCGCCGCCAAGGACACCGTCTTCCAGACCGCGCAGAACGACGAGCGCGACCGCGTCTACTTCAACCCGTCGGTCAACCAGGCCAAGACGGACGGCCTCGGCACCCTCGGCCAGTTCATCTACTACGACGCCATCGTGATGCACGGCCCCGGCGACGACTCCGTCAGCTTCGGCGGCATCCGCAAGACCGCCATGAAGAAGGCCAAGACCCCGGCCCAGGGCGGCAACGAGACCACGTACCTCAACGCCTTCCTCGACGCCCGCAAGGCCGCGATGAAGACCGAGGACGCCCACGACGACACCAGCCGCGTCGACACCGAGCAGCGCGTCTTCCTCAACGCGGGCAACCTCAACCTGGACCCGCCGCTGAAGTGGAAGACGTACGGTGACTCGTACCAGATCCTGACGCTTCCGTAGCGCCCGACGCTTCCCGCCCCCGGCCCGCCGACCCTTGTGTCGGCGGGCCGGGTACGCTCCCGGGGTCGGATGCAGAGATCGGATGTATCGAAGGAGCCGCCGCCCATGCTGCGCTACGGACTGACCCACCCCGCGATCCTCGCCGCGCTCGCCGCCGCGGGCCACGGCTCCCGCGTCCTGATCAGCGACGGCCACTATCCGCACACCACGGGCGCCAACCCGGCCGCCGAGCGCGTCTACCTCAACCTCAGCCCCGACCGGCTGCTGGTCACCGAGGTGCTGGAAGCCCTGGTCGACGCGATCCCGATCGAGGCGGCGGCCGTCATGACCCCGCCGCCTGACGCTGACGACACGTCCGGGACGTCCGACACTTCCGACCTTTCCGAGCCGGAGATCTTCGCCGAGTTCCGTACCGCCCTCCCCGGCCTCACCCTCGACGGTCTCGACCGCTTCGCCTTCTACGACGCGGCCCGCGGCCCCGACACCGCCCTCGTGGTGGCCACCGGCGACCGGCGTACGTACGCCAATCTGCTGCTCACGATCGGGGTGCGGTCGGAGGACCGCTGAGCGGCGGACGGCCGTCGCCCCCTGCCGGACCGGCCGGGCGGCGGCTTACGCTGGTGCCCACACGCTGTACACGCTCGACACGGGGGTTTGCGTCCGCATGAACTGGATCTGGTGGGTGATCGCCCTCTTCGCGGTCGGCGGTTTCACCTCGATCGCCGACACCGTCCGCACCGCGCTGCGCACCCGGCACGAGCGCACGATGGAGCGCCTTGAGGCGGACCGCAAGGAGCGCCGTGAGTTGGAGGCGGCGGGGCGCGGCCCCGAGCCGGTCTGCGGCTGCACCCACCACCTGGCCAAGCACGACAAGTCGGGCCGCTGCCACGAGACCGTCGAGGTCCCCACGGCCTGGGACGCGGACAAGAAGCCCACGCACTACGAGCCGGGCACGTGCAACTGCCAGCAGTACGTGGGCCCGCAGCCGCTCACCACGCTCTACGCCCAGGAGATCACCGACCTCTGACGACGCGTCAGTGCGGCTCCCGCGCGGCGGTCGGCAGCGCGCGGGCCAGGGCGCGGGCGGTGCGCGCGGCGCGGGACTCCGCGCGGGCGACGGCGTCCGGCGCCGGGCCGAGCAGGCCCTCCGCGAGGAAGAGGACCAGGCCGTGGGCGGCCGAGGAGACGTCCAGTATCAACTCCACCGCGCGGTCGCCCGAGGTGAGGCGGCGGGCCGTCGGGAGCACGGCGGTCAGCACCTGGTCGCCCGCCGAAGCCAGGCTCGGATAGCGGGACTTGTCGAGTCCCGCGCTGAACGTGATGTCGAACAGGGCCCGTTCCTCCACCGCGAACCGGACGTACGCGGCGGCGAAGTCCGCCAACTGCTCGACCGGGTCCGCGGATTGACGGACGGCGGCCGAGAACCGGCGGTGCTGCTCGCGGTACCCGCGCTCGGCCAGCGCCGCCAGCAGCGCGTCCCGGTCGGCGAAGTGCTTGTACGGCGCCGCGGCGCTGACCCCCGCCCGCCTGCTGGCCTCCGCGAGCGTGAAGCCGTGCGGCCCGCGCTCGGCGACGAGGCCGAGGGCGGCCCGCTCCAGGGCGTTGCGGAGGTCGCCGTGGTGCTGTCCACTGCGGCGGGCCGGTGCGGTGCGCTTGACGGGAGGCGTCATATCCGCAGGTTAACACCCGTCACCACAAGGTGAATCGCCGTAACCTCAGGCGTTCGCGACCGGCGAGGGGCGCACCATGAACACGTCGACCGCGTCCTCCGTCTCCAGGACGAAGCCCCATCGTTCGTAGAGCCGCCGGGCGGCGCTGCCCTGGAGGACGTTCAGCCGTACGTCCTCGCCGCGCGCGTCGGCGCGGCCCAGCAGTTCCCGCAGCACGGCGGAGCCCAACCCCCGCCCCTGGTAACGGGGTTCCAGATAGAAGTGTTCGAGCAGAGCGCCGCCGGTCTCGGCGGGCCGCAGCGTCACGCACCCGGCGAAGTCCCCCGCGACGGTGACGACCGAGGTGTACCGCGTCGAGAACGAGTCCCGCAGCCGCTGCCGCACCCGGTGCCCGTCGTACCGCCCGAGCCGTTCCAGATCCGCCCGCATCACGACGGCCCGCAGCTCGGCTATGGGCTCCACGTCCCCCACGACGGCCGCGCGCAGCGTCCACCGCAGGTCAGCGCTCTGTACCGCCCCATTCGTCCGCATCCCCCAAGTATCCGCGAGCGCCCGCGGCGCCCCGCCCCGGCCCCCCTCGCGCCACCGCCCCGGCAGCAGGCCGCAGGGGAGTCGTCCGCGCCGCCTGCCATGAGGCGTACGGACGCGGGTCAGGTGCCGGGGGTCCCGGCGGGGCTGAGCGCCTGCGTGCCGACGACGCCGAGCAGGGTGAGGCGTTCGGCGTCCTCGGTGCCGGGCTCGGCGGTGTAGACCATGATCCGCAGATCGCTTCCGGCGACGCTGAGGATGTCGCAGTCCAGGGTCAGCGGGCCGACCACCGGGTGGTCGATCGTCTTGCGGGAGGCGTCGTGCCGGGTGACCTCGCCGGAGTCCCACAGCTCGGCGAAGCGCGGGCTGCGGGCGCGCAGCTCGGCGACCAGACGGCGCAGGCGCTGGTCGGCGGGGTAGCGGTTGGCGGTGGCGCGCAACTGGGCGACCTGGGAGATCTCCAGCAGCCGCAGCGACTCGGGCGTGTGGCGGACCCGGGAGCCGGAGCCGAGGAAATTGCGCCAGATCGCGTTGCGGTCGTTGCCGTGCTGCTGCCCCATCAGGGCCACGTACAGGGGGTTGGCCAGCAGCAGCGTCCACGCGGCGTCGCTGACGGCGACCGGCGTCCCGGTCAGCCGGTCGAGCATGCGCTGCACGCTCGGCGTGATGTACGCGGGGACGGTGCCCTGCCCCGGCGGTACGAGTCCGGCGACGTGGAAGAGGTGCTCGCGCTCGGCGGTGGTCAGCCGCAGTGCGCGGCCGAGCGCTTCGACGACCTGCTCGGAGGGGTTGGCCGCGCGGCCCTGTTCGAGCCGGGTGACGTAGTCGACGGAGATCCCGGCGAGCAGGGCCAGCTCCTCGCGGCGCAGCCCGGCCGCGCGCCGGTGGCCGCCGGCGGGCAGCCCGGCCGCCTCGGGGGAGACCCGGTCGCGCCAGCGCCGTACCGTGTGCCCGAACTCCGTGGTCGCCATGGTTCCACTGTGCACCGTGCGGCCCGCGCCGTCCTGGTACCGGCAGTCCCAGGAAGACTGGGCCACTGGCTGCCCCGGCGGGCCTGCCGCACCGTGGACGTATGACAACGACACTGATCACCGGAGCGAACAAGGGTCTCGGCTTCGAGACCGCCCGCCGCCTGCTGGCCGCGGGGCACACCGTCTACGTGGGCAGCCGGGACGCCGACCGCGGGCGGGAGGCCGTCGAGCGGCTGGGCGCGGGCGCGCGGGCGGTCCGGCTCGACGTCACCGACGAGGCGTCCGTCGAGGCCGCGGCCGAGGCGATCGCGGCGGACGGCGGCCTCGACGTCCTGGTCAACAACGCGGGCATCGAGAGCAGGACCGCCGACAACGGCGTCGTCGGCGCCGCCGACCTGACCGCCGACGTCATGCGGGAGACGTTCGAGACGAACGTCTTCGGCCTGGTGCGCGTCACCCACGCGTTCCTGCCGCTGCTGCGCCGCTCGGCCGCGCCGGTCGTGGTCAACCTCAGCAGCGGCCTGGCCTCGCTGTCCCGGCTCAGCGCCCCCGGCACCCCCGCCTACGCGTATCCGGGCGTCGCGTACCCGGCGTCGAAGACCACCGTGAACATGATCACCGTGCAGTACGCGAAGGCGTTCCCCGAGATGCGGATCAACGCCGTCGAGCCCGGTTTCACCAAGACCGATCTGAACGGGAACACCGGGGTCCAGACGGTCGAGCAGGGCGCCGAGATCATCGTCCGGATGGCGCAGGTGCCGGCCGACGGTCCGACCGGCGGGTACTTCGACGCCGAGGGGCCGCTGCCCTGGTAGCCGCCGCCCCTGCCGGGGCGGCCCCGACGACCCCTGTACGCCGGGGCCGCGGGTGCCACCCCCCCTGGGTCTCAGCCGAACATGCCCGGCTCGTAGTCCCCCGCGGGCTGCTGAATGATCACGTTCAGCCGGTTGAAGGCGTTGATCAGGGCGATGCCCGTGACGAGGGCGGCCAGCTCCTCCTCGTTGTAGTGCTTGGCGGCGTTCGCCCACACCTCGTCCGCGACGCCCCCGGCCGCGTCGGCGATACGGGTGCCCTGCTCGGCCAGCTCCAGGGCCGCGCGCTCGGCGTCGGTGAAGACCTTGGCCTCGCGCCAGGCGGCCACCAGATTGAGCCGCTGCTGCGTCTCCCCGGCCGCCGCCGCGTCCTTGGTGTGCATGTCGGTGCAGAATCCGCAGCCGTTGATCTGGCTGGCGCGCAGCCGTACCAGTTCCTGGGTCGCGAGCGGCACCGTCGAGTCCGCCAGCACTTTGCCGGCCGCGGTGAGGTGCCGCAGCGACTTCGCGGCGAGCGGGCTCTCGAAAAGGTTCAGACGGGCTTCCATGGCGTACTACTCCTCGCGCTCGTGCGTTTCCGCGCCGCCGCCGCCCTTCCACGACGTCCCCGGCGCACGCACCTCCCTGACGCCCTGCCCCACCCCGATGTGACCGCCCCGCGAAGTGACCCCCGTCTCCCCTCCGGGGGCCCGGGGCCGCGCGGGACGGCGGTCATGTCGCTGAGGGGGAAGCGGCCGGGCGGGTGGGGAGGAGGGGTTTGCAGGTGGTGTAGGCCTTGGCCGTCTTCGGGTCGGAGGTGTTGAGGTCGCCGAAGCCGAAGCCGCCGCGGCGGGTGTTGGGGGAGCCGGAGGCGTTGGGGGAGGGGGTGGGGAGGGTGACGCCGTGGTCCTTGAGGCAGCTCGTGAACGCCTGGAAGGCGGAGCTGTCGCCACCGCCGGGGCCGCCGCCGCGCTGGCCGTTGAACTGGGGGCGCAGCGAGGCGCATGCCTCCATGGCCTTCTGGGTGGCCGGGTCGGCGGACTCGCCGCCGAAACCGCCGAAGCCGCCTGAGCCCCCGCCGAATCCGCCGCTCGGACGGCCCGAGGGGCGGCCGGAGGGGCGGCCGGACGCGCGGTCGGAGGGGCGTCCGGAGAAGGACGGCAGCTTCACGCCGTGCTGGGAGAGGCAGTCGCGGTAGGCCGCCATGTCCTGCGCGCCGCCGGAGGCGCCCTTGGCGGAGGACGACGGCGAGGACGACGCCTTCGCGTCGGCGGACGCCGAGCCCGAGGAGCCCGACGACGAGCAGGCGGTGAGCAGCAGCGCGCCCGAGGCGAGGACGGCGACGCACGCGCCCGCCCGGAGCGCGGAGCGGCGCGCGGACTGCCGGGTGGTGGTCAGGGTCATGACCGTGGTCTCCTCGGATGCGGGGGCGGGGGGCGCCGCTCACCCACGCGCACGCGCGGGACACGAGCACCCATGAGTGGCGGCGCATGAGTGAACCGCCG
Organism: Streptomyces sp. NPDC008139; assembly: GCF_042957025.1. NCBI lineage: Bacteria > Bacillati > Actinomycetota > Actinomycetes > Kitasatosporales > Streptomycetaceae > Streptomyces > Streptomyces sp. NPDC008139. The sequence goes on from NZ_JBIBHM010000006.1 coordinate 307,175, forward strand.
CGAGTTAGGCACAGCCGGGGCGCGAGCTGTGAGTTCCCGGGGAGCCAGGGCGCGGGAATCGGCCGTCGCGACCCGTACGGGCCCGCCGTACGGTCCGGTTGGACGTAAAGCGACCGCTTCGTGCCGTGGCGGGGCGGCCTCGCGTGCGGCGCCGTTCCCAGGAAACTCCCAGCCTTCTCCCAGGCCATCAAAGGCGTCGGCGGCCAGGATGCGCGCCATGAAGGTGCTCCCACGGCGGCGCAGGGCCGTCCTGATCAACTCGGTGCTCGGCGTGGTGGTCCTCGCGGGCGCAGGCGGCGCCTACGCGGCGGTCAACAACGGCGACAGCGGCACCGCCCGCAGTACGGGCGCGCGCGTGGTGACCGTGTCCAAGGGCACGGTGCTGGCGACGGTGTCCGGCTCCGGCACGCTCGCCTCGCCCAGTGACGCCGGTGTGGACTTCACCACGGGCGGCACGCTCACCGAGGTCGACGTGAAGCCGGGTGACAAGGTCACCAAGGGCCAGGTGCTGGCGAAGGTCGATCCGACCGACGCCAAGGAGACGTTGCAGCAGGACCAGGCGACGCTGACGGCGGCGCAGGCCAACCTCACCAAGGTCGAGGCGGGCGAGCTGGTCACCTCCACCACGGGCTCCGGCAGCGGCTCCAACACCGGCTCCGGCAGCGGCGGCTCGCGGGACGCCGCCCCGACGCCCACGCCGTCCCCCACCTACACCGTCGACCCGGCCCAACTGGCCCAGGCGCAGGCCCAGTTGACCCAGGCGCAGAACGCCGTGGATGCCGACCAGCGCGCGGTGGACGGCACCACGCTCAGGGCCCCGGTGTCCGGCACGGTCGCCTCGGTCTCGGCCGGCAAGGGCCAGACGGTGTCGGGCACCGGCGGCAGCGGCTCGGGCGGCCAGGGCTCGAACTCCAGCAGCTCCAACTCCACGTCGAGCAGCAGCGGTTCCAGCACCCCGTCCGGCTTCGTCGTCCTGACCAACCCCACCGGCATGCAGGTGACGGCGAACTTCTCCGAGGCCGACTCGCTGAAGGTCAAGGCGGGCCAGCCCGCCACCGTCACCCTCAACGCGCAGTCGAGCACGGTGCTCAACGCCAAGGTGCTGTCGGTCAGTTCGCTCCCGGTGAGCAGCGGAAGCGGCAGCGGCGGCGGGAGCAGCAGCGCCGTGCAGTACGCGGCCACGCTCGCCATCACCAGCCCCACCGCGGATCTGCGGACCGGCCTGAGCGCCAGCATCCAGGTGATCACCGGCTCGGCGTCCGGCGCGCTGAACGTGCCGACCGCCGCGGTCTCCGGCACCGGCGCCAACCGTACGGTCACGGTGGTCAACTCCGACGGCAGCACGACCCGTACGTCCGTGACCGTCGGCGTCGAGGGCGACACCGCCGACCAGATCACCAGCGGCCTGAAGGAGGGCCAGCAGGTGCAGATCGCCACGGTCGCGTCCTCCGGCAACGGCGGCTTCCCGAGCGGCGCCTTCCCCGGCGGCCTCGGCGGCGGCGCGAACCGGATCGGCGGCGGGGGCGGCGGCTTCCGTACCGGCGGTGGCGGCGGTACCGCCGGTGGCCGCGGATGAGGCCCGCCCTGCGGCAGCGCCTCGGCGGCCTGCGGCCCGGCGCCCGTACCGGTGACGCCGAAGAGAGTCCGCGCGCCGAAGAGACCTCGGGCGTCGAGGACATCTCGGGCCGCGAGGAGACCGCGGGTGCCGGAGAGGACGACGACAGCCCCTGGGGCCGTCCCCCGGTCATCGAGGTGCGGTCGCTGCTGAAGACGTACGGGCACGGCGACGCCGCCGTGCGCGCGCTCGGCGGTGAACCCGACCCCGTCACCGGCGTCTCGCCCGGCGTGAATCTGCTGGTCGAACAGGGCGACATGGTGGCCGTGATGGGCAGTTCCGGGTCCGGCAAATCGACCCTGATGAACATCCTCGGCTGCCTCGACATCCCCACCGAGGGCCGCTATCTGCTCGACGGCATCGACGTCGGCGGCCTGGACGAGCACCAGCTCTCGCTCGTCCGCAACCGCAAGATCGGCTTCGTCTTCCAGTCGTTCAACCTCGTGCCGCGCACCCCCGCGCTCGCGCAGGTCGAACTCCCCCTGGCCTACGCGGGCGTGCGGTCCGCCGAGCGCAGGAGGCGCGCGCTGGCGGCGCTCGCGCTGGTCGGCCTCGCCGACCGGGTCGACCACCGGCCGAACGAACTCTCCGGCGGCCAGCAGCAACGCGTCGCCGTGGCAAGGGCGTTGGTCACCGCACCGGCCATGCTGCTCGCCGACGAGCCGACCGGAAACCTGGACAGCCACAGCACCGAGGAAGTGCTCGCCATCGTCGACCGGCTCAACGCCTCCGGGCGCACCGTCGTACTGATCACGCACGAGGACGAGGTCGCCCGGCACGCCAAGCGGGTGATCACGCTGGTCGACGGCCAGGTGGTCGAGGACCGGCGCCAGGCACCGGCCGACGGCCCGCCGCCCGCGCTGCGCGACCCGGCGTCCTTCGCCGCGCACCACCCGCAGGACCCGGTAACCGGCGGCCGGCGTCAGGCCCTCACCGGAAGCCGCCACGGCAACGGCGGCAACGGCGATACGGGCAACGGCAATACGGGCAACGCCGTTGCGGGCAACGGCAATACGGGCAACGGCATCGGAAGCGGGGGCACCGCGTGAACCCCTTCGAGACCCTCCGCTTCGCCTTCGGCGGCCTCGCCGCCAACAAGGTCCGCTCCGGACTGACCATGCTCGGCGTCCTGATCGGCGTCGCCGCCGTCATCATCCTGCTGGCGGTCGGCAACGGCTCCTCGCAGTCCGTCAAGGACTCCATCGAGAAGCTGGGCACCAACTCGCTGACCATCTCCTCCGGCGCCGGATTCGGCGGCGGTTCGTCCTCGTCGGCGACCACCGTCAAGCCGCTGACCGTGGACGACGCGCGGGCGCTCGCCGACCCGGCGGCCGCGCCCAGCATCGAGTCCGTCGCCCCCGAGGTGACCACGTCCTCGCAGACCGCGTTGTACGAGGGCACCTCGCACGACGTCGCGCAGGTCGTCGGCACCTACCCCGCGTACTTCAAGGCGTCCAACAGCAAGGTCGCCAAGGGCGACTACTTCAGCGCCGACGACGTCCTCAACTCCCGCAAGGTGGCGGTGATCGGCTCGACCACGGCCACCGACCTGTTCGGCGCGGCCGACCCGGTCGGCAAGAAGGTGGTGCTCGGCGGGACGCCGTTCACGGTCGTCGGCGTGCTGGAGACCAAGGGCGGCACCGGCTTCCAGGACCCGGACGACATCCTGGTCGCGCCGCTGCCGACCGTGCAGAACGCCTTCACCGGCTTCGGCTCGGTCAACCAGATCCTCGTGGAGGCCACGTCGGCCGACGCGACGACCCCGGCGCAGAACGAGATCACCACGATCCTGATGGGCACGCACGGCATCAAGGACGCCAACGCGCTGGACTTCCGGGTCAGCAGCCAGCAGTCGCTGCTCAGCACCCAGTCCGACACCAACAGGACGTTCACGGTGCTGCTCGGCGCGGTCGCGGCGATCTCGCTGCTGGTCGGCGGGATCGGCATCACCAACATCATGCTGGTGACGGTCACCGAGCGGACCCGCGAGATCGGCATCCGCAAGGCGATCGGCGCGCCCAAGGGCGTCATCCTCGGGCAGTTCCTCGCCGAGTCGACCCTGTTGTCGCTGGTCGGCGGCGGGCTCGGGGTGGTGGCGGGACTGATCGGCTCGCGCTTCACGATCGTCGGCATCAAACCGGTGATCATCCCGGAGTCGGTGTGGGGCGCCTTCGCCATCGCGGTCGCCATCGGCCTGTTCTTCGGCAGCTACCCCGCCAACCGGGCCGCCGCCCTGCGCCCGATCGAGGCCCTGCGCCATGAGTAGGCCGTCCACCACCACACCGCACGACGTACGAGGGACGAGGGAGAACCGGACATGGCGCGACGCCGCACCGAACTAGTGAAGGCCGACGCCGACACGGAGCTGCTGCCGCTCACCGACACGTTCGGCGAGGTGGAGATCGTCGAGCGGCCCGGCGAGGCGGTGCTCACCGAACGGCCGGAGGACGTCCTGTCCGAGCCGCCGGACGCCCGTGACATCGCGGCCGAGCTGGCCGCCCCGCCGCGCCGCAAACTGCCCTGGCTGACGCTGCTGCTGTCCGCGAGCGTCGTCGCCGCGGCGGCCTTCGCGGGCGGCGCGCTGGTGGAGAAGAACCACCTCAACGGCCGCTCGTCCGGCGGCGGTTCGGCCGCGGCCCGCGACTTCGCCTCGGCCTTCGCGGGCGCCAACGGCCGTACGGGCACGGGCACGACGGGTACGGGCTCCGGTACGGCTCCGGGAGGTACCGGCGGCACGGGAGGCGCCGGCGGCACCGGCTCCGGCGTCACCGTCGGCACCGTCAAGCTGGTCGACGGCGACACCATCTACGTCACCGACGCCCAGGGCAGCATCGTGAAGGTCACCACCGGCGGCTCCACGAAGGTCACCGTCACCAAGGACGGCAAGACCTCGGACCTCCAGCCCGGCCAGAGCGTGACCGTACGCGGCAGCGCGAACTCCTCCGGCGACATCGCCGCCACGACCGTCACCGAGGGCGCGGCCACCGCGGGCGGCTTCGGCGGCGGCTTCGGCGGCCGTGGCGGCGCCGGAGGCGCGGGCGGCGGTACGGGTACAGGCGGCGGTACGGGCAACTGACCCCGCCTCCACAGGACGGGAGCGTACGGTGCGAAACCGCACCGTACGACGGGGGCCAGGAGGACTCCATGGACACGACGCCCGAGGCCAGCCTGCTGGTCGTCGACGACGAGCCCAACATCAGGGAACTGCTCTCCGCGTCCCTGCGCTTCGTCGGCTTCAAGGTGGTCTCCGCCGCGTCGGGCGCCGACGCGCTGGCCGCCGTCGCCCGTGAGCGCCCCGACCTGGTCGTTCTCGACGTGATGCTGCCCGACATGACCGGTTTCGCGGTCGTCCGGCACCTGCGCGAGGAGTCGGGGCCGCACGCGCGCCCCGGCAGCGGCGTCGCCGACCGGCTCCCCGTGCTGTTCCTGACCGCCAAGGACGGCGTGGACGACAAGATCAGCGGCCTGACGGCGGGCGGCGACGACTACGTCACCAAGCCGTTCAGCCTGGAGGAGCTGATCGCCCGTATCCGCGCGATCCTGCGCCGTACCGGCGGCCCCACCGACGAGGGGCGGCTGGTCGCGGGCGACCTGGAGCTGGACCCGGTCGGCCACCAGGTGCTGCGCGCCGGCCGCCCGGTCTCCCTCTCACCCACCGAGTTCAAGCTGCTCGCCTACCTCATGGCCAACGCCGACCGCGTCGTGTCGAAGCTCCAGATCCTCGACCACGTGTGGGCGTACGACTTCGGCGGCGACCTCAGCATCGTCGAGTCGTACATCTCGTACGTGCGCCGCAAGGTCGACTCCGGCGCCGACGGCACGGTCAAGCTGATCCATACGGTGCGCGGCGTCGGTTACGTGCTGCGCCGACCGCAGGGCTGACGCCGTGCCCACCGTGCGGTCCCTCAGCTCCCTCCGCTCGTTCCGGCTCTCCGCGCTCTCGCTGCGCTCCCGGCTGGTGCTGCTCTGTCTCGTCCTCGTCCTGCTCGGCCTCGCCGTCAGCGACACCGTCGTCCTCGGCGCGGTCCGCGGCCAGCAGGTGCGGCGCGTCGACCAGCAGCTCCAGCGGTACGGCGAACCGCTCGCGCGGCGGCTCGGCACCGACGGGGTGCCCGCGCCGCGCTACGTACGGCCGGGGCCCGGTGCGCCGCGGCCGTGGCTGCCCAGCCAGTTCGTGGTGGCCTTCGCCGCGGCCGACGGGCGGGTCTCCGACCAGTTCCGGCTGCCGGTCTCGGCCGGGGACCCGCGCCCGCTGTGGCCGACGATGGACGCGGCGTCGCTGCGCGAGCGGCTGGGCAAGCCGTTCGATGTCGCCAGCGACCACGGCGGCGGGCGGTGGCGGGTGCTGATCGAACCGGTCGCCGCGGGCACCGCCGCCCCCTCCGCCGACCTGCCCGCGGGCGTGGTGGTCGCCGCGTCCCTGGACGAGGTGTCGTCCACGGCCTCCCACCTGCGCACCGCGTTCCTGCTGATCGGCGCGGTGGTCGCGGCGCTGCTCGGGGTGGCGGGCTGGTTCGCGGTACGGGCCGGGCTGCGGCCGCTGCGGCAGATCGAGGCCACCGCCGCCGAGATAGCCGCCGGGCGCCCGCTGTCGCACCGTATGCCCGCCGCGTCCCCGCGCACCGAGGCCGGGCGGCTGTCCACCGCGCTCAACGGGATGCTCGCGCAGATCGAGTCGGCCTTCGCGGCGCGCGCGGAGTCCGAGAAGCAGATGCGCCGGTTCGTCGCCGACGCCAGCCACGAACTGCGCACCCCGCTGGCCGGCATCCGGGGCTTCGCGGAGCTGTACCGGATGGGCGCGCTGCCCGACGAGGCCGACGTGCAGCGGACGATGACGCGGATCGAGAGCGAGGCCGTACGGCTCGGCGGCCTGGTCGAGGATCTGCTGACGCTGGTGCGGATGGACGAGCAGCGGCCCGTCCAGCTCGCCCCGATGGACCTGCGCACCCTGGCCGTGGACGCCCTGCACGACACGACCGCCCTCGATCCGTCCCGGCCGGTCTCCCTCACCGGGCCGGGCGGGTCCTCCTCCGGCTCCGGTCCCGGTCCCGCACCCGTGCTCGGTGACGAGGCCCGGCTGCGGCAGGTCGTCGCCAATCTCGTCGGCAACGCCGTCGCCCATACGCCTCCCGGCACGCCCGTCCGGATCGGCGTCGGCACCGTCGGCGGACACGGGGTCCTCGAAGTCGCCGACGCCGGGCCCGGGCTCGGCCCCGACCAGGCCGCCCGGGTCTTCGAACGCTTCTACCGCGTGGACGCCTCCCGCAGCCGGGGCGCCGGGGGCGGCGCCGGTCTCGGGCTCTCCATCTGTGCCGCGTTCGCTGCCGCTCACGGTGGGTACATCGAGCTCGACACGGCTCCCGGCCAAGGCGCCCTCTTCCGCCTCCGCCTCCCCTCCGCTTCCCCTCCTTAGGGGCCCGGCCCCTGCGCGTCCGCCCCGCGCAGGACGTGCCCCGTCAGGGGCGCGGGGAACTGCGCGGCCAGCCCCCACCGGCGGGTGGTCCGGGGACAGCCGATCTGCCCCGCCGGGGCGGGGGGTGACGTGCGGGAGCGTCGTGGTTGAGCGCGCCCGCGCGGCGGCGGCCGCAGATCAAACACAGTCCCGCGCCCCTTAAAGATCGGCTCGCCGCCCGGACGAAAGGCGGTGGCCCCGTCAGGGGCGCGGGGAACTGCGCGGGCAACCCCCCACCGGCGGGTGGTCCGGGGACAGCCGATCTGCCCCGCTGGGGCGGGGGGTGACGTGCGGGAGCGTCGTGGTTGAGCGCGCCCGCGCGGCGGCGGCCGGGCATCGGGTGCAGACCGGGGCCGCTACAGGGCACGTCCTGGTGAGGGTGGCTACCAGGCGAAGGCTTCGGGGGAAGGGCCGGGGCCGGGGAAGATGGCGTCGAGGGCGGCGAGAAGGTCGACGGAGAGGTGGAGATCGAGGGCGCGGAGGGCGCCGTCGAGGTGGGCGGGGGTGCGGGGCCCGATGATGGGCCCGGTCACGGCGGGCCGGGTGAGGAGCCAGGCGAGGGCGACCTCCCCGGGGTCGAGCTCGTGCTCGGCGAGCAGATCCTCGTACCGCTGAACCTGGTCGCGGACGACCGGATCGGCCAGGCCCCGCGCCGAGCGCCCGGCGTGGGTGCGGGAGCCGCCCCCCTCACGGGACTTGCGGACGGCGCCGCCCAACAGCCCCTGGTGCAGCGGGGACCAGGGCACGACACCGAGCCCGTACGCCTCGGCGGCCGGGAGGACGTCCATCTCGGCGGTGCGCTCGAAGAGGTTGTACAGGCACTGCTCGCTGACGAGCCCGAGCGAACCGCGCCGCGCCGCCGCCTCGTTGGCCTGCGCGATGTGCCAGCCGGCGAAGTTGCTGGAGGCGGCGTAGAGGATCTTGCCCTGCTGGATCAGGACGTCGATCGCCTGCCAGATCTCGTCCCAGGGCGTGGCCCGGTCGATGTGGTGGAACTGGTAGACGTCGATGTGGTCGGTGCCCAGCCGCTTCAGGCTGGCCTCCACCTCGCGGCGGATGTTGAGGGCGCTCAGCCGCTGGTGGTTCGGCCAGGGCTCCTCCTGCCAGGCGTTGCCCTGCGTCATGTTCCCGTACAGCTTGGTGGCCAGCACCACCTTGTCGCGGCGGTCGCCGCCCTGGGCGAACCAGCTTCCGAGGATCTCCTCGGTGCGGCCCTTGCGCTCGTCCACGCCGTAGATGTTCGCCGTGTCGAAGAAGTTGATGCCCGCGTCCAGCGCGGTGTCCATGATCGCGTGGCTGCCGGGCTCGTCGGTCTGCCCGCCGAAGTTCATGGTGCCGAGGACGAGGCGGCTGACTTTGAGGCCGGTGCGGCCGAGCTGGGTGTACTTCATGGCTCCACAGCCAACACCTTGGAGTGCGCTCTATCGCAAGGGGCGGGTCTCAGTGGTGGACGAGCCTCGGCCGGTCCGGCGGGACGTTCTCGTCGACCGGGCCCGTACGGGCGTCGGGGCCGGTGTCCGGTTCCGCGTGGCCCGCGCCGTCGGTGGCCGTGTCCCCGGCCACGCGGTCGAAGAAGCGCAGGATCTCGACCGGGAACGGCATCACGAGGGTGCTGTTCTTCTCGGCGGAGACGTCCACCACGGTTTGCAGCAGCCGCAGTTGGAGGGCGCCCGGGGTGTTGGCCATCGTGGCGGCCGCGTCGGTCAGGCGCTGCGACGCCTGGAATTCGCCCTCGGCCGCGATGACACGGGCCCGCCGTTCACGTTCGGCCTCCGCCTGCTTGGACATCGACCGCATCATCGACTCCGGCAGCGCGATGTCCTTGATCTCCACGCGCTCGATCCGCAGGCCCCAGGGCTCCTCGGTGGGCTCGTCCATCACCGTCTTCAGCTCGGCGTTGACGTGGTCGCGGTCGGACAGCAGCGTGTCGAGGTCGGCGCGGCCGATGACCGACCGGAGCGAGGTCTGCGCGATCTGGGAGACGGCGCTGGGGTAGTCGTGCACGTTGACCAGGGCCTTGACCGGGTCCAGGACCCGGAAGTAGACGACGGCGTCGACGGTCACGGTCACGTTGTCGCCGGTGATGGCGCCCTGCGCCGGGACGCCGAGCACCTCGGTCTGGATGGAGACCTTGCGCATCCGGTCGACGATCGGGCGGATCGTCCGCAGGCCCGGCTGCCGCAGGTTCGGCAGCAGACGTCCGAAGCGGAAGACGACGCCCCGCTCGTACTGCTGCACATCGTGCAGGCTCATCGCGAGCAGGATCAGTCCGATCAGGACGACCACCACCAGCACAGTGATCAGAACAACCATCGATCTCACGACCTTCCGGCGTGGCCGAAGACAGGCGCGCGCCGCACAGGCACGTGCCGCACCGCCACGCTCACCTGCACTTTCAGCCTACTCCGGCAGCCGCTTCCGGGGGCTGTCACCGGTCGCGGCCGACTTCTCAGCCGACTGTCGGCCGGCTCCTCAACGAGCTTCCGGGCCAGGAAGTGAACCGGGCGGTCAGGCCGCCCACGGCGGTACCGGGTCGTGCAGGTGCCGCGCCCGCTCGACGAACTCCATCAGCGCCACGCGCTGCCCCGGGCTCAGCTCGCCCGCGAGCCCCGACTCGCGGATCTGTGCCCGCACCAGCAGGTAGTGGCTGTCGAACATCCCCATGCCCGGCAGCGCCCGCAGCAGCGCCTCCACCCGGATGCCCGCCGCGTCCTCGTCGCGCGCCGCCGCCCTGCGCAGCACCCGCGCCAGCCCCACCATCCCCTCCGCCGCCACCTCGCTCAGCACCAGGGCCCTGCGGTGACTGACCTCCCAATCCTCAGGGTCCGTGGCCCCATGGTGACGCGATCCCATGATCGTCATGGCCACCACCTCGCTCCTTTAGTCCCTTTTATCCCTCTCCCCGGACGAGGGTACGCCCGTCGTCCCGCCCCGCAAACGTCTCACTCCCCGTGACCGCGCCGGGCCCCTCCGTGGGTTTTCCCAAGGCCAGGTCACCGGCGGCGGCCGTCGGTTACTGTGCGCGAATGTCTCACGCGCGTACGGACGGCGGGCGGAGCGCGCGGGGCGGCCCCGCCGGGCAGGGCGGGTACGGCGCGTACGGCGGTTATCGCACGGGCCTGCTGTGGCTGGGCGCGGGCACGGCCTTCGCGGTGCTCGTACTGGGCCTCGCGGTCGCGCTGTTCGGCATGATGGAGTTCGACGAGCGGTGCGCGCAGGGGATGACGAAGGGCCCCGGCCCGCTGGTGCGCACCCGGAACCAGGCGTTTCCGCCCGCCACCGTCTGCGAGTTCCGCGACGGCGACGTGACCTCCGTCGGCGGCGGCGCGCTGCTCACCGGACTGCTCTGGGCCGCCTTGCTGTCCATGACCGCGTGCGTGTTCCTCGCGCTGCTCGCCGAGTGCTTCGAGCCACCGCTCAGCGGAGCCTTCGCCAGTGAACTGGTCGTGCCGATGTCGCGGAAGGAGAAGGTCCGCCGTACGGGCGCGGCGTTCTTCGTCACCGGCTCCTTCTTCCTGATGATCTACGCGCTGGCGGGCTGGAAACTCCTGGCCGGGCCGTCCTCCGCGTGCGCGGCGGGCGCCGACTGGGGCACCAACCCGCCGCGCACCGTGACGTACAGCTTCTTTCCGCCGCAGGCCACCTGCCGGTGCACCAGCGGCATGACCGATCGGATCAACCCCGACTGGCTGGTCTCGCTGACGGCCGAGATGATCGCTCCCGCGCTCCTGGCGGGGCTCGGGTTCTTCCTCGCGTGCCGCCGCAGGAGCGCGGAGCGCCGGACCGGGCCACCGGCCGGGCGACCGGCGGACGCCACGAGCGCGGACCGGACACCGGCGACGTAGCATCGCCGCATGGAGCAGCGGATTCTTGGCAGGACGGGCCGGAAGGTGTCCGTCGTCGGGCTCGGGACATGGCAGTTGGGTGCCGACTGGGGCGAGGTGCGCGAGGCGGACGCCTTCGCCGTACTGGACGCGGCCGTCGCCTCGGGCGTGACCTTCTTCGACACGGCCGACGTGTACGGGGACGGCCGCAGCGAGCAGTTCATCGGGCGGTACCTCAAGGAGCGCCCGGACGCCGGGGTGTTCGTGGCCACCAAGATGGGCCGCAGGGCCGAGCAGGTGCCCGAGAACTACGTACTGGCCAACTTCCTCGCCTGGAACGACCGTTCGCGCGCGAACCTCGGCGTCGACACCCTCGACCTGGTGCAGCTCCACTGCCCGCCCACGGCCGTCTACTCCTCGGACGAGATGTACGACGCCCTGGACACGCTGGTGGCGCGGGGGCGCGTCGCCGCGTACGCGGTGAGCGTCGAGACGTGCGAGCAGGCGCTGACCGCCATCGCGCGGCCCGGCGTCGCGAGCGTGCAGATCATCCTGAACCCCTTCCGCCTCAAGCCACTTGAGGCGGTGCTGCCCGCCGCGGCCGAGGCGGGCGTCGGCATCGTCGCGCGGGTGCCGCTGGCCTCGGGGCTGCTCACCGGCAAGTACACCCGCGACACCGTCTTCGCCGCCGACGACCACCGTACGTACAACCGGCACGGCGAGGCGTTCGACCAGGGCGAGACCTTCTCCGGCGTGGACTTCGAGACCGGCCTCGACGCCGCCGCCGAATTCGCCGCGCTCGCGCCCGAGGGTGCCACGCCCGCGCAGACGGCACTGCGCTGGATCATCCAGCAGTCGGGCGTCAGCAGCGTCATCCCCGGCGCGCGCGATGTCGCCCAGGCGCGGGCCAACGCCGCCGCTGCCGCGCTGCCGCCGCTGACCGAGGCCACGCTGGACGCGGTGCGCGAGCTGTACGACCGCCGCATCAGGGCGCAGGTGCACGGCCGTTGGTGAGGCACGGGTGAGGCACGGCTGAGCCGCCGGTGCGCCGCCGGGCGGTACGTGACCGATGTGTTCCGACCCGCTCGCCGGGCCGCCGCCCGCAGGGCCTACCGTCTTGCGGATGACTGCCAATGCTGCCAATGCTGCCAATGCTGAATTCCCCGGCGCCGGCGGGCCGTACGCCACCACCGAGGCGGAGCCGCGCGAGGTGGGCCGGGTGCGGACGTCGTACGCACCGGATCACGACGGTGACCCCGACCCCGGGGAAATCGTCTGGACCTGGGTGCCGTTCGAGGAGAACGACGGTCGCGGCAAGGACCGGCCGGTGCTGGTCGTGGCGCGCGAGGCGGGCGGCACGGTGCTCGCCGTCCAGCTCTCCAGCAAGCGCCACGACAACGACCACGAGTGGGTGCCGATCGGCACCGGGCCCTGGGACCGTGAGGGCCGCGAGTCCTGGGTCGCCGTCGACCGCGTCCTGCGCCTGCACGACCAGGGCATGCGGCGCGAGGCGTGCGCCCTGGACCGGGGCAGGTTCAACCTCGTCGTGAACCGGCTCAAGGAGCTGTACGGCTGGGTGTGAGCCCCCGGTCGCGTATGACGCGTCGGGCAGCCGCGTCCACCTCCGCGGCGGTGGACGCGGCTGCCCGTACGTCTACGCGTACGCCGTACGAATGCCGGCCGCGTCGTACGGTTACGGCTGCTCGTTCGACGGACGGGCGCCGCCGAGCTGGTCGTTCAGCTTCTCCTGGGCCTGGTCGACCTGGCCGCTGTACTTGTCGCCGGTCTTCTTGTCGACCATGTCGCCGGCCTTATCGACGCCTTGGCGCGCCTGGTCCTCGTGACCCTTCAGCAGGCCCTTGAGCTTGTCGAGCATGGACATGGCTGCCCTCCTTGGGGGAACGCCTTGCTCTCCCCGTTGCCCTCCCAGCATCGGGGCCCCCGAAGGTTTTCGCATTCCGGACAGGTCCGGACGAGTTCGTACGTTCTCCGGGGACGCCTTCCGGAATGTTCTGCGGCGTACGGTCCGGTGAACGTATCGGCGTACCGGCGTACCGGCGTACCGGCGTACGGCTCAGGCGGTCTCGGCGGTCGCGCCGTCAAGCGCGGCCAGCAGCCAGTCGTGCGTGCTGCCCGGGGTCGGCTCCGCCGGGCCGAACAGTTCCCCGGCGAGCTGCCAGTACCGGTCGATCCGGGGGTCCGCGCCGAGCACCCCGCCGAGGCGGCGGCGGAAGGCCGGGGTGTCGCGGGCGCCGCGCGCGCGGGCGTACGCGGCGACGAAGCAGTCCAGCGCCTCGCCCTCGTGCGGTCGCCGCCCGGCCCGCAGGTGCGGGGCCGCGAGCCCGTACGCCTCGATGAGGCCGTCGTACAGGACGGCCGGGCGGTAGCCCTCCTCGGGCCGGTGCGCGGCGGGCTGGGTGGGGTCGCGGCCGTCGCCGGGGCTCGCGGCGGAGGCTTCTCCGGAGATTCTTCCCGCACCGTCGCAGCTCCCCGACACCAGCGCGTGCAGGCGCGCGAAGGCCAGGGCCTGCGCCGGGGTCGGCGCCTCGGGGAGCTGCGGAATCGTCCCGTCGAGGATGGCCGCCACCAGCCGGGCGGGCATCCGCGGCGGCAGCCAGCGCCGCCAGAAGCGGGCCATGGCGGCGGTGCTCGGCGGGCTCGGCAGCGCGCCGACCAGCAGCAGCCGCTCGGCGCGCTCCCGGGGGCCGCAGTCCTGGAGCGCCTGGAGCGCGGCCTCGCGCCAGCGCAGGGCGGCCAGGCCCGCGCCGACCTCGCGCAGTTGCCCGGCGATCAGGCCGTCGAGCACGTCGGCCGCCGCGTCGGCCCCGGCCGTACTCGCGCGGTCGTCCTCGTCGAGGACCCGGTGGACGTCGGGGACCGCGAGGCCGAGGCCGCGCAGGGAGCGGATCGTGCGGAGCCGGTCGAGCGCGGCGGGACCGTACCTGCGGTGGCCCCCGCTGCTGCGGCGCGCCTCAGGGAGCAGGCCGCGGTCGGAGTAGTAGCGGACGGTCTTCACGGTGACGCCCGCGCGCTCGGCGAGTTCCCCGATGGTCCACAAACGGTCAGGCGGCACGGCTTGAACCTCCCTCAGGGGGAGTTCCTACGGTACCCGCGGCCGGGAAAGCGGCCGGTCCGCAGGGTGACCGAGGAGATCTCATGACGGCGTACGTACTGGTGGCAGGCGCTCACACCGGCGGCTGGGTCTGGCGGGAGACCGCGCGGGCGCTGCGGGAGGCGGGCGCGCGGGCGTATCCGGTGACGCTCACCGGCATGGGCGACGGCGGCCGTCCGGCCGGGCCCGACACCGATCTGGAGACGCATATCCGGGACGTGCTGGAGGTGATCGACGGGGTGGCCGCCGCCGAGGGGCCGGTGGTGCTCGTCGGGCACGACTACGGCATCCACCCGGTGGCCGGCGCCGCCGACCGCCGCCCGGCGCGTACCGCCCGCGTCGTCCATCTGGACACCGGTATCCCGCAGGACGGCGATCCGCCGCTCGCGCTCTACCGCGACCAGGAGCTGCGGGACCGCGCGCAGGACGGTGACGGGCCGGTCCCGCCGCCGTCCGGCCCGGAGGAGTGGGCACGGCACGGCAGTACGGCCGGGGCCCCGGCGGACGCGCTGGCCCGGCTGACCGACCGCGCCGTACCGCAGCCGCGCGCCACCCTCACCCGGCCGCTCCGCCTGACGGGCGCGGTCGCGACGCTGCCGGTGACGGGCGTCTTCTGTACGGCGAACGGTTCGAGCATCGCGCTGGTCGAGACGCTGGTCGGGCTCGGCGACCCCCGGCTCGCCGTGCTCACCGAGCCCCGTGTGACCTTCTTCGACCTCGACACCGGGCACTGGCCGATGCTGTCCGCTCCGCGCGGGCTGGCGGACGTCCTGCTGCGGGCGGTCGCGGGGGAGGGGCGGCGGCTCGCGCCCAGGGCTGAACAGGCGCCCCAACAGCGGCCGTTCCCCCTCCCCGTCGCCGAATTCCCGCGCGAGCGGCACGGCCGCGTCGACCTTCACCTGCCGCGTGCCGAACACCCGTCCCCCGCCGCCGTGTTCGTCCACGGCGGCCCCGTATCGCCCGACGTCCGCCCGACACCGCGCGACTGGCCCACCTTCCTCGGCTACGCCCAACTCCTGGCGTCACAGGGCGTGGTGGCCGCCACCGTCGACCACCGCTTCCACGACCTCACCGACTTCGACCGCGCGGCTCACGACGTGGCCGAGGCCGTCGCCCTCGTCCGGGCCGACCCCCGTGTCGATGCCGACCGCGTCGCCCTCTGGTTCTTCTCGGCGGGCGGCCTGCTCTGCGCCGACTGGCTCGCGGCCCCGCCGCCGTGGCTGCGCTGCGTCGCCCTGACCTACCCCGTCCTCGCCCCCCTCCCCAACTGGGGCCTGTCCGCCAGCCGCTTCCACCCCGCCCCCGCCGCCCTCCCCACCGTCCTCACCCGCGTGGCCCTCGAAGTCCCCGAAATCGCCGCCACGGTCGACCGGTTCATCGCCTCGGCCGCCTCTTCCGGCGCCCCCCTGGAAGTCGTCGAAGCCCCCGAGGCCCACCACGCCTTCGAATCCCGCGACCCCGCCCCCGTCTCCACCCCGCCCCTTCGCGCCGCCGTCTCCGCCGTCCTCCGCCACCTCACCGCGTGAGCGCGGTCGGTCAGTTCGAGCCGGCCTTCTGAAGACCGGCCTGGACGTCATCGAAATTCATCACCGGAATGAGGGTGACCTTGGCACCGAGGTCCTGGAAGAACGGCTCGGCGACGCTCGGAATCTCGGACGCGTCCTTGAGGTCGAAGACGACGAAGCCGGTGCGCATCCCCTCACTGGTCCCGAAGTACGCGGCCTCCGGCGTGATCCGGTCGAACACCGCCTTGAGGGTGTCGGGCAGCGTGCGCTCCGTGATCGCCTTGTTCGTCTTCTCGGTCTCCATCTGGACCGTCAGCAGGACCCGCATGGTCGTTCCGCCTCTCGTCGCCGTTCGTCGGCACATCCGTGCCACTCGCCAAGCGTGGGCGCGGGCCGGGGAGCCCGCAGCCCGACGGAGGGCATCGGAGTGGCGTCGGCGGGGCGGCCCCGAGCCGCACCTATTGACAACGACAACCGTTTTCGTATAGTGGACGTCATGGCACGCAACGAAGTACGTCCAGTGATCAAGCTCCGGTCCACCGCCGGTACCGGATTCACCTATGTCACCCGCAAGAACCGGCGCAACGACCCCGACCGGATGGTGCTGCGCAAGTACGACCCGGCGGCGGGCCGGCACATGGAGTTCCGCGAGGAGCGCTGAGCGCCGGGAACCGGGGGTGGTAAGGGGCGGGGGCCGGTGAGGCGGGTCAGCCCACGTGGACGCGGGGTCGGCGGGAGCGGTCGGGCTCGGCTTCGCGCAGGACCTCACGGGTGACCGGGGCGACCTCGCCGTGGCCGAAGAGGAAGAAGCGGAGGAAGTTGGTGAAGGGGCTGCCCTCGGTCCACTCGAAGTAGATGTGCGGCTTGGTGCCGGTGGTGTCGCGGACGTGGAGGAGAAGGGCGGCCAGCGCGTTGGGGACGGACGAGCTCTCCAGGGACAGCACGCGGTAACGGCCGTGCAGGACATGGCCGGTCACGCGCAGGGCGGACTCGAACTCGGAGGCGTCGAGGACGGTCACCTCGACGAAGACGAGGTCGTCCTCGGGCGGGATGTCGTTGTCGGCGCGGATCTGGTGCACCTTGTCGCGGTACTCGGCCGCGTCGCGCAGCCCCGGCTCATTGGCGATGAAGCGAATGCGGCGGCTGGCGATGTCGCGGACGAACCGCGTGGCCATGTCGTCCAACTCCACGCTGGTGACGCGCAGTTCGAAGGCGCGGGCGAGCCGGGACAGCAGCGAGACGAGGATGATCCCGGCGATGAAGCAGGCGCCGATCTTGACGCCGTCGGGCCGCTCCACGACGTTGACGACCGTCGTGTAGAGGAAGACCACCGAGATCACGGCGAAGACGACCGTCCAGCGCCGCTGCCCGGCCTTGCGGGCGGCGATCGTGACGGCCAGCGCGGCCGAGCTCATCAGGACGAGGACGCCGGTCGCGTACGCGCCGCCCTGCTTGTCGACGCTGGCGTCGAAGATCCAGGTGACGAGGAACGCGACGAGCGTGAAGACCAGCACCATCGGCCGCACCGCGCGCGCCCAGTGCGGGGCCATGCCGTACCGCGGAAGGTAGCGCGGCATCAGGTTGAGCAGGCCCGCCATCGCGGAGGCGCCCGCGAACCAGAGGATGGCGATGGTGGAGAAGTCGTACACCGTGCCGAAGGCCGACCCCAGGTACTCGTGGGCGAGATACGCCAGCGCGCGGCCGTTGGCCTTGCCGCCGGTCTCGAACTCCTTCTTCGGGATCAGCACGGTGGTGATGAAGCTGGTGCAGATCAGGAAGACGCTCATGATCAGCGCGGCCGTCGTGAGCAGCTTCTTCGTGTCACGGATCCGGCCGACCGGCCGCTCCTCGGTGTCGCCGGGGTCGCCCGCGACGTTCGGCATGACGGCGACGCCGGTCTCGAAGCCGGACATGCCGAGCGCGAGCTTGGGGAAGATCAGCAGGGACACGCCGATCATGACGAAGACGTTGCCGCGCTCGGCGGTCAGCGCGTGCGACCAGTCGGTGACGACGTGCCCGGCGGTCGCGACGTGCCAGAAGCCGGAGACGACGACGACCACGTTGAGCGC
This sequence comes from Streptomyces sp. NPDC008139, assembly GCF_042957025.1. Lineage (NCBI taxonomy): Bacteria > Bacillati > Actinomycetota > Actinomycetes > Kitasatosporales > Streptomycetaceae > Streptomyces > Streptomyces sp. NPDC008139. Next base: position 324,752 of record NZ_JBIBHM010000006.1, read on the forward strand.
CAGATAGAGGCCGACCAGCACGACGGCGATCCCGATGGCCTCCAGGAAGCCCTTGAGGAACACCGCGCCCAGCAGCGCGACCAGGACGAGGGTGATCACCATCTGGTGGTTGTGCAGTGCCGTGGCGAAGTGCGGATTCTCCACCAGGTGGGTGGAGGCGTCGGCGGCCGAAAGGGTGATGGTGATCAGGAAGTCGGTGGCGGCGAAGCCCAGCAGCGTCAGGACGAAGAGCTTGCCCTTCCAGAACGACAGCAGCCGCTCCAGCATCGCGATGGAGCCCGCGCCGTGCGGGCTCTCCTCGGCGACCCGCCGGTAGACGGGCAGCGCGCCCGCCAGGGTGACCAGGACCAGCACGACCGTCGCGATCGGCGACAGCAGCCCGGCCGCGAGCGCCGCGATGCCGGGCTGGTAGCCGAGGGTGGAGAAGTAGTCCACGCCGGTCAGGCACATCACGCGCCACCAGCGCTGGCCCTTGTGGGCGGGCGCGGCTTCCCGCTCCGCCGCCCCGCCGCCGCCCGACTGGTGCTTGCCCATGTCGGAGAGACCTTCGAGCAGCCAGGCCCTGAAGCGGCTGCGCGGGGGCGTCGAGGACCGCTCGGGCGGGACGGTCGTGGTCATCCGGAGGGCTCCTGGGGTGCGGCGGATCGGTCGGGCCATCGCGGATGACGGCCCGGCCAGCGTACGCAACCCCGCCCCGCTGACACGTGATCGGCCGCCCGGGGTGTTCCGGGCGGCCGACCAGGCATTTCATCGGGGCGGTGGTGGCTTTGCCGGGGTCTGTCCCGGCGCGTCGGCCACCGCCTCCGGCGAGTCTTAACGCTTTCTTAGCGGCCCCGCGCGAAACCTGTACGGATCTCCGTATGGACTTCGCGCGGGCGCTTGTCACGGGGTGTCGCTCACGGCGCGCTCCTCACGGCGCGCTCCTCACGGCGCGCTCCTCGAAGGGGAGCCGTCACCACGCCGACGGAGCCGGCGGTGCCACGACCGGCGGGCGGTCGTCGCAGGTGATCGTGTTCGGCAGCTCCCACGACGCGAGCCACGGCCCGGTCGTACCGCCACCGGTGTTGCCGCCGAGGTCGGTCAGGGAGAACTCCGAGCCCGCGGCCGGGAAGTTGAAGGAACCGCAGTTGTTGACGCCGACGGCGCCGACATTGCGCGCGACCACGTTCTCGAAGGACGCGGAGCCCGCCACCCGGCCGCTGACCACCGAGGTACCGGTGCCGTCGACCTTGATGTCCTTGAAGTGGACGTTGGTGACCGAGTACAGGTCCTTCACCGGCCAGTCGGCGACGAGCATGATCGCGTTGTACGTGTTGTCGAGGAAGTTGTCCCCGGTCACCCGGATGTCCGCGTCGATGTTCTTCTCCAGCGCGTAGAACCAGATCGCACCGAGCCCGATGTTCCAGTTCAGTTCGTACGTGCCCGCCCTGACCGTGGTGTTGTCCGTGATCCACAGGTGGCCGGTGAACGCCTCGGAGCCGAAGCGGGAGCCGACCTGGATGGCGCTGCCCTCGCGGATCGGGTCGGCGATCAGGTTGTTGGAGACGGTGTTGTCCGTGCCGCCGTAGAGCGCGATGCCGTTGGCGAGCACCGGCGTCTGCACGGTGTTGTGGTCGATGGTGTTGCGCGCGTCCTCGGTCTTCTCCGACCACAGCGCGAGCGCGTCGTCACCGGTGTTGCGCAGGAAGTTGTTGGAGACGGTCGAATTCGTCACGCCGGTGTGGAAGTTGATGCCGTCGGCGACCTGGTCGACGATCACGTTGTCGGTGATCCTCAGATTGCTCATCGGCCCGTCGAACCACATGCCGACCTTGGTGTGCTGGATGTACAGGCCGTCGATGGTCGAGTTGCTCAGCGAGCCGCCGATGCCGTTGACCTGGTCGGTGTCGATGCGCTCCCGGACGTCGCCCTGGATCGCGAAGCCGGACAGGTGGACGTTCGAACTCCCGCCCTTCGACGCGTCCTTGCCGTAGAAGCCGACACCGGTGTGGACGCTTCCGTCGGGCGCCGGGGTGGCGAGGTCGACCTGGTGGCCCTTGATGATCGTGTACCAGCTACCCGCGCCCTCGATCGTCACGTTGTCGACGACGATGTGCCGGCTCACCTGGTACGTGCCCGGCGGGATGTACACCTTCAGGTGCGTGAGCTTCGCGAAGGCGATGGCCTTGTCGATGGCGTTCGCCGAGTCGCGGCGGCCGGTCGGATCGGCGCCGAAGGCGAGGACGTTGGCCGCGATCAGGTCGATCTTCGGCGGCGCGACGAGCTGCGAGTCCAGCAGGTCGATCGTGGTGGTCGCGGCGGTGGCGCCCGCCGGGACCTGGAGCCGCACCTTGTCGCCCGCGCGGTACGTCTTCCCCAGCGACAGCCGCTGCTCGTCGTAGAAGTGGTTGGGGCGGAACGGCTTGGCGAACACCGGTGCGGGCGTGGTGTCCTGGGGCACACAGGCGCACTCGGTCACCCAGTAGTCGGGGTGCAGGACGTCGGCGCCCGGGTCGTTCGAGAACGGGTACAGGTTGTAGAGCCACGCGTACTGCGAGGTGAGCGTCAGGGCCTTGCGGTCCTTGCCGTTCACCGTCACGTCGAGCGGCGAGGTGATGCCGCCGCCGGTCGGCGCGTCCGGGACGCTGTACCGCACGTTGATCGCGTTGGCGGCACTCGGAAGGGTGAACTCGACGTACTGGCCCGGCTTCAGCGACACCGCCTTACGGCCCGACGCCTCGGCGGGCAGCGTGTACGCGTCCCGGCCGGGGCCGATGACCGTGCCGTTCGTCGCGGCGTTCTCCGCCTCCTGCTCCGCGAAGCCGACGTTCGCGCCGCGGCCGGCGACGAGCGAGGGGTCGAGCGCGGCCCGCGTCACCACCGGGGCCGTACCGCCGCCTGTTCCGCCCGATCCCGTACCCGCCAGGGCGGTCGTACCACCGGCCATGATGCTGAACCCGACGGCTACCGCGGTCGCCGTCGCGACCACGACCGCGGCTCTTCGCCGCGGTCTGCCCGACCACTCCACCACAGCGCCTGTGCTGCTCCGTGACATCGAAAGCTCGTTTCTGTCGAGACCTGCCGAGAGGGTGAGGTGACATTAGGGCGCGCGCGTCCGGTTCCACAAGGCTCATGCGAAATGATTTCGTAACCCTGCTGTCGAACTACGTCCGTTGGTTGACTTCTTGCAATCACCTGCAACACCTGTTGCAGGCGTCCCCACCTCCGCGCCGGAGCGATTGCCGGGAAGCGGTCCCGGCGGGGGCGTGAACAGGGGCAGAATCGGGGGGACTTCGGCGCCGCGCGGACGCGGAGGCGCGCAGGCACGAAAAGCGGTACCCGGGGGAGGCGATGAGGCGTGGGGCGGCGACTTGCTCTGCTGATCGCTACGTACGAGCACGAGGACGCGGGGCTGCGGCAGTTGACCGCGCCGGGGCACGACGCGGAAGCCCTCGGCGACACGTTGCGCGACGCGGAGATCGCGGGGTTCGAGGTCACCACACTCGTCAACGAGCCGCATTACGTGGTCGGCCGGGCCATCGGCGAACTCTGCCGCGACCGCCGCCGCGAAGACCTCGTCCTGCTGTACTTCACCGGCCACGGCCTCAAGGACGACGCCGGACGGCTGCACCTGGCGACGGTCGACACCCGCCGCGACAACCTCGCCTTCACCTCACTGCCCGCCGACCTGGTCGACCGCGCCCTGTCCGACTGCGTCTCCCGCCAGCAGGTGCTGATCCTCGACTGCTGCTACGGCGGCGCCTTCCCCGCGGGCGGCCTCACCAAGGCCGACGAGGACGAGACGCACGCCCTGGAGCGGTTCCGCGGCCGGGGCCGCACCGTCCTCACGGCCGCCGACGCCACCCAGTTCTCCTTCGAGAGCGACGGCGCCCTGCGCGGCGGCACCGCGCGCTCGGTCTTCACGCACCACCTCGTCAACGGCCTGCGCGAGGGCACCGCCGACCTCGACGGCGACGGCGACATCACCCTCGACGAGCTGTACGAGTACGTCCACGACAAGGTCGTCGACGAGATGCCGCAGCAGCGGCCGAAGCGGCAGGACAACGTCGAGGGCCGGATCGTCATCGCCCGCAACGTCCGCTGGACGCTGCCCGCCCACGTCCGCGACGCCCTCGAAAGCCCCATCACCAGCGCCCGGTTGGGCGCCGTGGACGCCCTCGCCCACCTGCTCCGCATCGGCAACCCCGTCGTCCGCGCCCGCGCCGTCCAGGAGTTGGAGCGGCTGGCCGCGGACGACAGCCGCATGGTCTCGGCCGCCGCGACCAGGGCCCTGCCAGTGGCGCGGGTGCCGGAGGAGCCGCCGGTGGCGGTGGCGGACGAGCCCTCGGTGGCACAGGAGTTGGCGCCGGACGAGCCCTTGGTGCCGGAGGAGACCGTGGCGGACGCGGTCCCGGACGCGGTCGCGGCTCCGGTCCCGGACGCGGTCGCGGCTCCGGTCGCGCCCGACAGCGCAGGTGTCGAAAGCATCGAAGGCGCCTGGAAGGACACCATCGGCGGCGCCGTGTGCGCGCCGCTCGTCGTGGAGAACGGCACGCTGTACGTCGCGGGCTCCGACGGTCACCTGAGCGCGTACGACGCCGCCTCGGGCGCGCGGCGGTGGCGGTACACCACCGGTCACCCCGTACAGAATCCGCCGGTCGTGCTGAACGGGCTGGTGTACGTCGCCGCCAGGGGCACCACGATCGCGCTCGACGCCGTGACGGGTGAGGTCGCGTGGCGGCACGAGGGACAGGCCAGACCGGTCGGGGCGGTCGCCGCGCTCGCCCCGTGGGTGTTCGCCGTCAACGGGATCAATCTGCGCTGTTTCTACGCCGCAGACGGGCACGAGAAGTGGCGCCGCACCTTCGGCGTCTCGGACCTGCGGTGGGCGGTGGTGGTCGGCGACAAGCTGTGGTGCGGCAACAGCGGCCGTCATGTGTACGTGACCGACGCGGCCACCGGCAAGAAGGGATTCCGTCTCGCGCTGCGCGACTCCTCGTCCTCCGCACGGGCCGTGGCGGAGGACGGGCTCTTCCTCCACATCGCCGGCGGCAAGGACGGCGACCTCTACTGCGTCGACGCCGTCACGGGACAGGAGCGCTGGCACTTCGTCACGCTCAGCCCGGTGCGGTGCTCCCCGGTCGTCGCGGGCCCGCTGGTGTACGCGGGCGACGCCGTCGGCAATCTGTACGCGGTCGAGACGGCCACCGGCACCGTACGGTGGCGCGTCTCCGTCGGCACCCCGCTCAACGCGTCCCCCGCGGTGGCGTACGGGGCCGTGTACGTCGGCGGTATGGACGCCACTGTGCACGTGTTCGACGCCGCCACCGGAGAGCGGCTCGGGGGCGTGCCCACCGACGGCCCCGTGCAGACGGTCCCGGTGGTGCGGAACGGGCTCGTCCACGCCGGCAACGACGCCGGTGAGATCCTCACCTTTCCGGTGCCCGGCGCCGGAGGGTGAGAACCGGCGCCGTCCACGACGGTACGGCTACGCCTCGGCGTCCTCGGTGGCCTTGGCCTTCTTCTCGTCGGCCTTCTCCGTGGCGTCTGTCGTGTCGGCTTCCTCGACCTCTTCGACGTCGTCCGTGGCGTCGGCCGCGTCCGGCTTGTCGTCCTCGAAGTACGTGTCCAGCACCGCGTCCAGCTCGGCCGCCCAGGTCTTGAGCAGCGGCTTGGAGGGCGCCTCGACGTCGGTGTCGAACCAGCGGCGGGTCGAGGTGTAGACGGTGACGGAGAAGCGGCGGCCGAAGCGCGGGGTGTCGATCTCGACGGCGCCGATCTCGTCCCAGCCGAAGTCGGCGGTCTCGCCGTCCAGTTTGAAGGTGATGCCGGTGCGGTCGGCGGTGATCGAGCCGCGGCGGTCGGAGACCGAGAACACCGGGCCGGTGTCCTCCTCCGTCGCGTCCTCGTCGTCCGCCGCGTCCGTGTCCTCGGCCACGGCCTCGACGGCGGCTTCGGGCACGGCCTCCGGCGCCGGTTTCGGCTCGGCCTCGGGCGCGGCCAGGGGCGCGTCCTGCGGGGCGTCGTCGTCCACCACGGGCGCGGGCACCTCGGCGGCGGACCGCGCGGGGGGCGTCAGGCCGGGTATGTACGCCGGGTCGACTCCGGCGGGCGGTATCGGCGGGGTGTTCGGACCTGTTTTCTGCTCCACGGCGCGAAGTATGGCCGATGAACCTGTGCCCGCGACAGCCGTAACGGCCCCTGGGGCCGGGATACGGGCGCGATCGTGATGCGCGCGCGACCGGCCGCCCCCGCGCCCGGGCGGGGCGCACCACCGCCACGGTCTACGACGTACCGAGCAGCCGGCCGCCCCCGCGCCCCGGCGACACCCCGACGACACCCCGACGACGCCCCGTGGGGCGCGCCGGACGGGGTGTGACGCGTTTTACCCGGCGAGAATCTGGTTCCGTGGTACCGTTGTTTTCAGTTGCAGTTGTGGTTCCCAAAGACTTACAAGTGCTCCTTCATCGGCATACGTGCCGATAGGTGCACTTTTGTATTTCCGCTGTTCTTTCCTGAACGGGGCAATCATTGCGGCGACACGGGGTCCGTAATCCGCGGACTTCGATGTACTGCCCCTGAAGGAGATTAATATGGCTTCCGGTACCGTGAAGTGGTTCAACGCTGAAAAGGGCTTCGGCTTCATCGAGCAGGACGGCGGCGGCGCCGACGTCTTCGCCCACTACTCGAACATCGCCGCCCAGGGCTTCCGTGAGCTCCAGGAAGGCCAGAAGGTGACCTTCGACGTCACCCAGGGCCAGAAGGGCCCGCAGGCCGAGAACATCGTTCCCGCCTGACGCGTCTGATACGCCTGACACGTTCAGCGATATAGCTGGGGCCCGCGCCTTGGGGTGCGGGTCCCGGCTTGTTGCGTTGTACGGATTTCCACCGCGTTCCGCCGTTTTCCACGGCTTTTTCATGGCGCGGAAATGTCGAAGCCACGGGAGGAAATGTCCCGACCGGCTTCGTTTCGCTTTTTATCCGGCTCGTTCTTGCGATTGTCCCCGCCGCCTCACGGCCGCCGGGAAATCCTCGATACGTGTCGCATCGAGGAAGGGTTCCTTTGAACCGCACATCTCGCACGAACGACCGTTTCAGCCGCACCCGAACGGGTGGTTCCTCCCGTACGGGCGGCTCCGGCTCGGGCTCCGGCCGCTCCGGCGGCCAGTCCCGTAGCGGCGGCGGCTCCCGCTCCGGCGGCTACGGACGGCGGCCCTCCGCGCCGCAGGGCGAGTTCGCCCTGCCGGTGACGGTCACCCCGCCGCTGCCCGCCGTCGAGTCCTTCGCCGAACTCGACCTGCCCGACGCCGTGTTGAACGCGCTGACCGTACAGGGCGTCACCGTACCGTTCCCGATCCAGGCCGCCACCTTGCCCAACACCCTCGCGGGACGTGACGTGTTGGGTCGCGGGCGCACCGGCTCCGGCAAGACGCTGGCCTTCGGCCTGGCGATGCTGGCCCGTACCGCGGGGCAGCGCGCCGAGTCCCGGCAGCCGCTCGCGCTGGTCCTGGTCCCGACCAGGGAACTCGCCCAGCAGGTCACCGACGCCCTCACCCCGTACGCCCGCACGCTGCGGCTGCGGCTGGCCACCGTCGTGGGCGGCATGTCCATCGGCCGCCAGGCCAGCGCGCTGCGCGGCGGCGCGGAGATCGTCGTCGCGACGCCCGGACGGCTCAAGGACCTCATCGACCGCGGCGAGTGCCGGCTGGACCGGGTCGCGATCACCGTGCTGGACGAGGCCGACCAGATGGCCGACATGGGCTTCATGCCGCAGGTCACCGAGCTGCTCGACCAGGTGCGGCCCGGCGGCCAGCGGATGCTGTTCTCCGCCACGCTCGACCGCAACATCGACCAGCTCGTGCGGCGCTACCTCTCCGACCCGGTGGTCCACTCCGTCGACCCGTCGGCGGGCACGGTCACCGCGATGGAGCACCACGTGCTGCACGTCCACGACGCCGACAAGTACGCGACCGTCACCGAGATCGCGGCGCGCGACGGCCGGGTGCTGATGTTCCTCGACACCAAGCACGCCGTCGACAAGCTCACCCAGCACCTGCTCAAGAGCGGTGTACGGGCGGCGGCGCTGCACGGCGGCAAGTCGCAGCCGCAGCGCACCCGTACCCTCGCGCAGTTCAAGACCGGGCACGTGACGGTGCTGGTCGCCACGAACGTGGCGGCCCGCGGTATCCACGTCGACAACCTGGACCTCGTCGTGAACGTCGACCCGCCGAGCGACCACAAGGACTACCTGCACCGCGGCGGGCGTACCGCGCGGGCGGGCGAGTCCGGCCGGGTCGTCACGCTCGTGGTGCCCAGCCAGCGCCGTGAGATGACCCGTCTGATGGCCAGCGCGGGGATCGCGCCGCAGGTGGCCCAGGTGCGGTCGGGCGAGGCCGAGCTGACCCGGATCACCGGTGCCCAGGCGCCGTCCGGCATCCCGGTCACCATCACCAACCCGGTCGCCGACCGCCCGCAGCGCTCCGGCGCGCCGTCCTCCCGCGCCCGCCGCGGCCGTCCGACGTCGCAGTCCCGCCGCCGCTCGTCCCCGATGCGCGGCGCCGCGTAACCCCTCAGGGCCGCGCTACCGGCACGACCGGCACCACACGCACGACGAGGGCCCGAGCCGTTCGACACGGCTCGGGCCCTCGTGCGTCCTGGCCGCGTTGGTCCTCGCGGCTCCGGTGCGTGCGTTCGTCGTCGGCGCCCGGACTACTGCCTGGTGCCCGTGCGGGCGCCCACCGGACCCAAGGGGCCCGGCGGGAGCGGGTCGGGGGCCGGGTAGAGGTAGGCGGGGCGGCCGAGCAGCAGGCGCTGGATGAGGAAGCCCACTGCCAGGGTGAGGGCGCCCGCCACGGCGTCGGCGAGGAAGTGGTTGCCGGTGGCGAGGATGACGGTGAAGGTGAAGAAGGGGTACAGGAAGCCCAGGACCCTGACCCACGTTCTGCGGGCCAGCGCCGCGACCGTCAGACCGCTCCAGGCCGACCACACGATGTGGACGGACGGCATCGCCGCGTACTGGTTCGACAGCGACGACACGTCGTCGTTGTCCCACGAGCCCCAGGTGTGGTGCGTGACCACCGTGTCGATGAAGCCCTGGCCCTCCATCAGTCGCGGCGGCGCCAGCGCGAAGAAGGTGAAACCGATCAGGGCCACGAAGGTCGCCGCGTACAGCGCGGTGCGCGCGCTGCGGTAGCTGGCGGGGTGGCGGGCGTAGAGCCAGATCAGGACGCCGAGGGTCACGATGAAGTGCAGCGTCGCGTAGTAGTAGTTCATGCCGACGATCAGCCAGTCGATCTTGTCGATCGCGTGGTTGATCGTCAGCTCGATGTTCACGTGCAGCTTGCGCTCGGCGTTGAGGATGTCCGTGGCGCGGTGCAGCGCGGCCTCGTGGTGCTCGGGCGCGGCGCGGCGGGTCAGCGAGTACGTCTTGTACAGCACCACGCTGAAGACCAGCTCGACCAGCAGGTGCGGGCGGCCGAGGCGGCGCAGCCGGGCGGGCAGGAGCGGGCCGAGGCGGCGGAATCCGCTCTTGGGGGCCGCGGCGGGCCCGGACTCGGGTGCGGACTCGGACTCGGGTGCGGTCTCGGGCTCCGGGGCCGCGTCCTTGCGGAGAATGTCGGTGCGCGGCTCGTCGCCACGGGGTCCGTCCGCACGGGGTCCGTCCGTACGCGGCGCGTTGCGCGTCGGGGACGTCATCGGCCGCCCTCCGGCGCGGCTGCGGGCAGGACCCGTCCCGGGTGCCGGGCACCTTGTGCGGGACTCGGGGGATACGCCAGCAGCATGAAGGTTTTCGCTCTCGCCGTACGGTCCGGCCGTGGCCGGCGGACTCGGACGAGATTACATCGGACACCGAAGTTTCCGTCGTCCGGGTGGCGCCGAAGTGACGAGTCACCGCCCGCCGCGACGGGGTCCCGTCCCGTTCCTGAGAGGCCGCGGACAGGCGGTCCGTGACATGCCAGGGCCTACGCTCAAGGGCATGTCCCCGCACCACCCCGCGGTCTCCCCGCCGCGACCGCTCAGCAAGTCCGCCGACGCCCGGCTGCTCACCGAGGCCGTCACCCGGCTCCGCCGCGCCCTTCGGGTGTCCGTCGGCGGCGACGACCCGTGGGAGGCGCTGCCCATGGCCCAGGTCGAATTGTTGCAGGTCCTCGGCGAGTACTCGCCCGCCCGCATCGGTGATCTCGCCGTCCGGCGACGGCTCGCCGCCAGTACCGTCAGCGGGCTCATCGGGCCCATGATCGCCGCCGGACTCGTCGCCCGGCAGACCGATCCCGCCGACCGGCGCGCCTCGGTCGTCACGCTCACCGCTGCCGGGCGGGAGCGGCTCGCCGCGTGGACGCTGGCGCACGAGCGGCGGATGGACGCCGCGCTTGAAGCTTTGCCCGATGCTGACCTTCGGGCGGTTCGCGCGGCCCTTCCCGCCCTCTTTCGGCTCGCCGAATTCCTCGACGGCCCCGCCCCCGCCCAGGACGGCTCGCCCCTGTAGGGCCCCGGGCCCGGTCCGTTCACCGTGCGCGGGCGGGCGCGGCCGATCTGCGGCTCCCGCCGGGCGCCGCGATCCAGGCCGTGCTGGACGAAGTCCTCACCCGGCTGGACGCCACCCGCGCCGAGGACGACGTCGCCGTGCTCGCCGCGCGCCTCCACCCCCGCGCGCGCCGTCGGCCCTCCTCTCCTGACCCGGTGGCCCCGGGCCCTGCGGCTGTTACAGAACTGTGGCGGTCCCGCCCTCGGGCGGTCCACAACCGGCCTTAGTTTCCGGGGGTGTTGGGGAAAAAGTGGCTGAAGTTAAGGCGGTTGGGCCAAGGCGCGGTACGCGCGATACGCGTGCCCCGTGCGAAACGCGTGGCCCGCGTACTGCGTCCGCGCTATCCACGGCCGGGGCGGCGCGGGATACGGCGCTGGGTTCCGTCGCTGCGCCAGGCGTCGCTGCTGGCGCTGTGGGTGCTGGTGACGCTGACCACCGTGGTGGGAGTGGCGTACGCGCGGACCCGGATACCCGCCGACCTCAATGAATTCGCCACGCAGCAGGACAACGTCTATTACTGGGCCGACGGCACCGAGATGGCGCGGGTGGGCCCGGTGGACCGGCAGGCGATGCCGCTGGACCGGATACCCACGAGCGTGCAGTGGGCGGTGCTGGCCGCCGAGAACGCCTCCTTCTACTCCGACCACGGCGTCTCGCCGAAGGGCATCGGCCGGGCCGTCACCACCATGGTGACCGGCGGCGACACCCAGGGCGGCTCCACCATCACCCAGCAGTACGTGAAGAACGTCTACCTCAACCAGAACCAGACGCTCTCCCGCAAGATCACCGAGATGTTCATCTCGGTGAAGCTGGACCAGAAGATGAGCAAGAGGCAGATCCTCGACGGCTACCTCAACACCGCCTGGTTCGGGCGCGGTACGTACGGCGTGCAGCGCGCCGCGAAGGCGTACTACGGCAAGGACGTCTCCCAGCTCAACGCCGGCGAAGGGGCCTTCCTCGCCACGCTGCTCAAGGGCGCCGCGCTCTACGACCCCGCGATCAGCCCGGCCAACCACCGCAGGGCGGTGGCCCGTTGGAAGTGGGTGCTGGACCGGATGGTGAAGACCGGTCAGCTCTCGCGCGCCGAGCGCGCCGCGTACACCGTCTTCCCCGAGCCCAAGGCGCCGCCGAAACCGGTGGGGTTGAGCGGGCAGACCGGCTATCTCGTCGACACCGCGCGGGCGTACGTGTCCGCGCACAGCGACATCTCCGACGCGCGCTTCGACCTGGGCGGCTACCAGATCTACACGACCTTCGAGCGCCCGCGCGTCAACGCCCTGGCCGAGGCCGTGCGGCACGAGACCGCGGGCCTCGCACCGAAGGCGAGGACCGCCGACCGGAACGTACGCGTCGGCGCCGCGTCCGTCGCCACCGACGGCCGGATCGTCGCGCTCTACGGCGGCCCCGACTACATCGAGCAGGGCTTCGACGACGCCAACATCGCGATCGTGCCGGTCGGTACGGCCTACGCGCCGTTCGTCTACGCCGCCGGACTGCGTGACGGCGCGCTGCTCACCCGCGGCAAGCCGCGTACGCCCGTCACCCCCGACTCGGTCTACGACGGCGACGACAAGGTGCCGATACGGACGCCGGAGGGGCCGTACTGGAGCCGGGACGGCTCGATCGTGAAGAGCCGCAACGACGGCGGGAAGTCCTGGGGGCGGATCAGCCTGCGGCAGGCGGTGGCGGACTCCGTCAACGGCCCGATCACCCAACTCGGCATGGACGTCGGCCTGGACCGGGTGCGGGAGGCGTCCGTCGACGCCGGGCTGCTGCCGCGCGGTTTCGGCGAGCAGGTGCCCGCCTTCGCCACCGGCACCGGCGTCACCCCGAGCCCGATCCGGGTCGCGAGCGCGTACGGCACCTTCGCCGCCGCCGGCGCGCACACCGATCCGTACTCCGTGCTCAAGGTCACCCGCGACGGGCAGCGCGTGGACATCGAACAGCCCGCTGTCACGCACCCGTTCACGCCGAAGGTCGCGGGCGAGGTGGACGACGCGCTCAAGGACGCGGTGACCGGCGGGACCGCGCGCCGCGCGGTGAGGGCAGGCGGCGGGCTCGCGGGCAGGACGGACCTGGCGGGCAAGACGGGCACGGCGGCCGGTGACCTGTCGGCCTGGTACGTCGGCTACACGCCGAAGGGGGCGCGGGCCGCGGCGGTGGCGACGTCGGTCGCCGTCTTCCGACTCGACCCGAAGACACAGGAGTTGCTGCCACTGACCGGGACCGGCGGGCCGTCGAAGTCCACGAAGGAGTTCGGCAGCACGTATCCCGTCGACATCTGGACGCGGTACGTGGCGGCGGCCGGCTGAGCGGGGCCGGGCCCCGGACCAAAGGGGCCCGGCCGCCGCTTCCCAGGTCTCTGCGCGAGGCCCGGCTACTTGGCGGGAAACGTCGTCCAGTCCGGCGACTCGCTCGGGTCGAGGTCGCGCAATTTGGCCAGCACCGCCGGGTCCTGGACGTCCAGCCAGTCGGACAGCTCCTTGAACGACACGCAGCGCACCCCGTCCCGGTGGCAGACGTCCTTCACCACGTCCTCGATGGCCTGCATGTAGATGCCGCCGTTCCACGTCTCGAAGTGGTTGCCGATGAACAGTGGCGCCCGGTTGCCGTTGTAGACGCGCTCGAAGCCGTTCAGATAGCCCTGCCGGGTCTCGCGCTCCCAGGCCGGGAACTTCGCCGGGTCCCCCTGGGTCTCCTCGCCGCCCGACTGGTTGTAGAGGAAGTTGAAGTCCATCGACAGGACCTGGAAGTCCTTGCCGGGGTAGGGCATCAGCTCCAGCGGGAAGTTCCACACCCCGCCCGCCTTGGCGGGCCAGAGCTGGAAGTCGCCGGGCGAACTGGCGTCGTACCGCCAGCCCAGCGCCTTGGCCGCGGGCAGCAGATTCTTCTGCCCCTCCAGGCACGGCGCGCGCCCGCCGACCAGCTCACGGCCGTAGTCGAAGGGCAGCGGCGGGAGGTCGGTGAAGCCGGTGTTCGTCTTCCAGTGCTCCACGAACGAGTACGCCTGGGCGATCTCCTTGCGCCAGTCCGCCGTGCTCCACGTGCCGCCGCCGCCCGCGTCGGGCGCGCAGAAGTGCCCGTTGAAGTGCGTCCCGATCTCGTCCCCGTCCTGCCAGGCCAGCCGCAGTTGCTCCAGCGTCTCCTTGATGTGCGCGTCGGTAGGGAAGTCGATCGCGGACGTCCCGGCCGCGTGCCGGGGCGGGTGGTAGAGCGACCGCTTCGCGTCCGGGACCAGGTAGATGCCGGACAGGAAGAACGTCATGTTCGCGTTGTTCTCCTTGGCCAACTCCCGGAAGCGCGAGAACAGATGGTCGTCGTTCTCCAGCGCGCCGTCCCAGGAGAACACCACGAACTGCGGCGGTTTCTCGCCAGGCTTGAGCTTCTCCGGCTTCGGCTGGTGCGGCTGCGGCCCGGTGTACGCGGTGGACCCGTCGCCGATCGGCCCCTTCGTCTCGGTGACGGTCGGCGTCGGTGTCGCCGTCCCCGTGGGTGGCCGTGCCGTCCTCGGGCTCGGCGCGCGGCTGGTCGGCGTCGCCCGCGACCGCGCCGCCGCGTCGTCCTCCTTGCCGCCGCCGTCCCCGCCTGCGCCGCCGCCGGTCAGCGTCGCCACCAGCGCGACCGCCACTCCCGCGGCGCCCACCGCCGACGCCCCCGCCACCGCCGCCTTCGGCCGCTGCCTGACCCACGACCGCATCGTCGCTAATCTCACCGTCGCCCCTTGCTCCCCACCGGCACCGCACATCTCCGGCGCCAGTATCGATCGCCTTGCTGTGTATGCAGACGCGCGTTCGGGGCGTCCTGTCACAGCCGATACGGCGGAATCGGCGGCGGCGGGGAATGCCGAAGGGCCCGGCGGAGGGTCGCTCCGCCGGGCCCTTCGGGAGATCGGTCAGCGGTGGCCGAAGGAGCGGAGGTAGGACAGGGTCGGGGAGCCGACACCGGTCGCGTTGTCGAAGCCGCGGACCGCGTTGAGCGAGGTGTCCTCGCCGAAGGCGGCGAGGCGCACGGCGAGGGTGCCGTTGACCAGGCCGAAGTCGGCGATGTTGCTCAGCGGGGCCTTGTTGTGGTGGGCGGCGTTCTGGTCCACGACGTCCTTGAACAGTCCGGCGCGTGCGTAGATCGCCGGGTTGGCGAAGCCGATGGCGTGGTGCCTGGCCTGGATGGCGTCGGCCTGGACCGCGGCGAATTCCGGCGCCGAGACGCTGGTGCCGCCGTAGCCGCCCTCGCTGTACGGGGCGCCGTCGGAGATGCCGACGAGGACCGAGGTGTACAGGTCACCGTTCATCGAGACGTCCGGCGTGACGCGCTGGGCCGTACGGCTCTTCGCGCCGGTCATCAGCGTGTGCGACAGCGAGCCGGGCACGACACCGCGCTGGTACGCGGGCTGTGCGAAGTCCTCGCTGGTGCCGCCGCCACCGCCGAAGTAGAACGGGGCCGGGGGAGCGGGGGTCCAGCTCTTGCCGTCGGCCGACAGGTTGGAGCGCAGCGTGCCCATGTCGGTCTCGAAGCCGTACGAGCCGCTCTTGTCCTTCAGCCCGAGCGCGGTGCCGCCGACCGAGGTCACCCACGGGTCGGAGTCGGGCCAGTTGGCCTGGGCGCGCGAGGTGTCGGGCTGGCAGTTGACGCCGGTCGCGGCGGCCAGTGGGCTGCTGTCGCCGCAGTCGCCCGCGGAGAAGCCGATGGTGATGCCCTCGACGGCGGCCTGCTTGAAGACCTGCTCGTAGGCGGCGATCAGCGACGAGGTGACGTCGGCGTCGTCCGTGGTGTGCATGATCTCGCCCCACGAGTTGGAGACGACATCGGCCAGGTGGTTGTCGACGATGGTGCTGATGGCGCCCAGCAGGTCGTTGTCGTCGCAGGAGTTGGCGCCCACGTAGACGACCTTGGCGTCGGGCGCGAGGCCGTGCGCCATCTCGACGTCGAGCGCCTCTTCCGGCGCCCAGCCCTCGGGGCCGCCGCACAGGTCCTGGTTGGTCCACTGCGACGGGTCGACGACCTCGCTGTACTGGCCTGCCTTGAAGGCCTTGTCACCGTGCGCGGTCGCGTACTGGTTGGCGTCCGCCAGCATGGTGGAGCTGCCGTACGCGTCCACGATCGCGATCGTCGCGCCCTTGCCGGTCAGTCCCGAGGCGGTGATGCCGTACGCCTTGCGGAGCTGCGAGGGGTAGAACGAGCACTGGTCGAACGGCACGTCGGACGTGGTGTATCCGGCCGGTGCGCCCTTGGCGATCTTCTGGCCCCAGTAGTCGGAGCAGGTCGCGGTGGTCGGCAGACCGGCGTCGGGCTTGCCGCTCCTGGCCGGGGTCGCGGCGGAGCGGGCCGCGGTGTCGTCGACGCGGTGCGAGTTCGGCTTCGCGACGTTGGCGCCGGGCGTGGTGAAGCCCGTCACGCCGAGGATCGCGGAGGAGACGGACGCGGGGACCACGACGTCACGAGCCGGGGCGTGCCGCAGCGTGCCCGAGACGCGGTACTGGTGGATGCCGGTGCCGAACGCCTTCGTGACCGCCGCGTTGGTGCCCTTGACGGTGATCGCGTGGTCGGAGGTGCCCACGACCTTCAGACCGGAGTCGGCCGCCCACTTCCGGACCGCGGAGACCTGCGCCTTGGTGGCGCCGAAGCGCGCCTTGTACGCGGCCGGGCTCAGGAACTCGCCGTAGCTCGCGTTACTCGGGTCGGACACGGCGGTCGCGTACTTCGTCAGGCCCGCGGCGTCCTGGCCCGCCAGGTACACGGTGCCGGTGATCTCGGTGTTCGCCGCGACCGAGCCCTGATCGGCGGAGGCGGTGGCCCAGTCCGGGTGGCTCTCCGCGATGGTCTTGGCCGCGGGCGCGGGGCCGCTGGCCTGCGAGGGCATGGCGAGGATCAGGGACCCGGACACCATGGCCAGCGAGGCCGCCGCGACCACTGCTGCGCGGGCCCGTGTGACACGGGGTTTTTGTATGTCGTTGATGACGACTCCAACGTGAGGTCAGGAACAGGACAAGGACGAGACCTGGATCGTGGTGCGATAGCTGCGTGTTGCACGCTTTTGGCGGGCGACGGCTGTAGTGTGCACGCCACTTCCGGACGCTGGGAATGCCGAACAGCCGTCCTTAGCTGGACCTTTAACCACCGGACGGGGATTTCGACGGGCTTAGGTCATATGCCGGTTCTCGGGTCGGATAAGGACTGGCGCGATCCCGTCGGACGGCCGGGGTGTACGCGCGTCCGGCCCGCGGCCCCCGCGGATCCCGGTGCGGCGCGGGTGCGTTCCGCCGTCCCTGTCATCTGTCAGGAGCGGGCCCGCCGGGCCGTGCCTACGGTGGTGGGTGTCCGGCCGGACCGGTCCGCACGGGGGAGACCGGGACGGCGGGACAGGGCCGGTGGCTACCGCACGGTGTAGTCGGCCAGGTAGCGATGCACCTTGTCGACGTACGGCCGCACGCGCGTCGGTACGCCACCGGCCTCCTCGATCGTGCGGGTGCTCGTACGGTACGCGGCGGCCGTCAGCCCCGGCAGGTCGTCGTGCAGGCCGTGCTTCTTGAGCTGTTCGTCCACCCAGCACAGATATGCGCCCATGGTGGCGATGGCGTCGGGCGCCGACATGTAGTCCTTGGTGCCGTTGCGGTCGCCGTCCACCGCCCACGCCTTGAAGACCCGCGGCGTCCACATGGCGATGCCGTACTCGTCGGTGCTCGGGCGGCGCGCCTTCTCGTTGAAGCCGGTCTCCGCCTTGAGCATCGCGGCGATCAGCGCCGGGGTGACCTCGGGCTGCACGCACAGCCGGGCGGCCGAACCGATGTACGTCCGCAGGTTCTTCGGTACGTCGGAGGAGGCGGGCAGCGCGTCGTTCACGGCGCTGACCGTCACAGCGGGGGTGGTCGCCGGGGCCTCGGCCCCGGCCTTCCCGGCGCCGTCACCGCCCGAGAGCAGCAGCCCCGTGGTGGTCCCCGCGGCGGCCAGCACGACGACAAGTGCCGTGACCAGGAAGGAGAGTCGCGGCCCGCGCCGGGACGCGCCGGAGGGACGCGTGTCGCCGGAGGCCGCGCACTGCTCGACCCGCTCGGCGAGCTTGGCCGCGGTCAGGGCGGACCGGGCGGCGTGGTCGGGTGCGAGGCAGTCGGCGATGAGCTGCCGCCAGCCCTCGGGGAGCGCGGGGTCGAGCCGCAGCGGCGCCCGGCCGCGCGCGTACGCCTGGGCGGCCAGGGCGCGGGCCCGGGCGCCGGCGCCGGGGAAGGGGTGCTGGCCGCCGCTGAGGACCTGGTGGGCGACGACGCCGAAGGCCCAGATGTCGGCGGTGGGGCGGACCGCCGTGCCGAGGCTGCCGGTGCGCTCGGACCACCACTCGGGCGGCAGGTGGTCCAGGGTGCCCATGGGCGGTACGTAGGCGTGCGTGCCGTCCAGTTCGGTGGTGAGGCCGAAGTCCGCGAGCCAGACCTCGCCGCCCGCGCCCAGCAGGATGTTGGCCGGTTTCAGGTCCCCGTGCAGCCAGCCCTCGCCGTGCAGATGGGCGAGGCCCGAGGCGGCGCCGCGCAGGATGCGGACGGCGTCGGGGACGGGCGCGGACGCGGTGTCCGCGGAAGAGCGGGCGGCGGGCGCCGCGTCGGCGGCGGAACCGGCGTCGGCCGCCGCCTCCTTCGCGGAGCCGGTGCCGTGTGCGTCGGCGAGCAGGTCCTGGACGCTGCGCTCGGCGCGGTCCATGGCCAGCGCGATGGAGCCGTCGAGCGCGGGCCGGCCCGGGTCGGTCACCGGCAGCGCCTCGTACGTACGGATCAGGTGCGGGTGGCGGGCCGCCAGGCTGAACCGCACTTCCTTGGTGACGAGTTCGTCCACCTCGACGCGCTGGCCGGGGGCGAGCAGTCCGGTGCCGAGGAATTTCAGGGCGGCGCGCTGTCCCGCGCGCGGGCTGTCGGGCGCGCCTTCGGCGGTGTAGACGCTGCCCCAACCGCCGCTGCCGATCAGGCCGGTGACCGTCCAGTCGCCGACCCGGTAGCCGGTCGGTACGTCGAGCGGCGCCTTGGCCCTGGCCTGGCCGCCGCCCTGCTCGCGCGTCACGCTCAGACCTTTCCGGTTCCGTGGGAGACGGTGGCGGCCGGGGCGGCGCCGTGCCGTGTCCTGGGCGGCAGCAGGGCCAGGTGTTCCTCCCTGACCAGGTCGAAGCGGAGCGCGAAGGCCACCAGTTCGTCGCGTTTGCCGCCCGCGAGGGTGTCGGTGTCGGTCTCGGCGGCGTCGTCGCGCAGCCGCAGCTTCACCGAGGCCAGGTAGTCCACGTGGTAGTTGACGGCGGACCTGGTCAGGTCGCGGCAGGATGCCAGCGGGCGCAGCCGCTTGAGCACGTCGCCGACGCCGGGTACCGCGCCGGTCGAGGCGTTGCGCAGCCTCGGTTCGCACAGCGCGAGCAGCACCAGGAAATACTTCGAGGTCGGATCGAGCGCGAAGGGCATCGTCGTCCGCTCGCCGCCGTCCGCCCCGCTGTCCGGGTCGTCCTGGTACGCGTGCTGCGGCGCGAACACCTTGAAGCTGGCCCCGGCGCCCCGCGAGGGCAGCACCACCAGCGAGAACTCGAACGGCACCGGAGCGCCCAGCCGTCCGGGCGCCACCTTGATGTGCTCGCCCGCGCCCTCCAGATTCTCCACCACATAGGTCGCGCTGCGGCTGAAGTTGGACAGCCGCCAGTAGTCCTCGGCCGCCGTGATCTGCCCCGCGCACCGCGAGACTCCGGGGTCCCGCAGCCGCACCGGCACCGGGCTTCCGGGCGACCCTCGCCCGAACTCGGCCGTCTCGCCGGGGCCGAGCCGCAGCAGTCTCGGGCGCCGCCCGGCCGGTTTCTCTCCCCACCGTGCGTCGGATTCCTCGGGCAACTGCACAATCACCGTGTCCACGCCCGACCCCCTTCCCACCCCAAGCGTCACACCTGTTGCGCAGTAGTGGACGCCCTTCGGGAAGAGCCGGTTGCGTGACCACCCCAAGATGACCGAGAAGCGTTCACTCGTCCGGGTGATGTCGGGGTCACATTCCGTGCCCGTCCCCCGAGTCGCCGGGGCGGTTCCCTCAGCCCTCCTCGCGGACGACCACGGCGCTCGCGGGCGGCAGGACGGCGCCCTCGGAAGGAAGGGGGCGGGACGCCAGGAGATCGTGGCCCCGCAGGGGGACGCGGACCTCGGCCGGGGAGTGGTTGAGGAGGAAGAGGTACGCGCGGCCGTCGGCGCTGTGGCGGCGGACCGCCTCGACGCCCGCCGGAAGACCGGTGAGTTCGGGCGCCGCGCCGCAGGCCCGTATCAAGCCGCCGATCAGCGCGGTGTACGAGGCGGGGGACAGCCGGGTGGAGGCGTACCAGGCGGTGCCCCGGCCGTGGGCGTGCCGGGTGACGGCGGCCCGGCCGGTCAACGGCCCTTCCGCGTAACGGATTTCGGCCGTCGCGCCCTCCAGCAGCAGCGCCTCGGTCCAGGTGGTGCCGGCGCCGCCGTCGGTCAGGGGGACGGCGGCGCCGGACGGCAGGGGGCGGAACTCCTCGGCGCGCAGGCCGAGCAGCGGCCGCAGGGGGCCCGGCGCCCCGCCGGGCCACGCGCGGTAGTGGGGGTCGACGGCGCCGCTGAAGCACTCGACCAGCAGGGTGCCGCCGCCCTCGACGTAGGCGGTGAGCGCGGCGGCGGACTCCTCGGAGACCAGGTGCAGGCTGGGGGCGAGAACGAGCCGGTACGCGGACAGGTCGGCGGACGGGTGCGCGAAGTCGGTGGTGATCCCGGCGTCCCACAGGGCGCGGTGGGCGCGCTTGAGGGCGGGCAGG
This sequence comes from Streptomyces sp. NPDC008139, assembly GCF_042957025.1. Taxonomy (NCBI): domain Bacteria; kingdom Bacillati; phylum Actinomycetota; class Actinomycetes; order Kitasatosporales; family Streptomycetaceae; genus Streptomyces; species Streptomyces sp. NPDC008139. Next base: position 345,025 of record NZ_JBIBHM010000006.1, read on the forward strand.
TACGGGAGTTCCGGCGTGGGCAGGACGGGGGTGTCCAGCGCCCACCACACGTCCGGGTCGTGCAGGACGGCCGCCCCTGCCCGTACGGTCGAGCCGGTCACCTCGGCCAGCGCGGCCACGGCGTGGCCGGTTTCGACGGTCTCGCGGAAGATCCGGGTGTCCGGCCCCGCGTGCGGGACCATCGCGGAGTGCCAGATCTCGGCCCCGGCCGGTGACTGCCGCCACTGGAAGAACAGCACGCCCTCCGAGCCGCGCGCGATGTGGCTCAGCGAGTGCCGCAGGATGTCGCCCGGCTCCTTGGGCAGGACGAGGTCGCCCGCGTAGACGGTGCTGGTGGCCTGCTCGATCAGCAGCCACGGCCTGCCGCCGCCGAAGGAGCGCGCCCGGTCCGCGCCGAAGGCGGTGTCGGCGGCGGCGTCCAGGCCCGGCGCGTCCGGGTAGTGGTCCACGCCCACCAGGTCGACCTCGCGGCCGAACGCCCACAGGTCGAGCACCTGGTAGCCGGGCAGCATCACGTTGGTGGTGACCGGCACCCGGCTGTGCGCCCGGATCGCGTCGCGCTGCTCGCGGTAGGCGGTCAGCGCGAGGTCCGACCAGAAGCGCCGGAAGTCCAGCACCTGGCCGGGGTTGGGGCGCCACTGCGTGGCGCGCGGCGGCTGGATCTGCTCCCACGCGCCGTAGCGCTGGCTCCAAAAGGCCGTGCCCCAGGCCCGGTTGACGGCCTCCAGAGTGCCGTACCGCTCGCGCAGCCAGCGCCGGAAGGCATCGGCGGCGTGCTCGCAGTGGCAGACGGTCGCGTACTCGTTGTGCACGTGCCACAGCGCGACCGCCGGGTGTTCGCCGTACCGGGCCGCCAGCGCCTCGGCGACGGCGCGGGCGGCCTGCCGGTAGGCGGGCGCGGCCAGGCAGTACGTGTCGCGGCTGCCGTGGGTCAGCCGGGTGCCGTCGGGGGTGACGGGCAGCGCGTCGGGGTGCGCGAGGCCGAACCACGGAGGCGGCTGCGCGGTGGGCGTGGCGAGGTCCACCGCCACGCCCCGGGCGTGCAGCCGCTCCAGCCGGGCGTCCAGCGGCGCGAAGTCGTAGCGCCCGGGCTCCGGTTCGAGCTCCGCCCAGCCGAAGACGTTCAGCGTCACCAGATTCACCCCGGCCCGCCGCATCAACTCCTCGTCCTCGCGCCGTACGGCCGGGTCGTCGGCGAACTGCTCGGGGTTGTAGTCGCCGCCGAAGGCGGGGCCCCCGAGCCGGGCGGTCAGCCAACCGGCCGGATCGGCGCGGGAGTCGGGGACGGCGTCCATGGAAGGGCTCACCTCGGCTCCGCGATCGGCAGCCGCGCGCCGTCCCGCAGGAACAGCGGAATGCGGTCGAGCGGCGCCGCGGCCGTCACCGTACGGCCGCCGTCGTGCTCCTCGCCCGTCCACGCGTCCGTCCACCGCGCGCCCGCCGGGAGGTAGACCTCCCGCGCGACCGCGCCCGCCTCGGTGACCGGCGCCACCAGCAGGTCGGGCCCGAGCAGGAAGGCGTCGCGGATTCCCCACGCGTCCTGGTCGTCGGGGAACTCCAGCAGCAGCGGCCGCATCGGCGGCACCCCGCTCCGGGCCGTCACCCGCATCTGCTCGGCGATGTACGGCCGCAGCCGCTCGCGCAGCCGCAGATACGACGCCAGGACCGCGTACGCCTGCGCCCCGTAGGACCAGACCTCGTTGGGCAGGCCGGTCATGCCCGGCTCCAGGACCTGTTCCGGGCCGCGGAAGCCGTGCAGGCGGAACAGCGGGCAGAAGGCGCCGTACTGGAACCAGCGGATCAGCACCTCGCGGTAGGCGGGGTCGTCGGGGTCGCCGCCGTGGAAGCCGCCGATGTCGGTGGTCCACCAGGGGATGCCGGAGAGCATCACATTGAGCCCGGCGGTGATCTGGGCGCGCAGCGACGCGAAGTCGGTGCCGATGTCGCCGGACCACAGAGCGGCGCCGTAGCGCTGGGCGCCCGCCCACGACGAGCGGTTGAGGGTCAGCACCTCGCTGTGCCCGGCCGCGCGCAGCCCGTCGTGCACCATGCGGGCGTGCTCGCGCGGGTAGAGGTTGGCGACTTCGAGTCCGGGCCCCGCGTGGAAGCGCAGATTGGCGGGGTAGTTGGGCTTCAGCTCCGGTTCGTCGGCGTCCAGCCAGAACACCGAGACGCCGTGCGCCAGGTAGTTGGCGGCCAGCTTCTCCCACACGTACGCGCGGGCCTCGGGGTGCGTGGCGTCGTAGAAGGCGACCTGCGCCGCGTACGCGCCGAGGCCCTTGTCCGGCCAGTCGGCGTGCGCGAGCGGGCCGTACTCGGTGCCGATCAGCAGCCCGCGGTCCCACATCGGCGCGTGGTTCTCGCTGGCCGGGCTGACCGACGGCCACACCGAGACCATCAACTTCACCCCCATGGCGTCGAGTTCGCGGACCATCGCGGCCGGGTCCGGCCACTCCGCCGGGTCGAAGCGCCAGTCGCCCAGGTGCGTCCAGTGGAAGAAGTCGCAGACGATGACGGACAGCGGCAGCTCGCGGCGGCGGTACTCGCGGGCGACCTCCAGCAGCTCCTCCTGCGTGCGGTAGCGCAGCTTGCACTGCCAGAAACCCGTGGCCCAGTCGGGGAGTTCGGGGCTGTGGCCGGTGGCGTCGGCGTACCGGCGCAGGATCGCGCCGGGGTCGCCCGCGGTGAACCAGTAGTCGATCTGCCGGGCGCTGTCGGCGACCCAGCGGGTGCCGGTGACGCCCAGCTCGACCCGGCCGACCGCCGGGGAGTTCCACAGCAGGCCGTAGCCGCGGCTGGAGATCAGCAGCGGCACGGTCACCTCGCCGTTGCGCTGCACGAGGTCGAGGACCGCGCCCTTCTGGTCGAAGAGTCCGTGCCCGTGCTGGCCCAGGCCGTAGCAGCGCTCGTCCGCGTACGCGCGGAAGCGCTGCTCCAGGCGGTGGTAGCCGTTGCCGGTGGCCGTGTAGAGGCGCGGGCCCGGCCACCAGAAGTGCGGCGGCTCCTCGGCCAGCAGCTCTCCGCCGTCGTCGGTGCGCAGAAAGGTCAACCGGCCCGCCGCGGCGGGCAGTTCCGGGGTCAGCCGGCCCTCGGCGCAGGCGTCGATCCGTACGGTCAGGGAGCCGTTGACGAGGGTCGCCGAGTCGCCGTGCACGGTGATCGCGGTCGTGGCGCCGGGCGGCGGCGCGTCCAGCGCGCCGGGTAGATCCTCCACGATCTCCCCGGCGGGCGCGGACCGCACCCGGACCGCGTCCGGGCCCCACGCCTCGACCCGCAACGTCTCACCCCTGGCCCGCCATTCGAGGGCGTGCTCGCGGATGCGGAAGTGCTCTGCCATGCGGTGGCTCTCCTGACGTGTCTGTACGAGGGCGGAAACGGGCGCGCGGGGGTAGGGAGGTGGCGCTCTGGGGGGAAGCGGGCTCAGTGCGGTGCCGGGCCCGTGCTCTCGCGTGTGGTCAACAGCGGTGTGAGCAGGGCGACTTCATCGGCGCCCGCGCCCTCGATCCGCCGCATGACCAGTTCCACCGCGCGCCGCCCCAGGTCCTGCGCGGGTCCGGTGACGGCGGTCAGCCGCGGCGAGTACTGGTCGGCCAGCGGCTCGGGGCACAGCGCCACCACCGAGGCGTCCTCGGGCACGATCCGCCCGGCCGCCCGCAGCAGGCTCAGCAGCGGCCCGATCGCGCCCTCGTTCTGTACGACGAAGCCGGTGGTCTCCGGCCGGTCGGCGAGGATGCGGGTGAAGGCGCCCGCCGTGCTCTCGTACGTCCCGTCGCACGGCCGGTGCACGATCCGCAGCCCGCGCTCGGCCGACCTCGTACGGAAGCCGGTCAGCGTCCGCTCCGCGTAACCCGCGTGCCGCCGGTAGACCGCCGGGCTGTAGCCGATGAAGGCCACGTCGCGGTGGCCGAGGTCGGCCAGGTGGTCCGCGCACAGCGCGCCCGCCGCCGCGAAGTCGTGGTCCACGCACGACAGTCCGGTGGCGTCGGCGGGCAGCCCGATCAGCGCCGCGTGCGTGTTCTGCGCCCGCAGGACGGGGATGCGGTCGTCGTCCAACTCGACGTCCATCAGGATCACGCCGTCGGCCAGGCCGCTGGCCGCGACCCGCCGCACCCCGTCCGGGCCCTCGTCGTTGGTGATCAGCAGCACGTCGTAGCCGAAGCTGCGCGCGGCCATGGTCACCGCGATGGCGATCTCCATCATGATCGGCACGTAGACGTCGGTGTGCAGCGGCACCATCAGCGCGATGATGTGCGACCGCTTGCCCGCCAGCGCCCGCGCGCCCGCGTTGGGGTGGTAGCCCAACTCCCTGATGGCCGCCTCGACCCGGCGCCTGGTCGCCTCGGAGATCGAGCGCTTGCCGCTGATGACATAGCTGACCGTGCTCGACGACACCCCGGCGTGCTTGGCCACTTCGGCGATGGTCACGGCGGAGGTGCTTCCCATCATGCTGTGCTGCTCCTGTCGTGGTGGCGGCCCCGCGGTCCACTGCGTACGTTCACCCGTGCCCTGACCGCTCATCCCGTGACCGTCCGTCCCGTGACCGCTCATCCCGTGACCGTCCGTCCCGTGACCGTCCGTGCCCTGACCGCTCATCCCTTGACCGCTCCGGTCAGCACGCCGGTCTTGAAGTGCTTCTGCATGAAGGGGTAGACCATCAGGATCGGTACGAGGGTGAGCACCACGACGGCCATCTGGAGCGACAGCGGCGCGGTCTGCGCGTGCGCGGTGCCGAAGCCGCTGTTCACCGAACCCGGCATGTTCATCCCGTAGTTGACGTACTCCAGCAGCACGTACTGCAACGGCCACTTGGGGCTGTCCGTGGGCATGTAGAGCATGACATTGAAGAAGGAGTTCCAGTATCCGACCGCGTAGAAGAGCGTGACGACGGCGGTCACGGCCCGCGAGGTGGGCAGCACGACCGACCACAGGATGCGCCAGTCGTTCGCGCCGTCCATCCGCGCCGCGTCGATGAGTTCCGCGGAGGTGCCGGAGTAGAAGGCGCGCAGCACGAGGATGTTGAACACGGAGATCGCGCTGGGCAGGATCAGCGCCCAGTACTGGCCGTAGCCGCCGAGGCCGGTGACGACGAGGTACGTCGGGATCAGGCCGCCGCTGACGAACATGGTGACGATCAGCACCATCAGGATCGCCCGGTGGCCGAGCGACCCGGAGCGCGACAGGCCGTACGCGCACAGCACCGAGACCACCATCGAGATCGCGGTGCCGACGCCGGTGATGCCGAGGCTGACCAGCAGGGCGCGGGTGACCGCGCCGTTCTCCAGCATCAGCCGGTAGGCGTTGAGCGTCACCCCGTCCGGCCAGATCACCAGGCCGCCCGCGCGGCCGATCGCGCCCGGCGTGGAGACGCTGGTCAGCGCCACGATCCACAGCGGCACCAGGACGGCCGCCACGACCAGGGCCAAGGTGGCGCCCTTGAAGGTCTGCCCGGCGACGCCCGGCGCCTCCTCCCACGACGGGCGCTGCGGGCCCTTGCGCGCACGGGGGTTCCGCGTACGGCCGGCGCGGTCGCCGCCCACGGTCAGTGTGTCGGTCATTTGCGGTACAACCCGTCCTCGCCGAAGGAGTGCGCCAGCCGGTTCGCGCCCCAGATCAGCAGCAGCGAGATGACGCTCTTGAACAGACCGGCGGCGGCGCCGTAGCTGTAGTTGTTGGTGGCGATGCCGTAATAGAAGGAGAAGGTGTCCAGGACGTCGGCCGCGTCGTGGCCGACCGCGCCGCGCTGGATCAGGAACTGCTCGAAGCCGACGGTCAGCGCGTTGCCGAGCCGCAGCACGAGCATCAGCACGATCACCCCGCGCATACCGGGCAGCGTGATGTGCCACATCCGGCGCCACCGGCCCGCGCCGTCGACGGCCGCGGCCTCGTACTGGTTCTGGTCGATGGCCGCGAGCGCCGCGAGGAAGACGATGATGCCCCAGCCCGCCTCCTTCCACACCGCCTGCGAGGTGATGAGCAGCGCGAAGGTGTGCGGGTCGGTCATCACGTCCCAGGTGCCGATCGAATGTCGGCGCAGGAACTGGTTGAGCACGCCCGCGCCGCCGAGCATCTGCTGGAAGACGGTGATCGTCAGCACCCAGGAGAAGAAGTGCGGCAGATAGACGATGGACTGCACGAAATTCCGCAGCCGTTCGCTGATCACGGTGTTGAGCATCAGGGCGAGCGCGATCGGCACCGGGAAGAAGAGGACGATCTGGACGGAGCTGAGGAAGAGCGTGTTGCGCAACGCGCCCCAGAACAGCGGGTCGTGGAAGAGCTGCCGGAACTGCTCCAGGCCCGCGAAGTCGCTGTTGCGGACGCCGACCAGCGGGTCGTAGTACTCGAAGGCGGTGACCAGGCCGAACAGCGGCGCGTAGTTGAAGACCAGCAGCAGCGCGACGGCCGGGAGGGTCATCAGCAGCAGCGACTTGTCGCGGCGCAGCCGCACGCGCCAGGTCAGGCCGCCGTGCGCCGTGCTCTTGGCTTTGCGTGAGCCCTTGTTCCTGCCGTCGCGCGAGCCCTTGTCAGGGTCCCCGTCCGCGGCGGCCGGCTTCCCCGGTGTCCCGTCCGCCTTCCCGGTGATGATCGCGGCCACCGCCTACTGCCCCGAGCCGTACTTGTCGAGCACGTTCGTCTGCATCCACGTCGTCAACTGCGTGCCGCCGCTGCTCTTCCACGAGGAGATCGCGGCCTGCACGTCGGAGACCTTCTTCTTGCCGTGGTAGCAGTCCTTGATGGTGTCCTCGACGGCCTGGCCCGCGTCGGCGGTCGCGAAGCGCTGCGGCACGGTGATGTTCATGTTCCAGAACACCGGCTTGTACGCGGTCGCCGCCGCTGCCGCCTGCCAGGCCGCGTAGTCCTTGGTCACCTGCGGGGCGCCCGGGTTGCTGATCACCGCGGAGCAGGTGGCCAGGAACGGGTACGTCTGCTGCTGGACGTCCTTCTTGCCCTCGTCGGTGAAGGTCGGCGTGCCGTTGTCCATCGTGTAGTGGACGCCCTCGGCGCCGTAGTTGACCATCGTGTACTCGGCGGAACCGAAGGGCGCGGCCAGGTAGTTGGCGACCGCCAGCAGCTCCTTGATCCGGTCCTTCGACAGCTTGATGTTCAGATAGCTCATCAGGCTGGTGGAGTTGCCGAGGAAGATTCCGGGCTTCGACGTCCCGTCGGCGGCGAAGACCTTGAACGCGCCGCGCCGGTACTTCGGATCGGCGGCCGTGCCCGCCTGCGCGTCGGCGAGGTTCCACGCGCCGGTGCCGTCACCGGTGACGACGACCTTGCCCGCGTAGAAGCGGTTCTTGCCGTCGTTGGTGTTGCCCGCGAGCGCGTCCGGGTGCATGTAACCGGACTTGGCGAGCTTGTAGTGCCAGTCCAGCGCCTCCAGCAGCTCCTGGCCCTCGTACTTGTGGACCAGCTTGCCGTCCTTGACCGTCCACTTGTTGGGCACGCCCCAGAACGGGGAGAGATACGTCCACAGGTCGTCGAAGGCCCACACGCCGCCCTTGGCGTTCGTCAACTCCTTGCCGAGCGCGAGGAGATCGGCGGCCGAGGAGATCTCGTCCGGGTTGATGCCCTTGGCCTGGAGGATGTCGGCCCGGTGGTAGGTGGTGCCCGCGACGACGAAGCCGCTGGAGAAGGACGGGATGCCGTAGAGCTTGTCCTCCCACACCCCGGCCTGCCAGGCGCCGGTCGGGATCGCGGCGAGGTTCGGGTAGTCCTTGACCGCGTCGCCCGCCAGGTACGGCGTGAGGTCGGCCAGTTGGGTGCCGGCCAGCTTGCCGACGTTGAAGTTGGCGTTCCACCAGGTGGGGAGCTGGATCCAGTCCGGCAGCTTCTTGGCCGCGGTCATGGTGGGGATGGCGGTGTCGTAGTGGTTGCCGTCGGCGGGCTTCATCGTCAGCGTCACGCCGAGGGCCTTGCTCATGGCCTGGTAGAAGGAGTTGCCCGGCTCGGGGATGGTGCCCCACAGCGGGGTGACGGCGGTGTAGCTGCCGCCCTTGCCCGGCACGCCGTCGACCGTCTTCACCGGGCTCGCCGGGTAGGTCAGGAAGCCGGGGTCGGTGGCGGTGCCCGCGGCGCCCGGCACCGCCGGGATGTCCGCCGTGACCGAGCGGCTCGCGGTGAACTGCGGCAGCGCCGCCTTCAGCCCGCTCTTGCTGCTGGTGCCACCCTTGCTGCTCGACCCGCTTCCGCAGGCGGTCAGCAGCGGGGACAGGGCCGCGGCTCCGGCTGTCGCCGCCGCCGCGCTCACAAAGGTTCTGCGGTTCAACTGGCTGGTCATGGTGGGTCCTTCGCCGTGTGGGGTGGTCCGATCCGGGGGGACGCCGAGGGTGCGTGCCGTGTGTGCCGTTTTGCCGTGCCGGTGCCGCGTGGAGGGGGCGAGGCGCCGAGGAGAGTGTCGAAGAGGATTGTCGAAGCGCTTCGATGTGTCGGCGACAGTAACCACGTGTTTCGGTTCCGACAAGAGTTCTGACGCGACTGTCCGGTGGGCGGATTCCGGCCCCGTACGGTCCTGCGGGCATCATCGCCGCCCTGGTCAGGGCGTTCGATGAATTCGACAGCGGTGCGCCGGGCGGAGGTTGTGCGCGACCCGTTGACACCCTCGTCGGCGGCGTGTCAGCTTCGGCGAAGCGCTTCACCACGTCACCGGCCCAAGGGGTTTGCCTCAGTGAGTACGACGCCCGTGCACGACCGGCCGCCCTTCCGCGACGCGGAACTGCCGCTGCGCGAACGGGTCGAGGACCTGCTCGGCAGGCTCACCCTCGACGAACGCGTGGCGCTGCTGCACCAGTACGCCCCGGCCGTGCCCCGGCTGGGCATCGCCGCCTTCCGCACCGGCACCGAGGCGCTGCACGGCGTCGCGTGGCTCGGCACCGCCACCACCTTTCCGCAGGCCGTGGGCCTGGGCGCCACCTGGGACGAGGAGCTGACGCACGCGGTCGCGACGGCCGTCTCCGTCGAGCAGCGCGCCTTCCACCACCACAGGGCCGCGCCCATCGGCGCCGGGCCGATCAGCCTCCAGGCGTGGGCGCCGGTGGTGAATCTGCTCCGCGACCCGCGCTGGGGGCGGAACGAGGAGGGCTACGCGGAGGACCCGCTGCTCACCGCGCGTCTGGGCGACGCCTACTGCCGGGGCATGGCGGGCGACGATCCCGAGCACCTGCGCACGGCGCCGATCCTCAAGCACTTCCTCGCCTACAACAACGAGGACGACCGCTGCGTCACCTCCTCGGGGCTGCGCCCGCGCGTGCTGCACGAGTACGACCTCGCCGCCTTCCGCCCGGCCGTCGCCTCGGGCGCCGCGACCGGCGCGATGCTCGCGTACAACCTGGTCAACGGCCGTCCCTGCCACGTCAGTCCGCTGATCGAGTCGGAGCTTCGGCGCTGGGCCGCGCCCACCGGGCACGAGCTGTTCGTGGTCAGCGACGCCGAGGCGCCGAGCAATCTGGTCGACCCCGAGCACTACTTCACCGACCACGCCGAGTCGCACGCGGCGGCGCTGCGCGCCGGGGTCGACAGCTTCACCGACCACGGCGAGGACTCCGCCGTCACCGTCGGCCGCCTCCAGGACGCGCTGCGGCGCGGGCTGATCGACGAGGAGGACGTGACGCGCGCGGTACGGCGGCAGCTCGCGATCCGCTTCCGGCTCGGCGAATTCGACCCGGAGCACGATCCGTACGCGGCCATCGGCTGGGACGCCGTCGACTCGCCCGCGCACCGCGAACTCGCCCTGCGCGCGGCCACGGAGGCGGTGGTGCTGCTGAAGAACGACGGGACGCTGCCGCTGGAGCCGGTCGCCGGGGCATCGCACAAGGTCGCGGTGATCGGGCCGCTCGCGGACACCCTCTTCGAGGACTGGTACAGCGGCACGATGCCGTACCGGATCACGGCCGCCGACGGGCTGACGGCCGCGCTGGCCGCGCGCGGCGACGAGGTGACCGCCGTGGTCGAAGGCGTCGACCGGATCGCCCTGCACGCCACCTCGTCGGACGGCGCGCTGTCGGTGCCCGCCGCCGACCCGGCGGGACCGCTGCTGCTCGCGGCCCCGACGGCCGAAGGTCCGGCCGACGACCTCTGCTTCGACGTCTTCGACTGGGGCGGCGGTGTGCTGACCCTGCGCAGCGCCCGCACCGGCCGCTATCTGACCGCGCGCGACGGAGGTGTTCTCAGCGGCGGTGACGAAAACGCTTCCGGACAAGGAGTGCTGACGGCGGATCAGACGCTGCCCAACGGCTGGGACGTCCAGGAGACCTTCCGCTTTGAGGAGCGGGCGGACGGTACGGAGCTGCTGCGGCATGTGCACAGCGGCCGGTACGCGGCGGTGGACGGGGCGACCGGGCGCGTGACGGTGAGCGCCGACACGCCCGCGGCGGCCGAGCGTTGGCGCCGTACGGTCGTACGCGACGGGATCGCGCAGGCGCGGGCCGCCGCCGCGGCGGCCGACACCGCCGTCGTCGTCCTCGGTAACGACCCGCTGATCAACGGCCGTGAGACGCAGGACCGCGCCGACACCGCCCTGCCGCCCGCGCAGGACGCGCTGCTGCGGGCGGTCGCCGCCGCGCAGCCGCGCACCGTACTGGCTGTGACCAGCAGTTATCCCTACGCGCTCGACTGGGCGCAGGCGCGGGTGCCCGCGGTGCTGTGGACCGCGCACGGCGGGCAGGAGAGCGGCCGGGCGCTGGCGTCGGTGCTGCTCGGCGCGAGCGAGCCGACCGGGCGGCTGCCGCAGACCTGGTACCGCGGCGACGACCCGCTCCCGCCGCCGCTGGACTACGACATCATCACGGCGGGCTGGACGTACCAGTACCACCGGGCGCCCGCGCTCTACGGGTTCGGGCACGGCCTGTCGTACACCACGTTCGGCTACGAGGACCTGCGGCTGTCGGCGGCGCGGATCGCGCCGGGCGAGCCGGTGACGGCGACGGTGACCGTCGTCAACACCGGGGAGCGCGCGGGCACCGAGACCGTGCAGCTCTACACCCGTGCGGTGGCGGCCCGTTACGACGCGCCGCTGCTGCGGCTCGCCGCCTTCCGCAAGGTGCGGCTCGCGCCGGGCGAGCGGCGCGAGGTGAGCGTCGAGGTGCCCGCCGACGCGCTCGCGCACTGGGATGTCGCGACCGGCGCCTTCACCGTGGACCCGGGCGCGTACGACGTCCTCGTGGCGCGCGGGGTCCAGGACGTCGCCGCGACCGCCCGGCTGGAGGTCACCGGCCCGACTCCCGTTCCCCGTCAGGCGGTTGGAGTGCGCGTGGCGGCCGTGGACTTCGACGCCTGTACGGGGCTGCGGCTGCTGGACGCAGGCCCCGTCTCCGGTGACGCGGTCGGCCCGAGCGCGCCGCCGGAACCCGCCACCGCCGTCTTCCGGGCCGTCGACCTGACCGGGGCGCGTACGGTCGCGGTCGAGGTCAGCCGTCCGGCGGCCGAGGGCGGGTCCTGCGCCGTACCGTCCCGGATCGAGCTGCGCTGCGACGGCGCGCCGCTGGCCGCCTTCACCCCGCCGCCGACCGCCGACCGGCACACCTGGACGGAGCTGACCGCGCCGCTGTCCGCCCCGCCGGGCCCCGGCCCGCACACGCTGACCTGGACACTGACCGGAGACGCGCTGCTGGCCGGGTTCACCTTCGCGGAATGAGCCACGGCACTCATTGAACGGCCGCCCTTCTTAATTCGTTCGCTTTCTTCTATTGGACGACTGCCCGCCCCACGGGTGAAGCTGGAGGTCCGTTGTCGTCGTAGGTGGAATGAGAGAGGCGCGAAACCATGCAGAGCCGTCGTATCGGTGCCGTCGAGGTCAGCGCGATCGGACTGGGCGGGATGCCCATGTCGATCGAGGGGCGCCCGGAGGAGGCACGTTCCGTCGCGACGATCCACGCGGCGCTCGACGCCGGGGTGACCCTGATCGACACCGCGGACGCGTACCACTGGCACGCCGACGAGGTCGGGCACAACGAGTCGCTGATCGCGAAGGCGCTGGCCTCGTACGGCGGCGACAGCGACGGCGTGCTGGTCGCGACCAAGGGCGGCCACCTGCGGCCGGGCGACGGTTCGTGGACGCTGGACGGCAGGCCCGAGCACATCAAGGCGGCCTGCGAGGCGTCGCTGCGGCGGCTCGGGGTCGAGGCGATCGGCCTCTACCAGTTCCACCGGCCCGACCCCGCCGTGCCGTACGAGGAGTCGGTCGGCGCACTCGCCGAGCTGCTGGACGCGGGCAAGATCCGGATGGCGGGCATCTCCAACGCGAGCCCGGACCGTATCCGGCTGTCCCAGGAGATCCTGGGCGGACGCCTGGTGTCGGTGCAGAACCAGTTCTCGCCCGCGTATCGCTCCAGCGAGCCGGAGTTGACGCTCTGCGACGAGCTGGGCATCGCCTTCCTGCCGTGGAGCCCGCTCGGCGGTATCGCCCACGCCGGTGAACTCGGCTCCTCCTACGGGGAGTTCGCCAAGGTCGCCGCCGCGCACGGCGTCAGCCCGCAGCAGGTCTGCCTGGCCTGGCTGCTCGCGCTGTCCCCGGTCGTCGTCCCGATCCCCGGCTCCAGCCGCCCCGAGACCATCCGCGACTCGGTCGCCGCCGCCGAACTCACCCTGGACGCCGACGAGATCACCCGGCTCAGCGCCGCCGGCTGACGGTCCGCCCGCGCCTTCGCATTCCGCAACCCGAGAAGAGGAAGTCTGTGCGTTACCGCGAACTGGGCCGCAGCGGCCTGTCCGTGTCGGAGATCGGCTACGGCGCCTGGGGCATCGGCGAGGGGGCGTGGGTGGGCGCGACCGAGGACGAGTCGGTGCGCGCCCTGCACCGGGCCGTCGACCTCGGCGTGAACCTCATCGACACCGCCCGCGGCTACGGCGAGAGCGAGCGCATCGTCGGCCGGGTCGTCCGCGAGCGGGCGGCGGCCGGTGACGAGATCCTGGTCGCCACCAAGGTCCCGCCGGGCAACGGCAGATGGCCCGCGCCCGCCGGGGTGACCGCCGAGGAGGCTTTCTCCGGCGAGCACATCCGCGCCAGCCTGGAGACCAGCCTGCGCGCCAGCGGCCTCGACCACTTCGACGTGCTCCAGTTCCACGTCTGGCGGGACGAGTGGGTCGGCAGCGGCGACTGGCTGGAGACCGTCGCCGACCTCAAGCAGCAGGGCAAGATCCGGCTGTTCGGCGTCTCGATCAACGACCATGAGACGGACAATTCGCTGGCGCTGGTCCGCAGCGGTGTCGTGGACACCGTCCAGGTCATCTACAACATCTTCGAGCAGACGCCCGCCGAGTCGCTGCTGCCCGCCTGCCAGGAGCACGGCGTCGGTGTGATCGTCCGCGTCGCGCTCGACGAGGGCGGTCTGACCGGCGCGGTCACGGCCGGTACGACCTTCCCCGAGGGTGACTTCCGCAACCGCTACTTCCGCGGCGACCGCCCGGCCCAGGTCGAGCAGCGCGTCCGGGCCATCGTGGACGACCTGGGCATCGCCCCCGACGCCATCGCCGAGACCGCCCTGCGCTACGTCCTCAGCGCGCCGGCCGTCTCCACCGTCATCCCCGGCATGCGGTCGGTGCGCAATGTCGAGCGCAACACCGCGGTCAGCGACGGGACGTCGCTGACCGACGAGCAGCTCGCGATCCTCGCCAAGCACCGCTGGCAGCGGAATTTCTACGCGTCGTAGCGGGCTGTCGCCCGGCCTTCGCGGGCCACGACCCCAACGCGGCCGTCCCGGTCGTCCCGTCCCCGGTCGCATAGCGCCCGCCGGGGCCGCGCCCGAAGTGGCCTGATCCGTCTACCAGTTGGTGAAGGCGCCGTCCCGCGTGCGCAGATGGGGCCGCTCGGTCGTCGTGGCGCGGTAGGCGCGGGCGGCGTCGCGGTCGAGGGTGACGCCGAGGCCCGGGGCGTCGGTCGGGGTGACGCGGCCGGGGGAGATGGCCGGGCGGGTGGGGAAGAGCGCGGCGATGGCGGGCTCGGGGTCCGTCTGGTGCTCCTGGATCGCCACATTCGGGCAGGCCAGGTTGAGTTGGAGCGAGGACGCGGCGGTGACCGGGCCCAGCGGATTGTGGGTCGCGAGCTTGATGTGGTGGGTCTCCGCCATCGCGGCGATCTTCTTCGCCTCGGTCAGCCCGGCCGCCACCCCGATGTCGACGCGGGCGTAGTCGATCAGCTCCTCCTCGATCAGGGTCCTGAACTCCCATTTGGAGCCGTACTGTTCGCCCGCCGCCAGCGGTACGCCGGTCCGCGCGCGCAGCATCCGGTAGCTCTCGGGGTTCTCGCTGCGCAACGGGTCCTCGACGAAGTACGGGCGGGCCGCCTCGATCTCGCGGCACAGGGTGACCGCCTCGGGCGGGTCGAGCCGGGTGTGCACGTCCAGGATCAGCTCGATCTCGTCGCCGAGCGCGTCCCGCACCGCGTGGAACAGGCTCACCGAATCGCGCAGGCAGCGCCGGGCGTCGAGGATGTCGTCCACGTCGTGCGGCGCGGAGAAGCGCACGTGCCGCCAGCCCTCGGCGACCAACTCCCGGCAGCGGTCCAGGAACCGCTCGCGGTCGTGGTAGTCGTCGCCGACGTGCACGTACGCCGGGACCCAGTCCCGTACGCGTCCGCCGAGCAGGTCGTGCACCGGCACGCCGAGCGCCTTGCCGCGGATGTCCCACAGGGCGACGTCCACGGCGGCGATGGCGGCGCCGATGATGCGGTCGGCGGGGAAGAAACCGCGGCGGAACATCACCTGCCACAGGTGCTCTATGCGCCGAGGGTCCTCGCCGACGATCAGCTCCGCGAGGTGTTCGAGGCCGCCCGCGACCGCCCGCTGCCGGGATCTGATGCCGACCTCGCCCAGGCCGTGGATGCCCTCGTCGGTGTCGACCACCACCAGCATCATGCTGTCGCCGTGGTCGGGGAGGGTCAGCACTTCCAGGCCGGTGATCTTCATCCCGCTCCTCCGTGAGTGAGGCCCCCGCGAGTGAGGCTCTGTGCGCGGCGCCGTCCGCGGCCGGTGAGCCGCTATGAAAACGTTCCCGCAACTTCATCATGCTTGCTGAGAACGCATCATCCGCAAGGACCGCCCTGATCCGCAAGACCCTGCTGCACTGGAGATTTTCATTGCGGTAACACTCTTGACACCTCCGGGAACGTTCGCAAGGATCCACGGCATCCGGCAGCAGCGACGCGAGGAGGCGGTCCGTGGCAATCACGATCCGGGAGGTGGCGAGCGCCGCGGGCGTATCGGTGTCGACGGTCTCCCGCGCCTTCACGGCGCCCGACCAGGTGCAGCCGAAGACCCGGCAGCGCATCCTGGAGGCCGCGGCCAAGCTGGGTTACGCGCCGAACCCGGCGGCGCGCAGCCTGCGCGGCGGCGGCACGGGCACGCTCGGGCTGATCATCCCCGACATCGCCAACCCGTTCTTCCCGCCGATCGTCAAGGCGATGCAGGCCCGCGCCCGGCGGCTCGGCTACACCGTGCTGGTCGCCGACAGCGATGAGCGCGAGGCCGACGAACTGGAGACGATCGCGGCGGTCTCCAAGCGGGTCGACGGCCTGGTGCTGTGGGCGTCCACGCTCACCGAGGACCGGCTGGGCGAACTGGCGGACCAGATGCCGCTGGTGGTCGTCAACCGCCATGTGCCCGGCATCCCCGAGGTACGGATCTCGCTGTCGGCCGGGATCGCGCAGGCGGTGGAGCACCTGCGCGCGTACGGCCACCGCCGGTGCGTGTTCATCAACGCCTCACGGGACGAGCTGAGCCGCGGCAAGTCCATCCACGAGTCCTTCGAGGCGCAGGACGTCTCCTTCGTCGAACTCGGGCCCTACGAGCCGCGGTTCGAGACCGGTGTGCTGGCCGCCACGCTGGTCGCCGCGCACGGTGCGACGGCCGTGCTCGCCCACAACGACCTGGTCGCCCTCGGCGTCCTGCACCAGATGGCGAGCCTCGGCGTGAGCGTGCCCGGCGACGTCAGCGTCATCGGCATCGACGACACCCTGCTCGCGTCCGTATCCACCCCCAGCCTCACCACCATCAGGATCGACCCGGAGGAGGTCGCCACCCGGGCGGCCGACCTGCTCCTGGAGACGATCGCGGGCCACGGCGCGGCGCGTGCCGACGCGCCCGCCGATCCGCGGGCCACCCCCTTCGTGGAGATCGGCTCCCGGCTGGTCCCCCGCGCCTCCACCGGGCCCGCGCCGGGCCGCTGAGTCACCCGCCGTACCCGCGGCCCACCGGCCGCCACGGCTCACATCGGCGCGGCCCGCCCCGGGAACCGCGTCCCCCCATTCACAGCAAGGCACCCCGCACCGACCTCACCCTGCCCTCCGTGGAGACGAAATGTCCAGACAATCCCGTAACGCGGCCCTGCTCGGCTGCACCGCCATAGCCGTGTCCGTGGCCCTCACGGCCTGTTCCGCCGTCACCCCGAGCAAGTCGGGCGGCGGCGACGGCGGCGGCGACCTCACCCTCCGCGTCCAGGGCATGCCGCCCGCCACCGACAAGGCCGCGCTGACCCTCTTCAAGCAGCAGGTCGCCGACTTCGAGAAGGCCAACCCCGGCATCAAGGTCAAGGGCTCCACCACCGTCTTCGACCCGCTGACCTTCTCCGCCAAGCTCGCCGGCGGCAACGTCGAGGACGTCATCAAGGTCCCGCTCACCGAGCCGCAGCGGCTGATCCAGCAGAAGCAGGTGCAGTCGATCAGCGGCCAGCTCCAGTCCTGGGACCACTTCAAGGAGTTCAACCCGCAGGTCCTCAAGCCGCTGAGCGACAGCGCGGGCCAGGTCTACGGCGTCCCGCAGAATCCTTACGCCCAGGGCCTGGTCTACAACCGCGCGCTGTTCAAGGCCGCCGGGCTCGACCCCGACAAGCCGCCGACGACCTGGGACGAGGTCCGTGCCGACGCCAAGGCGATCACCGCGAAGACCGGCAGGGCGGGCTTCGTCCAGGAGTCCAAGGACAACCAGGGCGGCTGGCAACTCACCATGCTCTCCTACGCGTTCGGCGGCGACCTCGAACAGCGGCAAGGCGACACGTACACCGCGACCCTCACCGGCGAGGCCACGAAGAAGGCGCTCGGCCTGCTCAAGGACATGCGCTGGAGCGACAATTCGCTCGGCCGGAATCTGCTGAACAACCAGAACGACGTCATCAAGCAGTTCGCGGCCGGACAGGTCGGGATGTTCATGGGCAGCCCCGGCACCTACCGGCTGGCCAAGACGCAGTTCGGCATGGAGAACACCGACGACTTCGGTGTCGCCTCGATGCCGCAGTCCGGCGGCAACGCGACCCTGACCGGCGGCGACATCTACATGGTGCCGAAGTCCGCCGACACCAAGCACGCGGCGGCCGCCGTGAAGTGGCTGACCTTCGCCTACGCCGAGCCGCAGTACAGCACCGAAGCCGCCGCGGGCCAGGCCAAGGCGCTGGCGGCCGACCCCAAGTCGGCAGTCGGCGTACCGACGTTGCCGGTCTTCGACACCGCGCGGCAGACGGAGATCAACGCGGCGATCAAGCCGTACGTGAACGTCAAGCTCGACAACTTCGCGCCGTACACCCAGGGGCTGGGCACGCTCGACCTCAAGCCCGAGCCGCCGTACGAGGCGCAGACGCTGTACACCGCGCTCGACCCGGTCGTGCAGGCGGTGCTCACCGACCGCGGCGCGGACGTCGACGCGCTGCTCGCGAAGGCGGAGAAGGACGTCAACGCCAAGCTCGCCACCGACCAGTCCACCCAGAAGTAGCCGTTCATGAGCCTGCTCACCCACTCCCGGCGCGCCGCGCCCGCACCCGTCGTCCCCGCCAAGGGGAGCGCGGGCCGCCGCCGCGGCGGGACCGCCGCGCGCAAGCAGATCACGGCCTGGCTGTTCCTGCTCCCGGCCGTGCTGGTCTTCGGGCTGTTCGCCTGGTGGCCGATCGTCCGCAGCCTGCTGCTGAGCTTCCAGCGGACCAATCTCGTCGATCCCGCCGTCTGGGTCGGCTTCGACAACTTCCGCGCGGTCTTCGACGATCCGCTGCTCGGCACCGCCGTCGGCAACACCCTGTTCTTCGTCGGCCTCGGTCTGCTGATCGGGTTCCCCGCGCCGCTGATCCTGGCCGCGGTGATGTCGACGGTACGGCGCGGCGCGGGGGTGTACCGCTTCCTGGTCTATCTGCCGGTCGTCATCCCGCCCGTGGTCGCGATCCTGCTGTGGAAGTGGTTCTACGACCCGGGCAGCGGCCTGTTCAACACCGCGCTCGGCAAGGTCGGCCTCGGCCCGTACACGTGGCTGGAGTCCTCCGACACCGCGATGCTCTCGCTGGTCCTGGAGGCCACCTGGGCCGGGATGGGCGGCGCCGTGCTGATCTACCTGGCCGCGATGGTCGGCATCCCCGGCGAGCTGTACGAGGCCGCCGAGGTGGACGGCGCGGGCATCTGGCGCCGGATCTGGCACATCATGCTGCCCCAACTGCGCTCGGTCATCGGCCTGTTGCTGCTGGTTCAGCTCATCAACACCGTGCAGGTCTTCACCGAGCCGTACGTCTTCACCGGCGGCGGCCCTGACAACGCGACGCTGACCGTACTGCTGCTGATCTTCCGCTACGCCTTCCAGGACGGCGAGTACGGCCAGGCCGCCGCGCTCTCCTTCCTGATGGTGCTCGCGCTGGGCCTGCTGTCCGGGGTGTATCTGCGCGCCACCCGCGGCTGGAGCACGTCATGACCCTGCTGAGCGAATCCCTCACCACCTTCGTCTCCGCCCACGACCGGCGGCGGCCCGGCGTACGGGCGGCCGTCCGCTCCATCCAGGCGCTGACGCTGGTCCTGCTGCTGCTCATCGGCATCGGACCGCTGTACTGGATGGTCAAGGGCGCGGTGTCCGCGCCCACCGAACTCACCAACCACCCGCTGGCGTTGTGGCCCGACCGGCCGCGGCTGGGCAACTTCGCCACCGCGTACACCGACCTGAGCGTCGGCCGCTATCTGATGAACACCTTCCTGGTGGTCGGCGGATCGTGGTTCGTGCAGCTCTTCGTCTCCGCCACGGCGGGCTTCGCGCTGTCGGTCCTCAAGCCGCGCTTCGGCAAGGCCGTCTACGGCGCGATCCTGGCCACGATGTTCGTGCCGTACACGGTGAACATGGTCAGCCTCTTCATGACCGTCATCGACCTGCCGCTGCTGCACCTCAACCTCGGCGACACGTACTGGGCGATCTGGCTGCCCGCCGGGACCAACGGCTTCACGGTGCTGCTCGCCAAGCAGTTCTTCGACGCGCTGCCGAAGGAACTCTTCGACGCGGCACGGGTCGACGGGGCGAACACCTGGCAACTGCTCACCAGGATCGTGCTGCCGATGAGCAGGCCGGTGCTCGCCGTGATCAGCCTCCTGGCGGTCATGCACAGTTGGAAGGACTTCATCTGGCCGCTGGTCGCGCTCACCGATC
The DNA here is from genome assembly GCF_042957025.1 of Streptomyces sp. NPDC008139. Taxonomy (NCBI): domain Bacteria; kingdom Bacillati; phylum Actinomycetota; class Actinomycetes; order Kitasatosporales; family Streptomycetaceae; genus Streptomyces; species Streptomyces sp. NPDC008139. The sequence continues at coordinate 364,389 of NZ_JBIBHM010000006.1, forward strand.
CGGAGAAGCAGCCGATCAGCGTCGCCCTCGCCCAACTCGCCACCCAGGCACCGCAGGACCAGCTCATCGCGGCCATGGTGCTCGCCGTCGCGCCGCCGATCCTGTTCTTCGCCGTCGGCCAGAAGTACATCGTCGCCGGGCTCGGCTTCACCGGCGTCAAGGGCTGAGTACGCCCGCACCCCCCGCTTCATCCACGCACCTTCTCTTCGGGACAAGAGAGAGGCACCTCCATGCCAGTCGCACGCCGTAAATTCCTCCAGGGCACGGCCGTCGCCACCGGGGCCGCGCTGCTCCCGGCCGTCTCCGCCCAGACCGCGCACGCCGCGGGCGCGGTCACCGTCTCCGCCGACGGCATCACGCTCGTCGGCCAGAGCGACGGCAGCGTCCTGATCAGCGACGGCTCGGGCACCGCCCGCGTCCTGATCAGCCACTTCATGATCAAGGACAGCGTCCTCGGCCAGCAGCGCACCTACGGCGGCACGCCGACGCAGGTCACGCTGCCCGACGGCCGCCCCGCCGTGCGGATCACGTACACCATGGGCAGCGGCGCGTCCGGCGTCACGGTGCGCGGCACCTTCGACGTCACCGCGCACAAGGCCCACATGTCCTGGGAGGTCGGCGGCTCCACCACCTTGACCCCCACCGGCTTCATGGTCGCCCGCACCGTCCAGACGCCGAGCGCGGCCGAGTCGTACGAGGCGCTGACCACCTGGACGAAGGACCCGCGCGGCGGCATCCCGTACGAGGTCAACGCGGGCGCCGCGTACACCGAGACCTGGCCCGACACCCAGGGCTCCTTCTGCCTGGCCGCCAGCAACTTTACCTACACGACAGCCACATGGCTGCACACTCCCGGCGCCGCGACGGGCACGGACACCGCCGCCACGACGGTGGACTTCGTCCTCGGCGGGCTGCGCCCGCGCGGCGCCGGGGTGCTGGCGGCGGGCAGGCCGCTGGGCGTGGAGGTGTGGACCGACCAGCCGTTCAACCTCTACAAGAGCGCCGGGCAGACGATGACGCTCAAGGCACAGGTCGTCAACGGCGGTTCGGCGGCCAAGCCGGTCACCGTGACCTGGTGGGCGCGGGACTTCGCGGGCACGCAGATCGCCGGGGGCACCGTCTCGCAGACCGTCGCCGCGGGCACCGCCTGGGACGCCTCCTTCCCGGTCACCGCACCCGCGCACGGCATCGTCTTCACCGAGGTCAGCGCCGTGAGCGGCGCCGACTCCGCGCTCGCCAGGACCAACCTGTCCGTGCTGCCCGACTTCGCCTACCAGGCGGGCGGCGAGTCGATGTTCGGCCTCGCCAACTACCCCTGGCTGCTCAAGCCGAGCCAGGCCGACGTGCTGGCGCTGCTGAAGCTGATCGGTGTGAAGCGGATCAGGATCGCCTACGCGGGCGCGCCCGGCATCGACACCGCGACCCTCGACGCCCACGGCATCCACCACAACGTGGAGCTGAGCGGCATCCCGATCGGCGGCAGCGCGGACCAGATCGCCGCCTGGGCCGACACCAACACCGCCAAGGCGACCGCCGCCGCCGCGGAGTACTTCGAGGTCGGCAACGAGGTGAACGCCCCGTGGATGGAGGGCCGGGGCGTCGAGGCGTACATCAGCGACGGGCTGAAGCAGGTCACCGACCGGCTGGCGGCGGCCGGTTCCACGATGAAGGTCATGAACGCGGGCCTCGGCGGCATGGACTACGTGTGGACCGAGAAGTTCCAGCAGGCGGGCGGCTGGGACCTCATCGACGCCTTCGCCTTCCACCCGGGGCGCGGCAACTTCACCCCCGACTACGCCCCTTCGCCCGACGACTGGGTGGAGGGCACCACCGGCACCTACTGGAACTTCCTCGGCGCGCTGCGCAAGGCGAAGGAGATCATCGCCGAGTACGGGCCGAAGGAGCTGTGGATGTCCGAGGCGTACGCCCCGACCAAGCCCAACTCCTGGTGGCAGGACACCTACCGGCACGCCGCCGAGAACGTGCTGCTGAGCCTGGCGCTGGCCAAGTCCGAGGGAGTACGCGGCGTCAACTGGTACCAGTTGCACGACTCGACGATCCACCACCCGCAGGAGGCCGACCCGGACAACGTCGAGTTCCACTGCGGCATGATGCACCGCGACACCAGCGCCAAGCCGTCGCTGCTGGCGTACGCGACGGCCGCGCGCGTCCTCGACCAGGCCACGTACGTACGGCCGTTGGTCTTCGCCGACGCGGACGTGAAGGGGCTGCTGTTCACGACGCCCTCGGGCCCGGTGTCGATCCTGTGGACCCGCAAGGACGGCTACGTCCTCAACGCCGACCACGGCGCCGACTCCTGGTACGCCTCGCCCGAGCCGTGGACCGACCCGTGGCCGACGAAGACGCAGGTCGTCGCGCACTCCGGGACCGTGGCCGGGACGGTGCGGGAACTCAACTGCGTCGGCGAGGAGCGGACGTTGAACGCGGCCGGCGGGAAGGTCACGCTCACCCTGGACGGAGCGCCGCGCGTCTACTACGGCCTCGCCGCCAACCCCGACTGGAAGTAAGCACGTCATGAGGGGCCGAGAAGAGTCATGAGGACGTCATGAGGAACGACACCGCACGGCACGACATCACCGTCGTCGGCGGCGGCCTGGCCGGGGTCTGCGCGGCCGTCGCCGCCGCCCGGCTGGGCCGGACCGTGGCGCTGGTCAACAACAGGCCGGTGCTCGGCGGCAATTCGAGCAGCGAGGTCCGCGTGTGGGTCTGCGGTGCCACCGGGCACGGCAAGAACCACCACGCCCGCGAGGGCGGCATCATGGGCGAGCTGTTCGTCGAGAACCAGTACCGCAACCCGGACGGGAACCCGTACTACTGGGACACCGTCGTGCTCGACGCCGTGCGCGCCGAGCCCAACATCACGCTGTACCTCAACACCGATGTGCGCGAGGTCGACGCCGAAGGTCCCGACGACGCGCGCCGGATCACCGCGCTGACCGGCTGGACCATGGGCTCCGAGCGGCGCGTCCGCTTCGAGAGCGAGGTGTTCCTCGACTGCACGGGCGACGGCCTGATCGGCTACCTGGCCGGGGCCAGGCACCGCATCGGCCGCGAGGCCCGCGCGGAGTACGGCGAGCCGTGGGCGCCCGAGACCGCCGACGACATCACGCTCGGCTCGACGCTGCTGTTCTACACCAAGGACGCGGGCCGCCCCGTCAAATACGTGCCGCCGGACTTCGCCAAGGACATCACCACGACGTCCATCCCCCAGCGCCGCATCATCAAGGCCGGTGACAACGGATGCGCGTACTGGTGGATCGAGTTCGGCGGTGAACTGGACACCGTCCACGACAACGAGCGCATCCGCGACGAGCTGTGGTCGGTCATCTACGGCATCTGGGACCACATCAAGAACTCCGGCGAGTTCGACGCCGAGACCATGACGCTGGAGTGGGTCGGCTCGCTGCCCGGCAAGCGCGAATACCGGCGCTTCCTCGGCGACTACGTCCTCCATCAGGGCGACATCCTCGGCCAGACCGAATTCGCCGACCGCGTCGCCTTCGGCGGCTGGTCCATCGACCTGCACCCGCCGCAGGGCATGTACGCCACCGAGGCGGGCGCCAAACAGCGCTACGCGGACGGCATTTACCACATTCCGTACCGCAGCCTGTACTCGGTGAACACCACCAATCTGCTCTTCGCCGGACGGAACATCTCCGCGAGCCACGTGGCGTTCGGCTCGACGCGGGTGATGGCCACCTGCGCGACGATCGGGCAGGCGGCGGGCACGGCGGCGGCGCTGTGCGCGGACGCCGGGATCTCCCCGCGCGAGCTGGAAGTGGCGTCGCTGCACCGGGCGTTGCTCCGCGAGGACGCCTCGGTGATCGGGCTGGCCTCCGACGACCCGGACGACCTGGCGCTGCGGGCGACGGCGACGGCGTCCAGCACCCTGGCGGACCTGACCGTCGAGACCTCCGACGCCACCTGGCCGCTGACCGCCGACGCGGGCCTCGTCCTCCCGGCCGACCCCGCGCTCACCGGCCTCGAACTGCTGCTGGACGCCGAGCGCGACACCGTACTGAACGTCGAGCTGTACGACCCGGAGCTGGGGCAGAACTATGTGCCGCGCCGCCTGGTCGGCTCGGTGTCGGTCCCGGTCGCCGCCGGGCGCGGGCAGTGGGTCAAGACCGGCCTGGAGTGGGCGCCGGACACCCCGCGCAACGCCTTCGTCGTCGTCCGCGCCGACCCGGCGCTCGCGCTGCGCGTCGCCGACCGGCCGACGCCCGGCGTGCTGTGCTTCACGCGGGTGCCGCTGCGACCGCAGGACGAGTCGCCGCAGCCGCTGCGCGAGTGGACGGACTCCGGCCTGCTGCGGCGGACCTTCTGCCTGCGGGCGGGGGAGACGGCCGCGTTCGCGCCCGCCAAGGCGGTCGACGGATACGCGCGGCCGTACGCGGGCCCGCACCTGTGGGTCTCGGAGCCGGTGCGCGAAGGCGCCCGGGAATGGCTGGAGTTGGCGTGGCCCGAGCCGGTCGCGCTGCGCCGGATCGAGGTCGTCGCGGACGACGACGTCAACGAGGACCTGATCAATCTGCACCACCACAGGACCCCCTTCGACACGCTCCCGACGCTGGTACGGGACTATCGGGTGGAGGTGCGCGACGCGGCCGGGGCCGACTGGCGAGTGGTGGACCGCGTGACGGCCAACCGGCGCCGCCGCCGGGTCCACGTCCTGGAGGAGCCGGTCACCGCCCGCGCGGTACGGATCGTCGTCGAGGCGACCAACGGCGCCGCGTCCGCGCACGTCGTCGCCGTACGGGCCTACAGGTAAGGGAGTTGGCGGTGGTCACAAGGGTGCTGGTCACCGGGGCGGCCGGGCGGATCGGGCGGGCGGTCCTCGCGCTGCTCGCCGAGCGCGGCGTCGAGGCGAACGCGCTGGTCCTCGACGACCCCGGCGACCTGGGCCGGCTCGGCGCGCGGCTGGTCGTGACCGGCGACGCGGCCGACCCGGAGACCGTCCGCAGGTCCCTGGACGGCGCCGACGCGGTCGTCCACCTGGCGGCGATCCCGACGCCCGAACGCAACACGCCGCAGGAGGTGTTCAGCGGCAACACCCTCGCCACCTTCTCCGTCCTGGAGGAGGCCGGGCGGGCCGGGGTGCGGCACGTGGCACTGGCCAGTTCGTGGGGGGTCACGGGACTGCCCTGGACCGGCGACCCCGCCCCGCACCCGCCGTACGTCCCCGTGGACGCCGCCATGCCCGGCCAGGTCGAGGACCCGTACGGGCTGTCCAAGCAGGTGGACGAGGTGACCGCCGCCATGATGGCGCGTCGGCACGCCATGAGCGTGGTCTGCCTGCGCTACCCGTACGTCGGCGGCTTCGAGGAGCGGCTGCGGGCGCACGCGGCGCTCGTCACCGAGCAACCGGCGTACGGCGCACGGGACTTGTGGACCTATCTGGAGGTCGGCGACGCGGCGCGGGCCGCGCTGCTGGCCCTGCGGGTGACGGAACCCGGCGCGCATGTCGTGCACGTGTGCGCGCCCGAGATCCTGGTGCCCTTCCCCACCGAGGAGTTGATGCGCCGCTTCCACCCGACGACCCGCGTACTGCGTCCGCTGCCCGGCCGTACGGCACCGGTCGACACGGCGGCGGCGCGGCGGCTGTTCGGGTTCACGGCGGAACGCTTGATCGACGGGTGAGGTGACGCCGGGCGGCGCCCCGTCGGCCTCGCGGTTGACGGCTGGTGAGGCGGAGGCCGCGCGGGCCGCTACCTTGGCCCGTACAACGCTGCCGTCGGGCCGGAGGAAAAGCACGTGAGCCGTCGCTTCGAGGAGATCGACTGGCGTCCGACGCCGATGGGCGAGATCAGCCTGCGGCGACGGCGGGACGTGGCGACCGGCGAGGACGTGCACGAGGTCAAACTCGGTGACGAGTTCCTGATGTCGAGCCTGTTCACCGCCGGTGAGATCGCGCTGTCCCGGCTCGGCCTGGCCGAACTCCCGGACAGGGACAGGGACGGGGACGATGGAGGGGACTCGTACGCGGATGTCGCCGTCGGCGGGCTCGGCCTCGGCTACACCGCGCGCGCGGCGCTGGAGGACACGCGCGTACGGTCGCTGGTCGTCATCGACGCGCTCGCCGAGGTGATCGGCTGGCACCGGGAGCATCTGGTGCCGCTGGGCGCGGAGTTGACCGCCGACCCGCGCTGCCGCTTCGTGCACGGTGACTTCTTCGCCCTGGCCGCCGACGCCGACGGGCTCGACCCCGAGACGCCCGGCCGCCGCTTCCACGCCGTGCTCCTGGACGTCGACCACTCGCCCGCCCACGTCCTCCACCCCCGGCACGCCGCCCTCTACCGCCCGGACGGCCTGCGGCGACTGGCCGCCCACCTCCACCCCGGCGGTGTCTTCGCCCTCTGGTCCAACGACCCGCCGGACGACCCCTTCACCGCCACCCTGCGCGACACCTTCGCCACGACCGAGGCCCACGTCGTCACCTTCCCCAACCCGCTCCAGGACGGCGAGGCGACCAACACGATCTACGTGGCGCGCACGGCGTCCTGAAGCCGGCGCTGTGATGACGGACCGTCAGGCGGGCACCGTGGTCAGGAAGACGCGGGTCTCGGCGACCACACGGTCCTGGAACTCCGGCTCGCGCACCTGCGCGGAACCCTCCATCGGCCGCCCCTTCTCGTCGTAGTAGCCGCCGGTACGGACGGAGCCGTCCGTCAGCACGCACGCGATCACCCGGCCCGCCGTCTTCGGATTGCTCCAGTACTTGACGAGCGGCGCCAGCGGCGAGAGCACGTACTTCCCCAGCGCGCGCAGGGCGATGCCGCTGTCGCGGCCGAGGTCGGTGGCCGGACTGAAGCCGGGCTCGACGGCGGTGAAACGCAGGCGTGGTGCCTCGCGCGCGAAGGCCAGCACGGTCGCGAGATTGCACTGCTTGGACGTGGCGTACGCGTCCCCGCCGGGGAGTTTGGAGCCGCCGGGCAGCCACTCGCCGCGCGCGCTCGCCTCGGCCGAGACGTACCGGGCGCCCCGGAAACCGGCCACCACGGCGGGCCTGCGCTCGGGGTCCTCGACGCCGGAGCAGACGAAGACGACGTGCGCGCCGTCGGGCAGGTGCGGTACGAGCGCCTCGGTCAGCGCGAACGGCCCGAGGTGGTTGGTCGCGAACGCCAGGTCCCAGCCGAGGGAGTTGGCGCCCGCCCGGTTCGGGAACACGCCCGCGTTGTTGAGCAGGCCCGCCAGCGGCAGGCCGAGTTCGACGATCCGCGCGGCGGCGGCACGTACGCTCGCCGGTTCCGCCAGGTCGCACACGACGGTCACCGCCGTACCGCCGCGCGCCTCGACGGTCTCGCGGACGCCGTCCAGCTTGCCGGGGTCGCGGCCGACGAGGACGACGGTGGCGTGCCGGGCCAGTTCGAGGGCGGCGCGCAGGCCGATGCCGGAGGTGGGGCCTGTGACGATGTACGCCTCCTCGTGCGCCGTCGCGTACGCCTTTTCGTATGCCGTCTCGTGCGCCGTCCCGTGCGCCGTCTCGTGCGTTCGCTCGGCGGAGGGGCTGTCGTCGGTGGGTGCCATGAGGGGCTCCTTGATTGTCTGACCAGTCAGTCATTTATGGGCGTGCAGGGTCGCCGACGCTCCCGCCGGGAACGGCGTCGATGTCCCTGCCGGGAAGGGTCAGGCGAGCATGCGCCAGAGCGCGTCGAAGCCCGCCCTGCCGTGCGCGTCCGCGTGGTCCGGGTCGCGGAGGATGAAGTCGATGGTCGCCTCGGCCAGGGCGTTGGTCAGCGTGACCACGAAGGCCAGGGGCGCGTCCCGCAGCGGACCCTTCGCGCGGCCGCGCTCCAGGATTCCCGCGACGCCCGCCATCGACAGGCTCGCCGTCAGGTGCGTGGGCTCCGTGATCTCGTCCGAGACCCCGAGCTGCGCGAGCGCGCGCCGCTTCTCCGGATACGCGGTCGCCCAGCGCAGCCAGCCGGACCACATGTGCAGCAACTGCGCGTGCTCGTCGCCGTCGTCGGGCAGGCCGCCGAGCGCCGCGGCGCCCATGTCGGCCTTCAGGTCCAGATAGAGGTGGTTGAACAGATCGGCCTTGGTGTCGAAGTAGGTGAACAGCGACCCGTTGGAGACGCCCGCCTCCTTCGCGATGGTCGCCGTCGGCGCGCCCAGCCCCTGAGTCGCGATGACCCGCGCGGCGGCGGACATGATCGCGGCGCGCTTGTCGTCACTTCTGGGGCGGGGCATGGTCCCAGTATGTAAGAGAGTGGCTAGTCAGTCAACATTGGGGGATTCGGGTGGGGGCATCGGCGGGGGCGGTGCGCGGGATGCGTCGGTGTGGGCTCGTGCGTGGACCCACGTGCGGGCGCTACGCCCTCGGCACCCGCAGAATCCGCAGCATCGTCGTCCGTAGCGCTTCCCCCAGCTCCTCGTCGGAGAGGTCGGCGAGGAGCGGCAGGGTCTCCGGGGCGAGGAGGGCGGTGCTGTAGGCGATGCGTTCGGCGGGCGTCGGCTGCTCGCCGTAGAAGAGGGTGAGGCCGCGCCGGTGCAGTGCGGCCACCTCTTCGTGGTTCTTGGTGGTGTGCCGCGCGTCCGGATCGGTGGAGGCCATCACGGCGTAGTGCCGGTTGGTGACGAGGAATTCGGCGAAGCCGTTGACCACGTGCTCGATGCGCGCCCGCCGGCCGCGCATCGCGTCGGCGTCGTCCAGCAGCGTCTCCATCCGGCGCATGCCGGGCTGCATCGCCGCGTGCAGGATGTCGCCCTTCGCGCGGAAGTGGTAGTAGACGGCGGCCTTCGTCAGGCCCAGCTCGTCGGCGATCATCTGGAGCGAGGTGGCGTTGTAGCCGAGTTCGAGGAAGAGCCGCTGGGCGGTGTCCAGGATCTGCTGCCTGGTCTGCTCGGCCTGCGCCGCACGGGTGGACATGCCCTTGGCAGGCGTCGGCATGGTTCTTCTCCTCCTTCGTGGGCCGCGAGGACCGCACCGCAGCATACAAGCCGTCGGGGGCCCGGAAGCCGGTCGTCCGGCGGGTCACGGCCCCCTCGCGGGCCGGTCGCGGGCGGCCCGTCTCGTCGGCCGAGCGCTGGTCGCGGGCGGCCCGTCTCACCGGACCGGGGGCTGGTCGCGGGTGTGCCGGATCACCGGCCGAGGCCCGGTCACTCGCCTGCCAAAGACTAGTGACTCACCTGCCGATGTCCAGCGACTCACCATACGTTGGCAAGCGATTTACTTGACCTGCGGCTAGTGAATGCTTAACGTCAGGCTCGGCGTGCGCTACCCGAACCGGCCGTGGAGATATGTACCCATGTCAAGCTATTTGTACCGACTCGCCCGGCTCGCCTTCCGGCGCCGACGGCTGGTCCTGGCGTTGTGGCTGGTGGCGGCCGTGGTCGCCATCGCCGCCGCCCAGATCAGCGGCGGGAAGACCAACGACAACTTCACGATCCCCGGCACCGAGGCGCAGAACGCGTCCGACGTCCTGTCCGCCAAGCTGCCCGCCTTCAGCGGCGGCCAGAGCACGATCGTCTTCGCGACGACCCAGGGCAGCAGGAAGGTCACCGACCCGGCCACCATGAAGGTGATCGAGTCGGCCATGACCAAGCTGCGGACGATCCCTCAGGTCTCCAACGTCGTCGACCCGTTCCAGGGCAAGCTCGTCTCGCAGGACGACAAGATCGCGCTCGGCCAGGTGCAGTGGTCGGCGGCGGCCACCGACGTCAAGGACGCCAACCTCGACCTGTTCAACGACGCGATGAAGCCCGTACGGGCGGACGGCGTCCAGGTCGAGTACAACGGCAGCGTCTATCCGGGCTGGCGACAGGTGGTCTCCGAGCTGCCCGAACTCATCGGCCTGATCGTCGCCTTCTTCATCCTGATGATCACTTTCGGGGCGTTCGCCGCCGCGGGCATGCCGATCCTGGGCGCGATCATCGGCGTCGTCACCACGCTGATGGCCATCACGGCCGTCGCGTCCGTGGTCACCATCGCCTCGGCCTCCACCACCGTCGCGCTGATGCTCGGACTCTCCTGCGGCATCGACTACGGCCTGTTCATCCTGTCCCGGCACCGTACGAACCTGCTCAACGGCATGACGCCCGAGGAGTCGGTGCCGCTGGCCATGGGCACGGCGGGCAGCTCCGTCGTCTTCGCCGCGCTCACCGTGATCATCGCGCTGTGCGGGCTCACCGTCGTCGGCATCCCGTTCCTCACCGTCATGGGTCTGGCCGCCGCGGCCTCGGTCGCCGTCGCGCTGCTCATCGCGCTGACCCTGCTGCCCGCGATGCTCGGCTTCGCCGGGACCAAGGTCGCCCATTTCACCCGGCTGCCCTGGCTCGGCGCCCGCGCGGAGCGGGTCGCCCGTCGCTCGGCCGCCGACCCGGACAGCCCCAACGGCGCCCGCTGGGCCCGCTTCGTCGTACGCCACCGCATCCTCGTACTGATCGGCGGCGTCGCCCTGCTCGGCGTGCTGGCCATCCCCGCCCTCGACATCCGGCTCGGCCTGCCCAGCAGCGCCTCCCAGCCGAAGAGCACCACACAGCGCAAGGCGTACGACCTCACCACCGAGGGCTTCGGCGCCGGTTTCAACGGCGCGCTGCTGATCGTCGCGCAGAACACCAGCAGCCCGGCGGACACCGCGGCCATCGCGGCGCGGCTCACCAAGGTGCCGGGCGTCGTCAAGGTGACGCCGCTGGCCTCCAAGAACGGGGTCTCGCTGATCCGCGTGATCCCCAAGACGGGGCCGAACGACCCCGCCACCGCCGACCTCGTGCACACCCTGCGCGACGACCGGCAGCAGCTCGAAGGTCAGACCGGCACCGACATCCTCGTCGGCGGCACCACGGCCTCCAACATCGACGTCTCGGCCAAACTGTCCAGCGCGCTGCCGGTCTTCCTGATCGTCGTGGTCGGCCTGGCCTTCATCCTGCTGACCTTCGCCTTCCGCACCATCCTGGTGCCGATCAAGTCCATCCTCGGCTTCCTGCTGTCGATGGCCGCGGCCCTCGGCGCCCAGGTGGCGATCTTCCAATGGGGCTGGGGCCAGCGGATCTTCGGCATCACGCCGACCGAGACGATCAGCTTCCTGCCGATCATCATGCTGGCCATCATCTTCGGCCTCTCCAGCGACTACGAGGTCTTCGTCGTCTCCCGCATCAAGGAGGAGTACACGAAGAACGGCGACGCCCGCCGGGCCGTCCAGCGCGGCACCGGCCTGTCCGCCCGCGTCGTCACCGCCGCAGCCCTCATCATGTTCTTCATCTTCGTCGCCTTCATGTTCACCGACGACCCCACCATCAAGGCCATCGGCTTCAGCTTCGCCGCCGGCGTCTTCCTCGACGCCTTCGTCGTCCGCCTCACCCTCGTCCCCGCCGTCCTCGCCATCGTCCGCTCCAAGGTCTGGTACCACCCCCAGTGGTTCTCCAAATACATCCCCGACCCCGACATCGAGGGCCAACGCCTCGAACACGAACTGGAATCCGGCCGCCTGACCTGACCCCGCCCGCCCCGCGGAGTTCGGGCCGACGGTCGGCTCACCCCACACCGTCGTCCCGAGCGAAACACCGAGCCCGCGTTCCCGCCGCAGTGCCGAGCAGCGCCTGCGACCGGGCGCGGTAGCGTCCGAGACACTGAGCGAACGCCGTCGCCGCACTCCTTCTGCTCCACCACATGCACGCCACCGCGTGAGTCCGGCGCCGCCGGTCAGACCGAGCCGAGGTCGATCTCCGCGGCGAAGGGGACCACGGCCTTCACCGTGCCGGTGAACACGTCACCGTCGCGGTAGGCCGTGCCCGCGGGGTCGAGGACGTACGTGTAGACCAACGGGACGCCCGTGGCGGTCTGTTCGACGCGCCAGTAGAAGGGGATGCCGGCCTTCGCGTACTGGTCGACCTTCACGATCCGGTCGGTGGTCTCGGAGCCCGGTGAGACCACCTCGACCACCAGCAGTACGTGCTCGGGCCGGGTCGGCGTGACGTCGATGGTGTCCGCGCGGTAGACGACGACGTCCGGGCGGCGGTTGCTCAGCGGCACGTCCTGGAGCCGCACGTCGAAGTCCGTGTCCGCGTTCCAGTCCGCCCCGGAGGCGGCGTCCAGCCCGTTCGCCAGAATCCTCGCCAGGCGGTTGTGCCGCTTGGACGCGCTGGGGCCCAGGACGACCATCCCGTCCACGATCTCGATCCCGGCGCACTGCTCCTCCGACCAGGAGGCGTACCGCTCGGCGGTGATCGGAGCGTGCATCCATGCGGGCACGACCATCTCCGCGCTCATGGCGTACCTCCCCTGCGCCTGCTCGACGGGCCCGACGCTGTTCGGCCCAGCCTACTGTCCCGATATGCCCCCGCCGCCCTCATGGGCGTACGGCCGTCCCGCGAGGGGTGCCGGGGAACCCCGGCCGCAGTAATCTGCGTCGACGCCTACGAGCGCGCGTGAGCGCGGCGACGGCCGCCGGGGGGCGGGCAGGGGCGGATGAGGGGGACGGCACGCGATGGACGGAAACGACGGCTCCGGCAGACCGGCGTACGACCCGGCCAAGGGCTACGGCGGCACGGGCGCGAGCGGCGGCGACACGGGCCACGGCGGTACGGGCTACGGCGGTACGGGCTACGGCGGTACGGGCTACGGCGGTACGGGCTACGGCGGTACGGGCGGCGACGGGCCGTGGAGCGTGCCCGGTTACACCCACGAACGTGACCTCGGCGCGGGCGCGTCCGGCCGGGTCGTGCTGGCCACGCACGTCGCCACGGGAACGGCGGTGGCGGTCAAGTACCTCGCGGGACCGCTCGGCGGCGACCCGCGCTTTCGAACCGCCTTCCGCGCCGAGGCGGAACTCCTCGGCGGCCTGCATTCGCCGTACATCGCGCGCTTCTACGAGTACGTGGAGGACGGCGGGAACGCCGCGATCGTGATGGAGCTGGTCGACGGCATCGCGCTGCACGCGCTGCTGCGACAGGAGGGCGCGACCGATCCGGAACCGGCGCTCGCGGTGCTGAAGGGCTCACTGCTCGGCCTGGCCGCCGCGCACGCGGCGGGGGTGGTGCACCGCGACTACAAGCCCGCGAATGTGCTGGTCACCACGGACGGCGTGTCCAAGCTGGTGGACTTCGGCGTCGCGGTGCGCAGCGGCGAGACGGGCGCGGTCGCGGGCACGCCGTCGTACATGGCGCCCGAGCAGTGGGCGGGCGGCCCCGCCACCCCGGCGACCGACGTGTACGCGGCCACCGCGACCTTCTACGAGTGCCTGACCGGCAGCAAGCCGTACTCCGGCTCGACGATGTTCGAACTGGCCGTGCAGCACGCCGAAGCGCCCATCCCCGACGAGCGGGTGCCGGAGCCGGTGCGCGGTCTGGTCACCCGCGGCCTGGGCAAGACCCCGCAGGAACGCCCGCAGAGCGCGGCCGAATTCGTCGCGGAACTCCAGGCGGTGGCGGGGGCCGCGTACGGCGAGGACTGGGAGGAGCGCGGGCAGCGCAAACTCGCCGCGCTCGTGGCCCTGTTGCCGCTGCTGCTGCCGTTCGGCGGCGGCAGCGCCGCCTCGGGGACGACGGCCTTCGCGCACACGCAGCTCGGGCAGGGGGCGGGCGTCGCCTCCGGCGCGGCCCCCGCGCCGACTCCGGGCGCGGCGGCACCGGGTGACGCCCTGGTCGCGCTGGAGCGGCACCGCCCGGTACGCCCGGCCCGCTTCGGGCGGCGCGCCAAACTGGTGGCGGGCGCGGTCGCGGCCGTCCTGATATCCACCGGGCTCGTCGTGGCCGCGGTGGCCACCGGCGGCGACGGCCCCTCCGACGAGGTCACCACCGCCTCGACCCCCTCGGCCCTGACCTCCCTGGTCTCCGGCCGGCCCGTGGCCCCCGCGACCGGCACCCCGACATCCGGTTCCCCGTCCGCGTCCCCCTCGACGTCGGAGTCCGCGTCCCCGTCCCCGTCCGCCTCGGACAGCGCGTCACCGAGCGGTACGACGACGACGGCGCCGGTCGATCCCCCGACGACGTCGGCGCCGACGTCGACGCCCCCCACCACGGCGCCCACGACGCCGCCCACGACGCCGCCGACCACGGCTCCCGAGCCGAGGCTGCACATCTCCCTGGTGGCCATCGGCTCGATGGCGTGCAGTGGCCCGGACACGGCCCAGGCGTCGGTGGCGATACGGAGCGACGGTGCCGCCGACGGCACGCTGACCCTCACGTGGTTCCATATCGATGCCAACGGCACGAGCACTGTGGTTGCTCAGGAGACAGTGGCCTTGAAGGCAGGCCAACCTTCGCCTTCCGGTCCCTACACACACACCTTCGGTGGCAGGGACATCACCCCAACCTGGGGTCTTACCGTCGCCACCAGCCCGACGGCTGACCAAGGCCAGAACTCCTCGCAAACGCTGTCGTCCCGCACCTGCCGGGCCGCCGCCCTCAACTGAACTCCCGCTCTCCGTCCGGGAGGACGAATGCCGCACGACCGTGACCGCGACCAGAGCCGTGACCCACGCCTGCACTTCAGCACCCGGCCGCAGGCCGCCCCCGCCCCCGCCCCCGCTCCCGCCGCGCCGGACGACGGCACCTTCCGGCTCAGCGACCTCGGCTTCGGCGGCGCGAGCGGTACGGACGGCGCGAGCGCCGGGGGCGGTGCGGGCGGCACCGAGGAGCCGGGCGGCGCGACCGTACTCGACCCCGACTCCTGGTCGAGTGAGGTCCCGGAGGCGGAGACCTTCGCGTCCGGGCTGCGCCGCTTCGGGCCCGGGGTGCCCGAAGGGCCCGAGCCGTCCGTCGGCACGGAGCGGACCGCCGCCGTGTGGCACGGCACCGTGCGGCCGGGAGAGCCGGTGCTGCCGCCCGAGGAGCCGCGCGGGAAACGGGCGTTGGGCGGCTGGCTGCTCGCGCTGCTGGTGCTGCTCGGGGTGGTGGCGTATCTGCTGTGGCAGCACTGGCCGGGCTCGGTGAAGGTCGACGGCGTCAGTGTCCGCAACGACACCGCCGTCCAGGGCTGCCACAGTACGGCGAAGGTGGTGGGCACGCTGCGGACCAGCGGGGACGCGGGGACGGTGCGCTACCGGTGGCGGCGCAGCGACGGCACGCTGTCCGACGAGTTGCGGCAGCGGGTGGCGAAGGGGCGGCGCAGCACGGACGTCGTGCTGCTGTGGTCCTTCGACGGCCGCGGCACGCTCCAGGCGACCGCGACCCTCGAAGTACTCTCCCCGCAGCGGCAGTCGGGGTCGTACACCTTCACCTACCGCTGCTCCTGAGGCCGTTGACGCGCGCGGTCAGCCGATCCGCGCCTCCCCGTACGGGAGCAGGCGCACCGGACCGACCAGGCCGTACGGCTGGCGCGGCGATCCGCCGTAGACGCCCGGATCGCTGACGCGCAGCCGGTTGCCGAGGGTGGTGGCGACCTCGACCTCGATGGTGTTGTCGCCCTGCCGCAGCCAACCGCCCAGGTCCACCACGGGGTTGATGTGGTCGACGGGGTCGAGGCGGTGGCCGTTGACCGTCACGCGGCAGGTGTCGTAGACCGTGCCGAGGTCGAGCAGCGCGCCGTGGCCGCCGGTCCAGGCGCGGCCGAGGCGGACGGTGGTGCGGTAGCGGCCGATGCCGGAGACGTCGGCGAGCGCGGGGATGTCGGGCCAGGCGGCGAGCGCGTCGAGGGTGAGCGCGCGGCGCACGACCGTCGTCTCGGTGGCGGTGGCGCCCGGCTGCCAGTCCTCGACGTCCAGCCGCCAGCCCGTGAGTTGGGTGGGCTGCGGCACGCCGGAGATCCGGCTGCGCACCGTGCGGCGGCCTTGGGACAGCTCGGTGACGTACTCGCCGTCGGCGGAGCCGCGTACGGTCAGCCGCCCGTCGGTGAAGAGCACGGTGTCCGCGGTGGTGGACACCGCGTGCGGGCCGCTGCCCGTGCGGTCGCCGAACAGGCCGGGCACACCGAGTGCGACGACCATGGTCTCGCCGGGCTGGAGCGCGACGCGCAGCGTGACCGTGTCGCCGTTCTCGGTGTACGTGCCGATCCGCCGCACGCGTCCGGTCCACAGGTCCAGCAGGTACGGGACGTGGCGGGTGCTGCCCCGGCGCAGGGTCACCTCGTGGTCGACGGCGGCGACCGGCGGCTTGACCGTCTCGGCGTGCTTGCCGTTGCAGAAGTAGAAGTAGTCGACGCCGTCCGCGTACCGGTGGGCGTTGAGCAGCGTGGAACTGGTCGCGTACGAGACGAGCGGTGTCACGCCGAGGTCGGCGAGCGCGGCGCCCACCGCGGTTTTGTCGGTGATCTGCCGGACGCGCGGCTGGGCCAGCAACTGGGCCAGCACCGCGCGCAGTCGGGCGTCCTGGCCGCCGGTGTCCAGGCCGGGGACGGTCGCGGTGCTCCAGTCGCCGAGCAGCACGATCGGCAGCCCGGCCTTGGTGAACGCCAGGAATTTCTCGGCGACTTCGACCGGCAGCGTGCAGGTGGAACCGGCGAAGAAGTCGGCCTCCACGAACAGGGCGCGGTACGCGGGTCCGCCCGCCGCCAGCACCCCGTTGGTCACCCGCGCCGACGGCAGGCTCAGCAGCGGCTCGCTGATGAACTGGTGGTTCCAGCCCAGCGGTATGCCGGTCGAGGTGAACCAGGACGCGCCGATGCCGGTCGCGGTGTAGCCGGTCTGCCGGAAGATCGCCACGTCCTGGCGCGGCTTCCCCGCTTGCAGGACCTGGTGCACACGGGCCAAGTAGCCCGACATGTCGGCGATGTGACGCCATGTCGGATGCCGCGGCCCCCACGACTCCCCGTAGCCGACACCGCCGTGGTACGGGGTGAAGGCCGCGTATCCCGGCCAGGCCACACCGGGCAGGGTCGCGTACGAGAAGCCGTGGATCACCGTCTGGTTGACCCCGGCCGCGTACGCGCCGCCCATCGTGCGCAGGAACTTCTGCCAGGTGGTGCTGTACGCGCCGCCGGTGTACGCGCCCGACTCGCAGGACAGAATGGTGCTGCCCGCCATGTCCCGCCCGCCGGCCAGGCACCGGTAGTCGTCCAGGTTCTTGAAGCCCAGCGACTCGCCCTCGGGGATGTCCAGGAGCGCGGCGGTCGCGATGGCGTCGGTCTGGAGCCCGTACGGCTGCGCGCGCAGCTTCAGTCCGAAGGTGCTCGCCCACTTCTTGATCGCGGTGACGTGGTGGGTGTTGTACAGCTCCGAGACCGTCTGCCAGAAGTCGTGGCGTACGCGGACGGTCAGCGCGGCGCCGTACGCGTAGACCTGGTTGCTCTTGTTGAGCAGCAGCGCGGGCAGGTACGGCAGCAGGTCGTAGCCGCGGCGGCGGGCGAATTCGGCGGGCAGCGCCGGGGTCCACAGCAGGGCGCGCGACTCCAGCTCGATGGAGTCCTCGAAGAGGGCGCCGCCCGCGCGGGCGATCAGCCGGCGCACCGGGCGGGTCAGCAGGTCCGACTCCCAGAAGTCGGTGATCGCGCGGGTGCCGGCGGGGCTGAAGTGGTCCACGACGTACGCGGTCGGCGCGGTGTGCGGCCCCGCCTCGGGGGTCTGGCCGGTGCCGCGCAGCCAGTGGGCGAACAGCAGCCAGGACCCGCCGTCGTCGGGCGCGGTCCAGGCGACGGCGCCGTTGGTGACCGTGCGCGTGAGGTCCACCAGCGTGGCCGGGTCGAGGCCGGTCTCCTTGCGGGTGCTGTTGGCGGTGTCGACGCGGACCGCCTGCACGGCGAGCAGCGTGGCCTTCGTGGCGGCCGGGTCGGCGGCGACGACGGGGGCGGGGACGGGTCCCTCGTAGCGGGCCCCGGCGGCCAACGCGGCGACACCGTAGGCGAGTTCCTGTACGGCGGCCGGGCTGTCCGGGGTGATCGTGGGGACGGCGGTCGGCCAGGCGGGGCCCGCGGTGAGGTCGACGGTCAGGCCGCGGCGGTCGGCCTGCTCCAGCGCGGCCTCCATCCCGGCGACCCAGCTCGCGCTGCCCCAGCCGTGGTGCGCGGTGTCCAGGACGGCCGGGCCGTCCACGCTGTGGTGGACCGCGGCGATCTCGACGCCGCCGAAACCGGCGTCCGCGATCTGGTCGATCTCGCGGCGGATCTCGGCGGGCTCGACCAGCCCGTCCGGCCACCACCAGCGGAATTTGGGGCGGACGGGGGCGGGCGGGGCGCTGAACCAGGAGGCGGAGCCGGGGGCGCCGGGTCGGCACGGGGCCGGGTGCGCGGAGGCGCTGCCCGCCGCTCTCGTCCCTTCGGCCGCGTGCGCGGTGCCGGTGGCGGCGCCCCACGTGAGGGCCGCGCCCGCGGCGGCTCCGGCCTGGAGGACGCGGCGGCGGGCGACACCGGTGTCCGGGCGGCTGTCGTCGGCGTGGCTGGCGTCGTCGGTCATGGTGCGCGTCTCCTCGTATGAAACGTTTTAAGTTCCGGGCGGACGCTATGGCCGATAATCATCAGACGTCAAGGGGGTGGACTTGTCGGATTCATTGAACAGATTCAATCGGGCGGGGGAATGAATGCCGCGGGGCCGAGAGTGGCCACCGTGTCGCGCGCCCGCCGACCCCGCACCGGCCCCGTGTCCGCCCCGCGCCCGGCTCCGCCGTATGGAGGAAAGTTTCATCCGCACTCTGTTCTGCGGTGGTTACTTGGCATTAAGTTCCAACAGCAGCTGCCCGCACGGAATTTGACGCTCTCCCTCACCCCCACCACGGGAGCACACATGTCGGTCCCTGAGCACTTCGCCATGCCCCGCACCGCCCAGTCCCGCACCGCCGAGTCCGGCCCAGCCGAGTCCCCCGCCGCCCTGTCCCGCCGCCGCTTCCTCGCCTCGGCCGCCGTGCTCGGCGCGAGCGCGGGAGCCGTGATCGTCGGCGCCGCGCCCGCCTCCGCCGCGCCCGCCTCCGCTGCGCGGATCGTCCCCGAGCCCAACATGTTCGACACCACGGCGTGGGGCGCCCGCCCGCCGTCCTCCCCGGTCAGCCTGGCCGGGAACAACCCCAACAAGATCGTCGTGCACCACACCGCGTTCGCGAACACCGCCGACTCGGGCACGTCCGGCTCGTTCGCCATCGCGCACGAGATCCAGGACCTGCACATGGACACCAACGGCTGGATCGACACCGGCAACCACTTCACCATCAGCCGGACCGGCATCATCATGGAGGGCCGCCACCGCAGCCTGGAACGGCTGCTCGCGGGCAGCAACATGGTCGTCGGCGCCCACACCGTCGGCCAGAACACGCAGGGCATCGGCATCGAGAACAACGGCACGTACACCTCGGTCGCGCCGCCGTCGATCCTCTACGCCAGCCTCGTCAGCCTCTGCTCGTACATCTGCTACAAGTACGGCCTCGCGCCGACGCAGATCTTCGGGCACCGGGACTTCAACGTCACCGAGTGCCCCGGCGACAAGCTCTACGCGATGCTGCCGCAGCTCCGGTCGGACGTGGCGTCCCGGATGTAGCGGCGGGTCCGCCCGGCGCTGCGCCGGGCTCGCGTGGGTTCGGTGCGGCGCCGGGCGGACCTGCGGGTTCGGCGCGGCGCCGGGCCCGCGCGGGCCCGCCCGGACCCCCGCTTACTGTCGGCCGGATAGGCCCCGCCCTGACCGCAGCCGCGACCCCCGCGCGGGGGACGCCCGTACGGAGGAGCACCATGCCCGCCGCCCGCGCCCCCGGGATCCTCACCTCCGCCCGCGCGGTCCTGGCCAAGGAGGCCGCCGAGTCCCCCGACACCTGGCAGGCCGCCCACGAGTCCCGCATCGCGGCCCTGCTGACGAAGCACGGCGACGAGGACTGAGTACGGCTACGAGGACTGAGCCGGGCGCCAGCCCAGCGCCGGGCCCAGGGCGCCGGCGAGGTCGGTGAGGATCTGGACGTAGTCCTCGTGGGCGAAGGTGAAGGGCAGCGCGAAGGCGACCTCGTCGATCTCGCGGAAGGCGGCGTGGGCGTGGAGGCGTTCGGCGAGCTGGGCCGAGGGGCCGACGAAGTCGGGGGAGAAGAGCATGCGCGCCGGGCCCTGCGGAGCCATGGTGCGCGGCAGGCGCTTGCGGGCGTACTCCTCGTAGCGGGCGCGCTGCGCGGGCGTGGCGCTGTCGGTCGGGATGACGACGAGGCCCTGCGAGACGCGGGCCCGGTCGCCGTCGGGGTGGTGGGCGCGGAAGGTCCTGATGTGGGAGAGCTGGATGTCGGCGAAGTCCGGCGCCGGCCCCGTCACCGCCGCCTCGGCCGCCTTCGCTGACTCCTCCGGATTCTCCGACTCCGCCGCCTTCTCCGACTCCTCCGCCTTGACGACGCTGCTCGTCAGGAAATTCATGCCGTTCTCGCCCGCCCACCGCGCCGACCGCAGGCTCGCGCCGCCGTACCAGAGACGGCCGCCGAGGCCGGGGGAGTGCGGCTGGACGCGGTCGGAGAAGACCTCGATGCCCTCGACGCCGCTGAAGTCGGTGGCGCGCTCGCCGCGTACGAAGTCCAGCAGCCGCCGGACGCGCGGGTAGCCGAAGTCCTCGGCGTCGGCGGTGTCCGGGTAGAGCGCGGGCCCGACCTGCTCGAAATGCGTGGGCGGGCCGACGCTGACGCCGGGGTTGAGCCGTCCGCCGGACAGGATGTCGACCGTCGCCAGATCCTCGGCCAGCCGCAGCGGATTCTCCCAGCCCAGCGGGATGACGGCGGTGCCCAGCTCGATCCTGCGGGTGCGCTGGCTCGCCGCCGCCAGCACGGCGACCGGCGAGGAGATCCCGTACTGGAGGTGCCGGTGCCGCACCCACGCGCTGTCGAAGCCGAGCCGTTCGCCCAGCTCGATGATCTCCAGCGTCGACTCGTGCCCCCGCCGGGGATCGGCCTCGTCGAACAGCCCGATGGTCAGGAAGCCCAGCTTCCGCAACGGCTCGGATTCCAGCGGCACAGCACGCCTCCCACGTTTCCGTCCATACTCACGCCCGCCCGCCGCCCCCGCACTCCGTACCCACCGCGACCTGAGTACGAGCACGGATGATTCGGACACATCCGCGCGGCCACACTGATCCAGGAGCGACGATCACCTACGCGAGAGGCGGCAGCGCCGTGCAGACCAACCATCCCCGTCGGCCCCGGATTCCCGCCGGCCCCCGGCTCACCCTGATCGGACTGTCCCTCGCGGGCGTCGCCTTCATGGGGCTCGGCTCGGCGTGCAGCGTGCAGGACGCGATGTGCTCGGGCGGGGAGTACCCGGTGGCGTCGGTCGGGCCCCCGGCGGGCGGCGGGGCCTGCGTGTCGGACAAGGAGGAGCCGCCGAAGGGCTTCGTGCGCTACCCGAAGGGCAAGGTCCCCCGGCACGTGGACGACACGTGGGACAAGTACTGGCAGGAGCACTCCCTGGACGTCGACGGCAACGAGGTGAAGTGAGGCCCCGCCGCGGGGGCGGGACCTCACCAGGCGTGACGGGCCCGCGTACGGATCGGCGTACGCGGGCCCTGGCGCCTACTTCAGCGTCACCGTCGCCGACGCCGTCAGGCCGCCCGAGGCGACCGTCACCGTGACCGTCCCGCGCCGCAGCGCGGTGAGCGTGGCGGTCGTCGGGTCCAGGACCGCGAGGGTCCCGCGACGGCGCTCGGCGGCCTTGGCCTCGGAGGGCGAGTCGGTCACCAGGACGCCCGCGTCCCCCGACCAGACGACCGTGGCGGGGAAGCGCAGCGGAAAGCGCAGTCCGAACTCGCTGGTGATGCCGGTGGCCGCCAGAGCGGCCGACGTGCCGACGGGCACGGGACCGTCCACCGTCAGCTCGATCCCGTCGATGACCGGGCGGCTCTCGGCCCGCAGCCACTCGCGGGTCCGCGGGCTCGGCTGCCCGGCCCGGATGCGCGCGGGCCTGGGGTCGACGCCGACGTGCATCCAGCCGAAGAAGCCGCCCTGGTCGGGCGAGCTGTACGGCGTCTTGCCCACGGCCGGGGTGGTGACCTCCAGGACGCCGTCGGTCCGCGTGACCGACGCGGTGTGCGCGTGGCCGGTGAAGAGCGCCACCGGCTTGCCGGAGGTCTCCCGGAAGTCGGCCAGCCACTTCTGGAGGAGCCCGGCCTCCAGTTGGTCGGCGAGCTGTGAGGCGCCCGCGCCCGAGGGGTCCCGCAAGGGGTGGTGGAAGGACAGCACGACACCGGTCACCGACCGGTCCCTGGCCGCCTTCGCCAACTCGGCCTGGAGCAGCGGCACTTGGTCCCAGTCCGAGGTCCGCATGTCGCCGGTGTGCGAGTCCAGCAGGATGAAACGGGTCCCCTTGTGGTCGAAGACCTGCCGGTTGGGGCGGCCGGTCACGGCGAGGAACGCGTCGAGGCCGCCGGTCGCGGACAGCCCCGCCTCGTGGTTGCCGGGCGTCCAGTACACCGGCAGCCCGGCCGGTACGTGGTCGCGCAGCAGCCCGTTGGCGAGTGCGAAGTCCTCGGGGTTGTTGTTGTCCACGAAGTCGCCGTTGATCAGCAGGAAGTCCGGCCGGGTCGCGACGGCCTGGCCGAGCGCGGTCACCGCCTGCCGCCCGGAGAAGGAGTCGAGTCCGGCCGCGGCGCTGACGTGCAGATCGGACAGGACCGCGAAGGTCCACCGCCGGTCCGGCAGTCCGCCCTGCTCGACCACGTACGGGTCGGGCTGCGGGGCCTGCGAGGTGTCCGGCCGCTGCCCGACCTGCGCGGCGAGCCCGTCGAAGTCGAGCCGCCCCGCGTTCTTGTTGGTCTGCGACGTCTCCGCGATGTAGATCCGCAGCAGCGTGACCGGCTCCGAGTACCCGGCGGGGAGGTCCCCCACGACCCGCCGCCACCCCGTCCAGTCCACGGTCAGCGCGAGCGTGAACGGCACATTGGTGGTGCCCTGCGAGTACATCATGCAGCGCAGCCAGTGGTTGTTGCCGTCACCGTTGACCCACAGCGCGAGCCGCTTCGTGCCCGTGGGCAGCGTGATCGGACCGCCGCCGGCCACCGCGTACGCCGCCGACGTACTCGTCTGCCCGGTGAAGTCGTACGTGAGCCGCAGCGCGTGGTTGTCGGCCGCCGCGCCCGGCCGGTCGGGGGCCGCGACGAAGGCGACCGACGCCGTGCCCCGCGCGGCCAGCGCCGTCCAGTTCTCGGCCGGCTCGAACTCGGCCAGCGACACGTCGACCAGGCCGACCGTCACGGGCAGCCGCGCCGTCACGTCCCCCACGGTCGCCGTCAGGACGGTGGCCCTGCCGACCGCGCCCGCGTCACCGGTGATCCGGAGGCTGCCGTCGGGCTGCGCGGCCACCGTGATCAGGGCCTTGTCGTAGGCGAGTTGGACGTCACGCGGCGCGACGGGCGCGTCGAAGCCGTCCGCGTCGTATCCGGTCAGGCTGACCGACGCGGTCGCGCCGGGGTCGATGGTGACGGCCCGCTCGGTGAACGCCAGCCGGTGCAGGTCGCCGAGGACCCGCAGTTCGTGCGCGCCGTCCGCGTCTCCGGTACGGGCGCGCAGCGTTCCCGCGCCGGGCTTCCTGGCGCGGAAGACGCCGTCGCGCGCGGTGCCGAGGGAGCCGGGGGAGGCCGACCACCGTACGGGGTCGCGGTGTTCGTCGATCGGCACCGGCGCCCACGTCTCGTCGTAGCCCGCCGCCGCGACGTCCACGGTCAGCCCCGGCACGACGCGGTCGGCGCGCGGGCGTACGTCGAGACCGCGCAGCCGCCCCGAGCCCTCGCGGGCGGCGAAGAGGCCGACGCCGTTGGGCACGGGCCGCTCGCCGCCGTCCGAGGGGGTGTTGACGACCCCGACCCCGGTGTCGCCGGGCCTGCGGGCGACGATCTCGGTGGAGCCGCCGCCGTCGAGCATGAACGCCTCGGTGGCGCCGAGCCGCACCAGCAGCTTGGCGGTGTCGTCGAAGCTGAGCCCGGCGGAGAAGTTGGCCGAGCCGTCGATCGCGACGAGCAGCAGGCGGTGGCCGCCGTCCAGCCACGCGATGGCCGTGCGCGGCTTGGCCGCGTCGTTGCCGGTGCTCGGCGGGAAGTCGATCGCCGTGCCGCCGCGCACCAGCACCTCGCCGCTGCCGAGCGCGGTGCGCAGCGCGACGGGCGCGTTCGTCCGCGGCGCGAAGTCGACGGTGACGGCGTCGCCCGGCTTGGCGGCGGCCAGTTGGGCCGCCGCCGCGCCCCGACCGAGCACGACCACACCGCCGTCCGGCACCGCGGCATCGGTGAGTTGGGCGTTGACGGCGGTGATCTTCCCGCCCGCGACGACGAGTTCGGTGTACGGGCCCGCGTCCTGGATGAGCGTGCGGCGCCCGGCGCCCCACTTCGGGGTGTACGCGGCGACGCCGTCGGCGGGCACCGAGGGCGAGTTGAGGGCGGTGAGCGGCCGTCGCGTCCCGGCGACCGTGACCGTACCGGTGAGCACCAGGTCGGCCAGCCGGGCCACCCGGTCGGCGCCGATCGCCGCGACGGTCGCCGTCTTGTTCGTGCCCTTGCGGAGCGTGCCGTCCTGGATTTCCGGGCCCTCGGCCGCGAAGGTCTCGGTGATGTCGAAATAGTCGCCGTTGACGGCGGCCACGGCGCGCTGCGCGTTCGCCGCCCGGGCGAGCGGACGCGGGTCGCTCACCTTGTCCGCGACGAGGTCCACGCCGACCGACGCGTTGCCGAGATCGGCGTTGAGCACATGGACCCGCGTCCAGCCGGTGCGGCCGAATGTGTCGAAGGAGGTGAGGACGATACCGGGCGCGACCGGGTAGTCCGCGCGGCCCGCCACGAGGGATTCCCCCGGAACGGCCAACTGGTAATTCGGCGGCTTGTATTCGGCGTAACCGGGGTATTTGGCCGATTCCGGCGGAGTGAACGCCGGTGTGCTCCCGACCTGTCCCGATGTGCCCTGTCGGCTCGTTTGCGCGCTCGCGGTTCCGGCGGTCGCGGTGAGTCCGGCGGCGACGGCGCCGACGATGAGGCCGCGTCGCGTTATCCCCGAGGCGGTGCTGGTTTGCTGATTCTCCATGGCGCATCACGCTATTGGTTTTCTCCGTCGATGAGATGAACGAAAACGTAGGTAAGGGCATCGGGTTGCCGGTGCGCGGGCGCATTGCGCCCGAACGGCACCGTGGGCGCCGCCGCCTGCCGCACTTCACGGGGTTGACGCGGGTGCGGTACGTCCGCATTTGGCGGGCACGTCGGGATATTGCCGCCCAGGAGACGGCGCGGCTTTTCAAAAAACACACAGGTCGCTTGCAACCCCTCCCGTTACAGCTGTTAGTTTCGGTCGGCTGCCCCTTCGCGGGGGACGTGGACATCCCTGCGGCCCACCCTCGGCCGCGAAGCCAGCGGAGAAAGACCACGAATGGACTACTGCTACACGTGCCGACGCTCCGTCAACGGGGCTCTGGTGTGCCCGGGTTGCGGTGCCTACGCCCCGGAGACGGACGCGGACCCGGGCTCGTACGCGGACCCGGGCTCGTACGCGGCGCCGGGCTCGTACGCGGACCCGGGCTCGTACGCGGCGCCGGTCTCGTACGCGGACCCGTACGAGCCCGCCGCGTACATACCGGAGCCCTCCGTCTTCCCGGCCGCCCCTGAGGCCGCGCCTGCGCCTTCGGCTAGGGCTGCGGCTGCGGCTGACGAGGAGGGGACGGCGTCCGTCCTCGGGCCCTCCTCGCTCGTGCCCCGCTTGCAGGGCGGACGCGCCGCCCGGCGGCGGCAGTTGGAGCGGTGGAAGAAGAACCGGCGCCGTGCGGGCGTCGCCACGGCGGTGGCCCTCTTCGGCGGCGGCGTGACCGTCGCGTCCATGCAGAACCACGGCTCCGGCCGGGGCACGACGGCGTCCTCGTCGTACGACACCGTGACGCCGGTGACGCTGCGCACGGACAACTCGCAGGCCACGGACCCGACTTCGGCCCCGCACGACAGCGCGCCCGCCACCCAGCGGCACACCCGTACCCCGGCGCTCCCCACGGCCGAGGCGACCCACCCGGCCGCCACCAACGCCGGTACGGCCCCGCTGCCCGCCACTTCCCCGGCCACAGGCCCGGCCCCGTCCACTTCGACGGCTCCTTCGACGCCCCCGTCGACCGGCACGCAAGCGGCGAACCACGGCACCGGCACCGCCGCCGACACCCCCGCGGACCCCGGCACGACGACGACGGCGCCCCCGGCCACCACCCCCGCCGACCCCGCGCCGCCGAGCACGTCCCCCACGACCCCGCCCGCCCACCAGGGCCTGTGCATCCTGATCCTCTGCCTGCCCTGAGACCTCAGGCCAGGACGTGCCCCGTAGGGGGCGGTGCCCTGACCCACCTCCGCCAGAACGTGCCCCGTAGGGGCGCGGGGAACGGCGCGACCAGCCCCCCCCGGCCCGGTGGTCCGAAGACAACCGAACTGCCCCGCCTGGACCGGCGGTGACCTGCGGGAGCATCGTGGTTTGCCGCGCAGTTCCCCGCGCCCCTAACGGAGCACAGGCCCCGCGAATCCTGCGCTAGCAGAACGCCTCGCGGACGGACCCGCCGACCGCGGCACACCACGTGCTCAGGTCGACCTTGCCGTTGGGGCGCAGGCCGTGCAGCCGCTGGAGGTCCTGGACGGCCTTCTGGGTGGCGTGGTCGAAGGTGCCGTTGACCGTGACACCGGCGAAGCCCTTGAGGGCCAGGATCGACTGGAGGCCGCTCACCGGCAGCCCGGTGGCGTGCTTGTCGAGTACGGGCGCCAGCGCTTCCCACGTGGCGGTGTCGAAAGTGGCGTCGGGCGTGACCGGAATGCCGTGCGTGGTCTGGAAGTCGGCGACCACGGCGTTCATGTCGGTGCCGAAGACGCCGTTGGGCGTCAGCGCGGTGTACCCGGCGTTGTTGAGCAGGTACTGCGCGACCCCGACGACCTGGCTGTCCACGAACCGCCAGATGTCCGGCCAGCGGCGGGCGGGGATGTCCCGCCGGGGCGTGCGCATCCGGGTCAGGACGCGCGAGCGGATCGTCGGGAACTGCGCGTAGAAGGCGGCGCCGGGACACTCGGTGCCGAGCCGGAAGTCCCAGTGTCCGAAGATGTCCCAGGCGTGCAGGTCGAACTGCCGGCACACCGCGACGCACAGCTCCACCAGGGAGTCGAGCAGCGCGGGCGGCGGCGTCTCCGTGATGTACGTGCCCTCGTTCTCGATGCCGATCGCGTTGCCGTTCTCACCGGGGCAGTGCGCGGCCGTGACCTGGTGTTCCCCGGTGACCAGCGTCTCCAGGCTGCGGTGCCTGCCCTCCATGACGTAGCCGCCGCGGCTGACGGTGAAGTGCTGGCCGGTGTCGGCCCAGCCGTTGGTGTCCATGTGCAGGTCCTGGCAGTCCTTGGCGAGCTGGACCGCGTGGGCGCGCGAGTAGTCCGTGACGTTGGGGAACGCCATGTGGTGCAGGATGATCTTGTTCGTGGTGTTGCCGGTGATCTGGATCGGGCTGGACGGCGGCCGGGCGCCCCACGTGTCGCAGTCGATGATCCACGGGAATTGCGGCGACGGCGCGGCAACGGCCGCTCCGGGCAAGGCCAGTTCGGTACCGACGACGGCGGCGACCGCTCCGCCCAGGCCGACTCTGAACAACGTGCGACGGTCGACCTCGTGCTCGTGTATGGCCAATGCATGCTCCCCGAGGAACGTGGCAGTCACTGTTAACTGCCGTGCACCCGGAGACTATTGAGCCTTCTGATGTCTGACCAGAATTGTTTCAAGATCGTGATGGTCGGCGCGGAACCGAAGGCTCACCTGGCGTTCGCCCGCGGTTCGCCCGCCATTCGCCGGGCTGCCGGAGGCTTCGCGGGACCCCTGCTCATTTCCCGCCGTGCCGACCGAAGAGGGACCCTCAGTCTTGCAAACCTTGCATAAGAGATGGCGTGCGTCAATCACTCTGGGCGTCGCGTTCCTGACCGCGATTCCCTTTTTCCTCACGTCCTCGCCCGCCGCCTCGGCGGTTTCGCCTGCCGTTTCTTCGGCGGCCGACGCGGCGCCTTCCGCCGTGAAAATCAATGAGGTCGAGTCCAATGGCGGAACGCCGGGCGACTGGGTCGAGTTGGTCAATTCGGGTGCGATTGCTGTGGATGTGTCGGGTTGGCTCGTCAAGGACAATGACGACTCGCATGTGTTCACGATTGCGGCCGGTACGTCGATCGCGCCCGGCGGATTTCTCGCGCTCGACGTCGACCCCGTCTTCGGGCTGGGAAGCGCGGATTCCGCGCGGCTTTTCCTGCCCGACGGCGTGACCTTGGTGGACGCGTACTCCTGGACCGCCCACGCGGCGACCACGTACGGCCGTTGCCCCGACGGCACCGGCGCTTTCGTCACCACGACCGCGTCCACCAAGGGCGCCGCGAACGACTGCGGAGCGCCCTCGTCGGCCGTGAAAATCAATGAGGTCGAGTCCAATGGCGGAACGCCGGGCGACTGGGTCGAGTTGACCAACACAAGTCCCGTGTCCGTGGACATATCGGGCTGGCTCGTCAAGGACAACGACGACTCCCACGTCTTCACGGTCCCCGCCGGTACGTCGGTCGCGCCGGGCGGTTTCCTCGCGCTCGACGTCGAGTCGGCCTTCGGTCTCGGCGGCGCCGACTCCGCCCGCCTCTTCCTGCCCGACGGCACGACGCTGATCGACGCGTACTCCTGGACCGCCCACGCGGCGACCACGTACGGGCGTTGCCCCGACGGCACGGGCGACTTCGCGACGACGGCCGCCTCCACGAAGGGCGCGGCCAACGCGTGCGCCGGTCAGGTCGCGGCCTCCCCGTGGCCGGGCGGCTCCTCGGTGACCACGGTCGACGACGCGAACGTCTTCGGTACGAACCTGAGCGGTCTCGCGTACGAGGGCTCCGGCGGGCCGACTCCCGGTGTGCTGTGGGCGGTCAAGAACGGCCCCTCCACGCTGTACCGGCTGGAGTGGGACGGCGCCAAGTGGGCGCCGGACACCGCCGACGGGTGGAGCGCGGGCAAGGCGCTGCGCTACCCGGACGGGACCGGTGACCCCGACGCCGAGGGGGTCGCCCTGACGGGCGCGGGTCCTTCCGGCGGCGTCTTCGTCTCGACCGAGCGCGACAACGCGGTCAGCGGCGTGAGCCGTCCCGAGGTGCTGCGCTTCGACCCGCCCGGCACGGGGTCCGGCGCGCTGCGCGCCACCCGCGAGTGGAATCTGACCGCGGACCTGCCGCCGGTCGGCGCCAACAGCGGTCTTGAGGGCATCACTTGGGTCCCCGACAGCTACCTGACCTCGCACGGCTTCCGCGACCAGCACACGGGCGCCGCGTACGCCCCGGCCGCCTACCCCGACCACGGTGACGGCCTCTTCTTCGTCGGCCTCGAAGGCAACGGCAGCGTCTACGCGTACGCCCTCGACCAGTCCGGCAGCGGCTTCACCCGCGTCGCCGCCTTCGCCAGCGGCTTCCCGAGCGTCATGGAGCTCCAGTTCGACGCCGAGGCCGACCGGCTGTGGGTCGTGTGCGACGACACCTGCAACGGCCGTACGGCGACCTTCGCCGTGGGCGCCGGCGGTGACTTCGCCGCCGCCGACCACTACGAGCGCCCGGCCGCGATGCCCAACCTCAACAACGAAGGCTTCGCCTTCGCCCCGCGCTCCGAGTGCGTCGACGGCCGCAAGCCGGTCTTCTGGTCCGACGACAGCGACGACGACGGGCACGCGTTGCGCGGCGGCACGATCGCCTGCGCGGCGGGCGGTGCCTTCCTGCCCCTGGACGGCTTCTCCGACGTGGCCCTCGGCGGCACCACCGCCGGCCGTGTCGTCGCCACCGGCGGCCGTACGGTCCTGGTCTCCGACGCCCGCGACCCCGCGGGCGTGCTGGTGTACGTCGGCCCCGGATCCGCCCCCGCCCAGGTCCAGTTGACCGGCGGCGCGGCCACGCTCTCCCTCGGGTGCGGCTCCTACGAGATCACCGGCTCCGGCCGCACGACCACCGTGCGTACGGTCGACGGCGAGCCCGCCGTCCTCGCCCCGGTCGCCGCGACCGTCGCCCGCGGCGCCTCCCTCACCTACACCGAGACCCCCACCGGCCTCACCGGCATCCGCCACACCGGCTCCGTCACCTTCGGCCCCTGCACCGGCATCGACATCCAGAACGTCATCCTCGGCACCACCGGCAACGACCGCCTCACCGGCACCCCCGGCAACGACCTCATCCTCGGCCGAGGCGGCAACGACACCGTCGACGGCGGCGGCGGAAGCGACTGCGTCCTCACCGGCGCGGGCAACGACCGCATCTCGCTGCCAGGCACTGGCCCTTCGTACACCGACGCGGGCGGCGGCAACAACGTCGTCTCGGCGGGCGACGGTGCGAATGTGGTCCTCGCGGGCAGCGGCAACGACCAGATCACGACGGGTGGGGGCGACGACCGTATCGACGCGGGCGGCGGCAACAACGTCGTCTCGGCGGGCGACGGTGCGAATGTGGTCCTCGCGGGCAGCGGCAACGACCGCATCACCACCGGCAACGGCGACGACCGCGTCGACGCGGGCGCCGGCAACAACGTCGTCTCCACGGGCGACGGTTCCGACACCATCCGCTCCACCACCGGCAACGACACCCTCGACTGCGGCCCCGGCCTCGACGCCGCCCACCCCGGCACCGGCAACAACACCAACGTCGGCGGCCGTTGCGAGACCTTCCTGTCCTGACCCCCACCAAGAGAGGCCGGGCCCCCGCCCGGCCTCTCCCGTCCCCCCACACACGGCGCCACCCCGCCTTACCCTGTACCCGGCCCCGGCACGCACTCCCCCCGCGTGGCGGTTCGCCCCATTTGCCCGATCCTTGGCAGTTGGTTCAATCCGCCTCCACCCGCTGCCAAACGTGCACGTCAGCGAGAATGCCCCCCGCGCGTGCGGGGATGGCCCCGGGACCGGCTTCACCACCGACCGGTTCAAGCGCTGCCCCCCGCGCGTGCGGGGATGGCCCCTGGCCCGTCACCTGCTCGGGCGTCAACGTCCGCTGCCCCCCGCGCGTGTGGGGATGGCCCCGGGGGCTACTTGGCGCTGTGCCCCGCGCATGGCGGCCCCCCGCGCGTGCGGGGATGACGTGTTTGCTCAGGGCGCGGCTCCGCCGAGGGCTATTCGAGGGCCGCGACGGCGGCAAGGATCTCGGCGGGTTCCGACCGCGTCGTGTAATCGGGGTGGACGTCGATCCAGCGGATGGAGCCGTCGGCGCCGACGAGGACGGTCGTGGCGAGCGGGAGAGCGGCGGACCCGTCGGCGTTGACGTCGGTGAGGCGGACGCCGAGGGACGCCTGGGCGTCCTGCGCGCTGTCGGCGAGGGTGAAGACGATGCCGAGCCGCGCGGCGATCCGGTTCCCCGGGTCCGACAGTACGGCGTACGACAGGCCGAGCTTCTCGGTCATCGTCAGCGAGCCGTCCGGCTTCTGCGGGCTGAGCGCGATCAGGGCGACGCCCCGCGCTCGGAGTTGGTCGACCAGGGCCTCCTGGTAGGTGCGCAAGGTCAGGTTGCAGTACGGGCACCAGGCGCCGCGGTAGAAGACGACGACGGCCGGGCGCCCCGCCCGTACGGCCGAAAGGCTCGTCGGCCGACCGGTCGCGTCCAGAAGGTCGCCGTCGGGCATGGCGGTGCCCGGACCGGCGACGCCGTCCGGGACACCGGCCGCCATCAGCCGCCGCCTCTCGTTCTCGAAGGCGGTTCCGACCTCGGCGGGCAGCCGCCCGGCGGCCTGCGCCTGGACCTCGGCGGCCCGGTCGGCGACCGGGGTTGCGATGTCGTTCATGAGAGCGCCCCTTGCGTGCTGCGATTCGTGCTGCGATGGGCCCAGTGATTTCTGGGTCGCAGATTCCACTCTCGCGTCCAAAAAATGGGTTCTCAAGTCCAAAACGGTGTTAGCGTGGCGTCATGGCTACCGATACGCGCCCGACGGCCAAGCTGACGCCCAAGGGGCTGCGGACCCGGGCCCGTATCGTCGACGCCGCCGCCGAACTCGTTCACGAACGCGGCGTCGCGGGCACCACCCTCGAAGACGTCAAGGCCGCGGCCCAGGTCAGCGGCTCGCAGCTCTACCACTACTTCGCCGACAAGGAAGCGCTCGTGCAGGCGGTGATCGACCGCCAGGCCGACGCCATCGTCACTACCACCGAGCAGGCGGGGCTCGACACGGTCGAGGGGCTGCGCGCCTGGCGCGACCTCGTCGTCGCCGAGGCCGGACGCCTCGACGGCCGGGGCGGCTGCCCGCTCGGGTCCCTCGGCGGTCAGCTCGCCGAGAGCGACGCGCGGGCCCGCGCTCGGGTCTCGGTCGGGTTCGGCCGCTGGTCCACCGTCATCGGCCAAGGGCTGGCCGCCCTGCACGCGGCCGGGCGCCTCCGGCCCGGCATCGATCCGGACGACCTGGCCGTCACCCTCCTCTGCGCCTTGCAGGGCGCACTCCTGCTCGCCCAGATCCAGCGGGACAGCCTTCCGCTGGAGACCGCACTCGACACCGTCCTCGCCCTGAGCCTCAGCCCCGGCGTCACCTTCGGCCAGCGCGCCGGATGACGTCCGACGGAACTTCGGGCGCCCCCGCCCACTCGGTGCGGCGGAACGAACTGCGGCTCACCGCACGCTGATTGTTTGGACCCAGCCCCCGTGAGTCGCCCGGACCCACGTCTTGGCGCTCGGTCCAGCCTTGTCCCCTGCGGCCGCCTGCCGCGGCCATATCCTGTGCTCGGGGCCGTGCGGCCCGCCTTCAGGAGCCGCTTGCCCTATTTGCCCGATCCTCGACAGTTGGTTCAATCGGCCCCTGCCCCCTGGTAACCCCGCACGTCAGCGAGCCTGCTCCCCGCGCAAGCGGGGATGACCCCGCGACGCTGATCTGGTGGATCAGAACATTGCCCTGCTCCCCGCGCAAGCGGGGATGACCCCTCAACCCAGCCCGTGCCAGCTACGCGGGCCACCTGCTCCCCGCGCAAGCGGGGATGACCCCCTGCACGGCGCGATCATCGACGAGCTGCACGACTGCTCCCCGCGCAAGCGGGGATGACCCCTCTTCCCGTCTGGCTATAACGCCGTTATAGGTCTGCTCCCCGCGCGTGCGGGGATAACCCCGGCCCGCAGGCGGTGCGTTGCGGGAACAGCGATGTGTGTCCGGACGTGGGCGACCGTGGAGGTCGAAAGTCCTGCGGCCCTTACGGCCCTTACGGCCGGGGCGGCGACGGCGGCACCGTAGAACGAGCGACGCGGAACCCCACGTCGTCGATCCCGAACGTCGGATGGCTGCGGCGCCGTACGGACGCGCGGCAGCTCCAGTGCTCGTCGGCCCAGCCGCCGCCGCGCAGCACCCGGTAGGTCCCGTACACCTCGGCGTCGTAGACGTCCCAGCACCAGTTCCACACGTTGCCCAACATGTCGTACAGGCCGAACGCGTTGGGCTCCTTGCCGCCGACGGGGTGCGCACGCCCGTCCGAGTTCCCCTGGTGCCAGGCGACGGCGTCGAGCTGCCCGTACCTCGGCCCCGTCGTCCCCGCCCGGCAGGCGTACTCCCACTCGGCCTCGGTCGGCAGCCGGTAACCGTCCGCCGCCGCGTCCCACTCCGCCCGCTCGGCCTCACGGTCCAACGCGTACGCGGGCGTCAGCCCTTCCCGCCGCGACAGGGCGTCGCAGAACTCCGCCGCGTCCCACCACGAAACCCCCTCCACCGGCAGCCGCCTGCCCTCCACACTGCTCGGCCTCCGGCCGGTGACCTCCGCGTACGCCTCCTGCGTCACCGGCACCGCCGCCATCTCGAACGCCGCGACCTCGACCTGCCAGCTCTTCTGCGTCCGCCGGTCCGACACCGTCACCCGTCCCGCCGGGACCCCCACCATGTCCTCCACAGCCGGCCACCCTACCGACCACCCCAAGGCAGCGCTGGCGCGCGCGGCACGTGCTCACGGTCACCCGTCGGCGTGGCAGCCGAGCCCTCCGCCGAGCCCGTGCCGGGTGCCGGTGCCGGGTGCCGGGTGCCGGTCATACGCGACTCGGCGCCGCGGGCCGCCTGCGCCACCGCCCTCGCGGGCACCCCCGAATACGCCCCCACGGCCCGCCGCCCCGCCCACACGCTTCCCCGGGCGGCACCGTCCCCCACCAGGCGGCCACGTGCCCCATTCGCCCGCCCCCGTCCCCTGGCCGAATCCACCCCCACCCGCTGACAATCCCCCAGGTCAGCCACTCCGCTCCCCGCGCACGCGGGGTTGACCCCAGGCCGTCCGGGCTGCGCGCCCACGACCCGCGCCGCCCGAGCGCACGCGGGATGCCCCCTCCCCTCGGAGCCGACCGGACGCCCTGCTGGCCGCCCCCCGGCACGCGGGGATGACCCGCGATGGTGATGCTCTCCGGCGGCGGGAGCAACCCGCCCCCCCGCGCACGCGGGGATGACCCCGGGCCGCCCCGGGCTGCGCGCCGACGACCCGCGCTGCCCACGCGCACGCGGGAATGACCCCTACGCGTCCGGCATGTTCCCCCACGCGGACCTCCGCCCCCGCGCACGCGGAGATGACCCGCCCGACCTGCGCAGGCTGCCCAGCGGCTGCGCCGCCCCCCGCGCACGCGGGGATGACCCCTGCGTGCGCGGGCGTCCTGGACCGGGTCCGCGCCCCGCCGCGTAATGCGGGGAAGACCCCGCTCCGGGGAAGGCGAGGTATCCGGGGCTGTCCCTCGTCCGCGTCAGCCGCGATTGTCTGAGGTGGGCATTACGGTCCTGTTATGGCAGCCAGAATCGATCTGACCCTTGATTGCGCGGACGCGAAACTCCTCGCCGCGTTCTGGAAGACGGCCCTGGGGTATGTGGACGAGCCGCCGCCCGCTCCCTTCACGAGCCGTGAGGAGTGGCTCGCGCAGTTCGACCTTCCGGAGGACGACTCCGCGGACGACGGCGCGTGGCTCTGCGATCCCGACGGCGTCGGCCCCCGGCTCTGCATCCTCAAGGTCCCCGAGCCGAAGACCGCCAAGAACCGGCTCCACATCGACGTCCGGGTGCCGGGACACGGCAGCCCCGACGAGCGGTGGGCACGGATCGAGGCGGAGTCCGAGCGGCTGGTGAAGGCGGGCGGGGTCGTCCTGGAGGAGTTCGAGGGGCACCATGTGGTGATGGCCGACCCCGAGGGCAATGAGTTCTGCGTTGCCGCGGCCTCGGCTGGAGGCTGACCGGGAACGGCATCAGGCCGCCCCTCCGCGTGTGGGGGGACGACGCCCGGGAAGTCACCCGAATGCGGGTGACAAGGCCCGTGCTCCCCGCAGGTGCGCCGGGCATTCCCGGCCGCCCGGGCCGGGCACGTACGCCGCGCTGCCGACCCGACGCGGCGGCACCGTAACGTGCAATGACCGCAAGCACGTGGGGAGGGGCGGCGATGGAGCGAGGCACCCGTGGGGAGCTCATCGATCGGCTGGCGGAGGCGGTCGGGGCGGTCGGGGCGGTCACGGCTGGGGCGGTCACGGCCGGGGCGGTCACGGCCGGGCACCCGGTGCGGGTCGCGGTCGACGGGCCGCCGGCCGCGGGGAAGACGACGCTGGCCGACGAACTCGCCGTCGTGCTGCGGGCGCAGGGCCGCGAGGTCATCCGGGCGACGGTGGACGACTTCCTCGTCCCGCGCGCACAGCGCTACCGGCGCGGCCGGTACACCGCCGAAGGCTGCTACTTCGACGCCCATGACCGCGCCGCGCTGTGCCGGTTCCTGCTCGACCCGCTGGGACCTGGCGGAGACCGGAGGTTCCGAACGACGGCCTACGACGCGGAGACCGACACCGCGCTGTCGCCACCGGCTGCGACCGCTCCGGCGGACGCCGTACTCCTCTTCGACGGCGTCTTCCTCCTCCGCCCCGAACTCCTCGACCGGTGGGACCTGCGCGTCCTCGTGTCCGTCCCCTTCGAGCAGACGGTGGACCGGGCCCGGAGCCGAGACGCGGCGCTGACGGCCGCCGCCCGGAGCCGAGACGCGGCGCTGACGGCCGCCGCCGAGATCGAACGGTCCTGGCACGACCGCTACCTCCCCGCCCAACGGCTCTACGCCGCCACGGCCCACCCCGCCGACCACGCCGACATCATCATCTACAACACCCCGCTCCTGAGCCCGACTTGGGAGGTCCGGCCGGGCTGACCGGGACTCGGCGCCTCAGCGGAAGGCGGCGATGTTACGGGTGACCCAGTCACGGAAGGGGCGCGGGGCGCGGCCGAGGACGCGTTGGACGTCCGGGCTGATGGCCAACTCGGCTGGATGCGGGGCGGAGAGGATGTCGAGGGTGTCGTCGGCGAGTTCGGCCGGTACGAAGCGGGTCATCGCCAACCGGGCCTCGTCGCGGGTGAGTTCGTGGAACCGTACGGGCGAGTCGAGCGCGGCGGCGATGGCCGCGGCCTGCTGACGTGGGGTGATGACCTCGGGCCCGGTCAGTTCGTACACCCCGCCGCTGTGCCGGTCGTCCAGGAGGCAGGCCGCCGCGACCTCGGCGATGTCGGCCGGGTCGACGACCGGAACCCCCACGTCGCCGAAGGGCGCGGCGACCGTCCTCTCCGTACGTACGGACTCCGCCCAGGCCAGCGCGTTGGACGCGAAGCCGCCCGGTCGTACGATCGCCCAGTCCAGGCCGGAGCCCCGCAACGCGTCCTCCACCGCGCGCATCGCGACCCGCGACGGGTCGAGCGGCCTGGTCGACACGCCCTGCGAGGACAGCAGGACGACCCGGCGTACGCCGTGGGCCGCGGCGAGGCCGATGAGGTCGGCGGGCCTGGCTTCGGGGGCGTGCAAGTCGCCGGACAGGAGCAGGAACAGCGCCTTCGCTCCGTCCAACGCCGCTGCGAGGCTCGCCGGTTCGGTCAGGTCGGCCGACAAGTGGCTTACGCCGTCCGGAAGTTGCGCCGCTTCGGTCGGGGGTCGCCGCGACACCGCCGTCACCTGCTCGCCCGCCTCGGCCAGTGCCTGCGTCAAAGGTCGTCCCACATTTCCGGTCGCACCGGTCACCACGATCATGTTCGGCTCCTCGTTCCTGCTGCGTTATCCGTTGTGGCTACGGGGATTGACGCTAGGAGCCGGGCTTACTTTCCGTAAGGACATACCCCAAGGTAAGCTCCGGGCATGGAGGAAGGCGTGCAGCTGAAGCCGGTCGCGACGGACCATCGCTATGAGGTGTTTCACACCGACTGCCCCGCGCGCGACATGGTCGACCACGTGACCAGCCGGTGGGGCATCTGGGTGCTGATCTCCTTGCGGACCAACGACCTCCGGTTCTACGAGCTGCGCGACAGCATCCGGGGCATCAGCGAGAAGATGCTGGCGCAGACCTTGCGCGCCCTGGTCCAGGACGGCTTGATCTGGCGTGCGGTCGAGCCGACGACTCCTCCCCAAGTCACCTACGGCCTCACCGACTTCGGCCGCGACATCGGCGAGCCCCTCACCGACCTCTTCGACCGCATCACCCGGCGCCTCCCGCCGCCCTCGCCCGTCCCCGAAGGCGGTTCCACCCCGTCCTGGTCCCCTCGCTGACCGCCGACTCCTCTGCGAGCAGCCCCCCACGACGCCCTACGGCTCCCCCGGGTGGCCCTACCCTGTGCTGAGGCGGTACGCCCGCCCCCCGGTCCCGGTGCCCCATTTGCCCGATCCCCTCCACCTCATAAATTCCGCCCCCACCCGCCGACAAACCCCCAGCTCACCAACCCCGCCCCCCGCACGCGCGGGGATGACCCCTTCGAGAGCATGGGCATCACGAGCAAGAAAGCCCGCCCCCCGCACGCGCGGGGATGACCCCCTGGGCGTGGTGTACGCCGCCGGTGACGTCCTCCGCCCCCCGCACGCGCGGGGATGACCCCTACCCGATGCCCTGGCTGACCCGGGAGGAGATCCGCCCCCCCGCACGCGCGGGGATGACCCCTCGGTGAAGTGGCGGACGAAGTCCACCACCCGCCGCCCCCCGCACGCGCGGGGATGACCCCTCGGCCATCGTGAAACCGAGCGTGCGCGGGGCCCGCCCCCCGCACGCGCGGGGATGACCCCCTCCTCAGCGCCGAGGGCTGGGTCCGCACCGCCCGCCCCCTGCGCTCGCGGGGATGCCCCCCGCGCCTGCCGCTCGTCGTGGCTGCCGAGGTACCGCCCCGCGCGTGCGGGGATGCCCGCCCGTACGGAAAATGGGCGGCCGACGAGGCCCGCTCCCCGCGCACGCGGGGATGATCCACCGGCAGGACCCAGCGCCGCAGCCTGCTTGCCCCGCCGTGTGTGCGGGGAGGTCCCCAAGGGTCTGTCGTACGCCAAAGGCGGCATCCGCTGCTCCCCGCGCACGCGGGGATGGCCCCCCTCCTCGGCGCGAACGGCCGACGCACCGGCCACTGGTCGCCGTGCCCCGCGCGTGCGGGGAAGGGCGGTTGAGGGCGGTGCTCCACGGCTCCCCGCGTCCCGTGCCCCGCGCGTGCGGGGAAGGGCGGGATTCGGCGCGCGCCCGCGCGGCGGCGGGGCGGCCCGGTCAGAGGAGGGCGGCGGCCAGGAAGGCGAAGGCGGCGATGATGACGGCGACGCGGACGTAGTGAAAGCGGTCCCAGCGATTCATCTGCTGCTTCCAGTCGGCGGGCCGATTCTCGGGGGTCCAGGTCTTGCTCTGGTTGTTGATGGGGACGAGCAGCAGGATCGACATGATCACGCTGACGATCAGCAGCGCGGCACCGGTGATGACGAGGCCGACACCGTCGTGGTGCCGTCCGGCGACGGCCCAGACGGCGGCGAGGACGAGCGAGCCGATGTACCAGAACGGCATCACGGCGCCGAGCATGCGACCCCCGTGGGCGCGGGCGAGCTGGCCGCTGTCGTCGGGGAGCGCGTTGAAGATCGGGTTCATGACGAAGGCGACGGAGAACTCCACCCCCACCATCACGCCGACGACCACGGTGGTGATGACCTCAAGTGCGTTGAGCATGGTGACCCTCCCAGGGATCTAGCGTTGCTAGCTGTTGGTGCAACGCTAGACCTTCTACCGCTCGATTGTCTAGCGGTGCTAGAATCGAGTCATGTCGGTACAGGAACGCAAGGAGCGGGAACGGGCGGGCCGCGAACGCCTCATCGTGGCGACGGCCCGCGAACTCGCCGAGCAACAGGGCTGGGACGCGGTCACCACGCGCCGCCTCGCCGAGCGCATCGAGTACAGCCAGCCCGTCCTCTACAGCCACTTCCGAGGGAAGCGCGAGATCATCGGCGCCGTCGCCCTCCAGGGCGCCGCCGAGATGGCCGTCGCGATACGGGCCGCGACCTCCGCCGTGGACGACCCGCGCGCCCGGGTCACCACCCTCGCCCGCACCTACCTGGACTTCGCCGAACGCAACCCGGCGGTCTACGACGCCATGTTCAACCTCGACGGCGGCCTCGCCTTCGCGCACGAGGACACGCCGGAGCCCCTGAAGGACGCGTTCGCCGCTCTGCTGGAGACCCTCGGCGAGGTGGCCGGGGACGGCGTCCACCCGGGGCTGTTCACCGAGCTGTTCTGGGCGTCCCTGCACGGACTCGCCACCCTGACCCGCGCCGGGCGGCTCCCGCCGGGGGACACCGAACGCAGGACGGAACTGCTGGTCGACCGCCTCGCCGTCCTCTGACGCACCGCCCCGGCCCCGCGCCGGGGCGGACCGCTAGACGGTGTGGAGTTGGCCGGACTTCACGGCGTCGATGAAGGCGGACCAGGAGGTGGTGGGGAAGGTGAGGGCGGGGCCGTGGGGGTCTTTGGAGTCGCGTACGGGGACGGTGCCGGGGAAGTTGTCGGCGACCTCAATGCAACTGTCCGGCTCCGCCCCACCGCTGTAGGACGACTTGCGCCACGCGGCGCCGCTCAGGTTCGGTCCGGTGCTTGGCATGATCACTGGTCCTCGGACGTTCAGACGGCGGGGAGTTGGCCGGACTTCAGGGCGTCGATGAAGGCGGACCAGGAGGTGGCGGGGAAGGTGAGGGCGGGGCCGTGGGGGTCTTTGGAGTCGCGTACGGGGACGGTGCCGGGGAAGTTGTCGGCGACCTCGACGCAACTGTCCGGGTCCGCCCCGCCGCTGTAGGACGACTTGCGCCACTCGGCGGCGTTCAGGTTCAGTGCGGTGCTCTGCATGACTAGTGGTCCTCCAGCGCGGATCGCAGTAGGTCGAGGGACTCAGTGGGCGACAGTGCGGAGTCCCGGAGACGATCGTAGGACAAGCGAAAGTGCTCCACCTCCTCCGTTTCCTCGACGAGGTGGCCGCTCCAACTGCTCTCGAAATAGGCGACCGTTCGCCCGCTGGGGAGCCACAGCAGTTGCAGCGAACTGCTGAGGAGGTTGTGCATCCCGACGCCGAACGGCACCACTTGCAGGGTGATGTTCGGCTGGTCGGCGGCTTCCGCCAGGCGCTCCAACTGCTCGCTCCAGACGCTCGCGTCACGGGCTGGTCGACGGAGGACCGACTCGTCCAGCAAACCTCGGTAGTTCAGCGGTTTCGCGCTGGTGAGCCGGTCCTGCCGGGCGATACGGTCACTGACCCGTTTCGCCAGCAGCTCCTCGCTCTCCGGGCCGTGCGTCCGCAACAGCCCCTCGGCGTAACCCGGTGTCTGCAAAAGCCCTGGGACGGTGCTGACGGCGAACTCCTGGATGCTCGTCGCCTCGGCCTCCAAGTCCTTGAAGCCCTGGTAACGGCTCTGCCCCGCCTCACGCTTGGCGGCACGCCACAACTTGCTGAGGAGTTCGCCGGTTCCGTACAGCCGGTCGAGCGCGTCGATGGCGTCGAGGGAGCCGAGCCGGACGCCCTTCTCCAGCCGTTGGAGATACGACGGGTCGTACTTGGAACGATCGGCGAGTTCGGCCAGCGTCCAACCGGCGCGCTCCCGCTGTCTGGTGAGTTCGGCCGCGAGCATCGCGCGTGGGCTGAGTTCGTCCTCGGCTCCGTCGATCATCCGAGCGCCCGTTCCTTTCGCCTTGCCTCCGCCGTGGGCAACGAGCCTGTGGCCAGGGCCGATTGGCGCCCCCGCCTGCGGGTTTCGCGGCGGCGGCCACGTACCCGGGCCCGTACCCCTTGCTGTTCGCGGGGTCAACGGCGGACCCCTGGCGATCGTATGGCTCCCGCCTCACGCTTGTGTACGGAAAGTGAGAATTCGATCACGCACGGAGAGACGGTAAGGCGCTATGTCGGGAGTTGCCGTAGAGGCGAAGGGCGGTGGCGCGCCGCCGCCCCCGCAGCCGTACACCGATCCACAAGAGCTGTGGCCCCCAACGGCGTTGGGAGTACGGCGCGCCCGTCACTCGCTGATGCGAACCCTTGCCGCGTGGCGGGCCGAACGCGACGTGGCCGAGGCCGCCTGCCTCGTCCTCGCCGAACTCGCCGCCAACGCGCAGCGCCACGGGCACGTTCCCGGCAAGCAGTTCGGCGTCAGCGCCCATCGGCTCGCCGACGGCCTGCTCCTCGAAGTCCACGACGCCGCCGGCGGTTCCTTACCCGTCCTCCTCGACGCCCCCACCCCTGATCTTGCCGCCGAACGCGGGCGCGGGCTCCTCCTCGTAGACGCCGTCACCCACGGCCGCTGGGGTGTCGCCCCGCGCGTCGGCGCCCCCGGCAAGGTCGTCTGGGCCCTCGTCCCTGCCCCTGCCCCTGCGCCGTGGGGCGACTCTGCGGTGCCTGGCCCCGCCCACTGAGTCCCCGCCGCACCCTCGGCCTATCCTGTACGTAGGCGCCTTCGGCCTCGTCGCGTCGCCGTTCGCCGCCCCTGCCTGACCCTCGGCACCTGGCTCAACCCGGGCTCTGCGCCTGGCAACTCGGGACGTCAGCAAGCCGCTCCCCGCGCACGCGGGGATGACCCCAGGTCCGGGGCCACGCCGGAGTTGCGCGCGTCCTGCTCCCCGCACACGCGGGGATGACCCCTCCACCCTGAACGGAAAGCCGTACACCCCTGCCTGCTCCCCGTACGCGCGGGGATGGTCCCGGGCGCCTCGACCCGCCGCTCACTCTGGTGAGCTGTTCCCCCGCGCCTGTGGGGATGACCCCGGGGTGGTCGTCCACCACACCGTTACCCAGGGCTGGTCCCCGCGCCTGCGGGGATGACCGCTCGTCGGGACTCACCGACGCTGGACGGGACATGGAGCCTCCCGTTTCTCCGACCGGGCGGGGCGCGGGCGAACGGCGGGAGCTGCGGTCGCGGAGGGAGCGGGGGCACGTCGGAAGGCTCGACTGCGTGTGCCGAGGTCGCTGACGTTCGATACGGGGTGGGTGCGGACGAAAGGGCGCCCCGTGTGATGCTGGCGGCATGAGTGATCAACCTGAGGTCGCCGTCGTCCGGTGGCCGGACCAGGCACCTTCGGCCGGTGACGGGCTGGCCGGGCTGCTGGCGGCCTACCACCTGCGGACCGAGGCCGAGAAGGGGGAGCCGGTCGCGGGGGTGGACGGGCTGCCGGATCGGTACCGGGCCGAGATCACCGACCCTCGGAGCGCGTTCGCCGACGATGTCGTGCTGGTGGCGCTCGTGGGGGACGCCGCCGTGGGCTGCGTAGTGCTGACGCGTCCCGACCACGGGCACTCCGAGGTCAAGAGGCTCTGGACCGAAGCCGAGTTCCGTGGCCGGGGCGTCGCGTCCGCCCTGCTCGGCGCGGCGTTCGCGCAGGCGGCGGAGAACGGCGCGGATACGGTCCGGCTCTCGGTGTGGAAGTGGCGGACCGGGGCCATCGCGCTGTACGAACGGCTCGGCTTCACCGTCACCGACTCGTGGGACGAGCGGGAGCAACTGGTCTGCATGCGGCGCGCCTTGTGAGCGGTCGCCGTCACCCGCTGACGGCCGCGCCATCGCGCATCGCGCATCGCGCGGCGACGGCACGGCGCGTCGTGACCCCGCGTCAGCCGGGACGGCGGCTGCCGAGGCGCGCGTCGCCCAGGGCCCCCGGCCCGCTCCATGAACCTCATGACGACCTCAGCCGCTCCCGCCCATGCAGTAGGGGCGGGTCACTCGCCTCAGCTCTACGCTGTACGCGGACCGTCTCCACGCGCGCCGGTTCGCCGCATTTGCCCGATCCCCGCCACCTGATGAAATCCGCCCCCACCCGCCGACAAACCCCCACGTCACCAAGCCTGCCCCCCGCGCACGCGGGGATGACCCCGCCAGCAGCGGCCGTGTTTCGTCGGCTGTCCCCTGCCCCCCGCGCACGCGGGGATGACCCCCAGCCTGCGATCACCGGACCGTCCGGGACCAACTGCCCCCCGCGCACGCGGGGATGACCCCCTCATCGCCGCCCTCGGCTTCGGCGGCGTCGCCTGCCCCCCGCGCACGCGGGGATGACCCCTTCAATTACCGCCCCTGGCAGATCTGGCGGTGCTGCCCCCCGCGCACGCGGGGATGACCCCTTCAATTACCGCCCCTGGCAGATCTGGCGGTGCTGCCCCCCGCGCACGCGGGGATGACCCCCCGGCCATGGTTCGCGAGCATCCGGACCGTGGCTGCCCCCCGCGCACGCGGGGATGACCCCCCCGCCTCGCAACCAACCCATCGCAAGGAGAACTGCCCCCCCGCGCACGCGGGGATGACCCCAGGGCGCCGACGGGCGCGGCGCGGGTCTGCTTCTGCCCCCCCGCGCACGCGGGGATGACCCCTTCGTCGGGACGACATCGCCGCCCGCGACTCCCTGCCCCCCGCGCACGCGGGGATGACCCCCGGCTTCCAGTGGATCGGGACCGGGCTTCTCCCTGCCCCCCGCGCACGCGGGGATGACCCCAGTTCATCCGCGGCCTGGGCGGCGCCCAGTTGCTGCCCCCCGCGCACACGGGGATGACCGCGCCAGATCCTCACCCTCGTCGGCCTCGGCCGCGCCAAGCCGAGATCGCCGCCGGGCTCTTCATCAGCGGCGCGACCGTCAAGACGTACATCTCCCGCCTGCTCGGGAAGCTGGACGCCCGCGACCGGGTCCAG
Source organism: Streptomyces sp. NPDC008139 (assembly GCF_042957025.1). Taxonomy (NCBI): domain Bacteria; kingdom Bacillati; phylum Actinomycetota; class Actinomycetes; order Kitasatosporales; family Streptomycetaceae; genus Streptomyces; species Streptomyces sp. NPDC008139. Next base: position 408,073 of record NZ_JBIBHM010000006.1, read on the forward strand.
CTGGTCATCATCGCGTACGAGTCGGGCCTCGTCGGCGCGGCCTGAGCGCTACCTGAGCACGGAGTCGGCGCCCCGGCTCAAAGGCCACGGCCCAAAGACTCCGGCGCAAGGCCCCGCCTGAGGGCCCCGGCTCAGGGCGCCGTGAACAGCGTCGGGAAGCGCGGCGCGAGCCAGGGCCTGCGGCCCCAGGCCAGGATCGCGCCGCGCGCGAGCGCGCTCGTGGTGGTGCGGCGGCCGAGGGCGATGAGGAGGAAGGTGACGGGCTCGGTGACGATCGTGCAGTCGGGGCGGCGGGGCGGGGCGTCGGTCACGGCGAGGGCCCCGTCGGTGAAGGTGGCGGTGAAGCGGGGGCCGCCGCGCAGGCGGAGGTCGTAGCAGGCGGTGTGCCCGGCGGCGGTGCGGGGTTCGACGACGCGGGGCATGGCCGTCATGAGGAACGGGACGGTGAGCAGGGCCCGTTGGGGGCTGACCATGTGGGGGCGGCGGAGGGCGACGGCGATGTCGTAGCCGTGTCCGAGCATGTGGGCGAGCAGATACGCGCCGAGGTGGCCGAGGTCCATGGGGCCCATCGGGGTGGCCAGTTGGGCGCCCGGCTCCATGGACGGCGCCGTGTCCGTGAACGCCCGCGCGTGCCGGACGATCCCGGCCGCCAGGATCGCCGGGTCGCGCTCCGTAAAGGCTTCCAGGGACGCGGTGTTGGCAGCGGCCAGGCCGCCCGGTGTCCCGTCGCCGTACGACCGCTCGCGCCCGGCGGCGAGGTCCGCCATCAGGGCGTTGGCCAGCATCAGATGCGCCGCCGCCTCCCCAACTGTCCACTGCGCGCCGGGAATCGGCACGGCCATGTCCGAGGGCGACCGCAGCAGCGCCGCGATCCGCTCGGCGACGGCCGGGACGGCCACGGACAGCGGCGAGTCCGCGCTGATCAGGGGGCTGGGTACCGTCATGGTGCAGAAGAGTGACCGAGCCCGCCGCTTCTGTCCAGGGTGCGCGTCGCGCGACGGGCGGCCGAACGCCGGGCGCGGTCGCGTACACCGGGCGCGGTCACGTACGCCGGGCCCGGTCGCGTACACCGGGCCCGGTCACGTACAGCCGTACGACCACCGGTCGCCGTACGGGAACGCCGCCCGCCACCCTGCTCGCCAAGCGCGAGGTGGGCCGGTGGCCGGTGGTCGGAACGCTCGTCCAGCGGGCCGGAACCCGCTTCATCGACCGCGAGAACGCACGCCGACTGCCTTACACCGTCAGGGAGTTGGCGGAGTTGCTGCGCTCGGGGGAGTCGGTGGTCGTCTTCCCCGAGGGCACCACCGCCGCTCCCTGGCGGCCCTGGCCCACGCGGCCGGGATGTCCGCGCGCGTGACCGTCAGCGGCGGCTGCCGCGGCGGCGGGTCGCGGCGGTGACGACCGCGCCGCCCGCCAGGAGGAGGGCGGCGGCGCCGACGGCCATCGTCGAGGAGTCGTCGCCGCCGGTCTTGGCGAGCTGGGCGGCGGTGTCGGGGCCCGCCCCCGAAGCGGTCGCCGTCGGGGTCGCGGAAGGGGTGCCGGACGGAGCGCCGGACGGGGTCGAAGAGGCGGTGGCGGACGGGGTGGAGGACGGGGTGGCGGACGGGGTCGAAGTGGCCGGGGACTTGACGGTGATCGAGATCTGCCGGTTGCAGAAGGCGTTGCCGGAAAGGGGGTTGGCACCCGCGTCGACCAGGACGCAGTCGCTCACCGTGGTCTTGGTGCCGCCCGCGTTCCTGTCGTAGGCCAGCCGCACCTCGGTGACCGTGTCGGTGTGCGCGCCGACCGAGGAGTCCTTGCCGCCCAGGGCGAAGACGGCGTAGCCGTCGGTGGTCTCCGGCGTCAGCTTGACCCAGCCGCCGGAGCGGCGGACCTCGACGGTGGCGAAGGTGTTGGTGACCAGGACGTGGGAGAGGTTCTTGTAGTCCGACGCGGTGGCGTTGGACAGTTCGGCGCCGAAGGTGGCCGGGGCGCCGCCCGCGGTCATGGAGGCGGGCACGCCCCTCAGCGCGGAGGTCGGGGCGCCCACCTCGATGGTGTGGTCATCCTTGACGGCGGCGGCGCCCCCGGCCGGACGCGACACCGTGGTACGCACCTTCAGGGCGTCGGTGCCGCCGTTGCTGTCGCCGTGGTGGGCCGTGCCCATGGGCAGGCCGATGCGCAGGTGGACGCTGCGCGAGGCGCCGGGCGCGAGCGTGAAGGTCCCGGGCAGGGTGCCGGAGAAGACGGCGTCGGCGTAGTGCAGCGGCACCGGTCGCCAACTGCCGCCCTCGGCGCGGTACTCCAGGCTCGCCGCGTTGGACGGCAGGCCCAGGCCGCCGTCGAGGAGGAAACGCATCGCCAGCTCGCCGGTGGCGTCGGCGCCGGTGTTGGTGACCGTGTCGGTGTACTCCACCGGCTGTCCCGCCAGGCCGATCTCCGTCGGAGCGGGGGCGGACAGCGAGAGGCTGAGCGGGCGCGGCGCGTTGTCGGCGAGCGCCGCCGGTGCGAGGCCGAAGCCCGCGACGGACAGCAGCAGGGCGATCCCCCCGGCCGCCGCGGACGACCTGATCTTGTGTGCGGTGCGGTTCAACGTATCCCCCCAGGATGCGTGGCCCGCGCGGCTCTCGGCCGCGCCGGGTGACAGGGGCGCTTTCGTGCTCCCCGCCTGACATGACCGTAATGCGGGGTGGAGGGTTGTCCGGCGGTGACACGCTGTTCCCCGCCTGTGACAGGGACGCGACGGCTCCGTATCCCCGCCCGCGACGGCTCCCCGCCCGCGCCCCCGCCCGCGCCCGCGCCGGCGCCCGCGCCGGCTGCCGGCCCGCGCCCGTATCCCGCGCCCGTATCCCGGCCCGCGCCCGGCCCTCCGGCGGACACGCCCTAGAGCCGGGGCAGCGGCGTGCGGTGGACCCAGGCCGTGAAGAGCGGGTCGAGCGAGTCGGCGCTGTAGCGCGCCGCGTGCGCGGCGAGGTCGGCCGTGACCACCGTCGAGTGGCGGTTTATGGTCGTCCACGCCTTGAGCATCCGGAAGAACGCGCCCTCGCCGAGGGCCAGTCGCAGGGCGTGGACGGTGAGGCCGCCGCGCTGGTAGAGGCGGTCGTCGAACATCAGACGGCGTCCCGGGTCGCCCAGGCGCAGGTCCTGCGGGAGCCGGGAGAGGCGGTCGTGGGCGGTGGCGGCGTGCGCGGCGGCGAGCGGGCCGCCGGTGTGCTCCGACCACAGCCACTCGGCGTATTTGGCGAAGCCCTCATTGAGCCAGATGTGCCGCCAGTCGCCGATGGACAGGCTGTTGCCGAACCACTGGTGGGCCAGTTCGTGGGCGACCAGCCGTTCCGAATGCCGCCTGCCCCCCAGGTGGTTGGTGCCGAAGGTGGCCATGCCCTGCGCCTCCACCGGCACGTCCAGCTCCTCGTCGGCGACGACCACCGCGTACTCGCCGAACGGATACGGACCGAAGACGTCCTCGAAGAAGTCCATCATGCGGGTCTGCCGCTCGAAGTCGACCGCGAATTGGCCGCGCAGCCCCGCCGGTACGTAACCGGTCTGCGGTACCGGGCGGCGCGGTGCGAACAGTGAGGCGCCGCCGGTGAGTTGGACCGTCTCGTAGCGGCCGATCGACACCGTCACCAGATAGCTGGACGTGGGCGCCGCCTGCTCGTACACCCACGTGGTGCTGCTGGCCTTGGTGGTCCTGGACAGCAGCCGCCCGCCGACGACCACGGTGTACGCGGACGGCGCGGTGACCGCGATCTGGTACGACGCCTTGTCCGCGGGCCGGTCGTTGCACGGGTACCAGGACGGCGCGCCGACCGGCTGGCTCGCGACCAGCGCGCCGTCGGTCAGCTCCTCCCAGCCCAGGCCGCCCCACTGGCTGTTGATGGGCTGCGGGTTGCCGGTGTAGGTCACCTCGACGGTGAAGGCCGCGCCCGCCTCGACCGGCTTCGCGGGCCGTACGCGCAGCCGTCCCGCCCGGTGCGTGTAGTGCGCGGGCCGACCGTCGACCACGACCCGCTGGAGCCTGAAGTCGGCCAGGTCCAGGGCGAATTCACGCAACGGCGCGCCGCCCGCGACCGCGCTGAGCCGCGCCGTGCCGCGCAGCCGGTTGGACGCGGGCCGGTAGTCCAGGGCCAGTTCGTACCGGTGGACGCCGTAACGGCTGTCGCCGTGCACGGGGAAGTACGGGTCCGCCGCCCCCGGCCCGGCTGCTCGCTTCTGGCTCAACGGTTCCTCGCTCATCGTTCCCACCGGGCCGCACCCCCGTACGGCCTGGTCGTTCCCCCGGACGGGCCGGGCACACGTGCCGGCGCGCCAGCACGTGGCGTGCGGGCCGACGGACCGCGTCCGCCTCCGGCCGGCCGCGGACGACCTCTCACGCCTCGCCCCGCCGCGCGGGCGGCTCCTCCTCGAACCACACCTCGGCCGGATTCCCCAGCCAGCGGCTGTCCGCGGGGATGGACTCGGCGCGCATCACCAGGGACGCGGGCCCCAGGGTGCTGCGGGCGCCGATCTCGCTGCCGGGCAGCACGATGCCACCGGGGCCGAGGGTCGCGCCCGTGCGGAGCACCACCGTATCCATGCGCATGATCCGGTCGTGGAAGAGGTGGGTCTGGAGGACGCAGCCGCGGTTGACGCTGACGCCGTCCTCCAGGGTCACGAGGTCGGCCTCGGGCAGCCAGTAGCTCTCGCACCACACGCCCCGGCCGATGTGCGCGCCGAGCCCGCGCAGCCACAGGCTCATCACCGCGGTGCCGGGCACCGCGCCGACCAGCCACGGCACGGCCAGCACCTCCACGAAGGTGTCGGCCAGCTCGTTGCGCCACACGAAACCGCTCCACAGCGGGCGCTCGACCGCCCGGAAGCGGCCCACGAGCAGCCACTTCGCTGCGATCGACACCAGGGCGGCGGCGCCGCCCGCGGCCAGCAGCACCGGCCCCGACAGCAGCGCGACCGCCAGGACGCCCGCGTCCCGGGCCAGCCGGGCCAGCACGGACAGGACGAGTATGGCCAGCGCGGCGGAGGCCAGCACCGGCACCAGGCGGCAGACCTCGACCAGCCCGCGCGCCCACACCAGCCGTACCGGCGGCGCGTACGTCAGGCTCTGGTCGGCGTCGTCGGCCGTGCGCGGCAGCCGTACCGGCGGCATGCCCAGGTACGAGCGGCCCTCCTTGGCCTTCTTCGGCGTCGCCGACAGCACCCCGACCAGGCCGCGGTCCGGGACGGCGCGCCCCGGCGCGGTCATCCCCGAATTGCCGAGGAACGCGCGCTCGCCGATCTCGGCCGCGCCGATCCGCAGCCAGCCGCCGCCGAGCTGGTACGGGGCGACGAGGACGTCGTCGGCGAGGAACGCGCCGTCGCCGACGGTGGTGAGGCTCGGCATCGCCAGCACCGTGGAGACCTCGGCGCCGCTGCCGACCTTCATGCCGAGCGCCCGCAGCCACACGGGCGTGATCAGGCCCGCGTACAGCGGGAAGAGCTTGTCGCGGGCGGCGTCCATGAGCTGGATGACCGTCCAGGACTGCCAGCCGACGCGGCTGTGCAGCGGGTGCCAGCCGGGCCGCAGGCCCAGGCTCAGCAGCCGTACGGCGGCGATCAGCAGGGCCGCGTACACCAGCGCGAAGGCGAGGGTGGCGGGGACGAGCGCGATGAGCGCGCCCTTCGCGGCGGCGCCGAGACCGCTGTGGGCGGGCACCAGGCAGGCCGCGACGGCCAGCGCCGCGAGCCCGGCGATCAGCGGCAGCAGCGTCACGCCGACGCCGCTCGCGCCGTACGCCGCCGCCCAGCGGGCCCGGCGCGCGGGCCGCTGTTTGGGCCAGCGCCGCTCGGCCTTGCCGACCTTGACGGCGGGCGCGCCCGCCCAGCTCTGCCCGGTCGGCACCTGCCCGGTGACGCTGGACCCGGCCGTGATCTGCGCGCGCTTGCCGATCCTGGCGCCCGGCAGGAGTGTGCTGCGGGTGCCGACGACGGCGCCGGAGCCGACCTTCACCGGGCCGACCTCAAGCCGGTCGCCGTCCAGCCAGTAACCGGCGAGGTCCACTTCGGCCTCGACCGCGCAGCCCCGGCCGAGCTTGAGCATGCCGGTGACCGGCGGCAGCGAGTGCAGGTCCACGTCCGGGCCGATCCGCGCGCCGAGCGCCCGGCCGTACCGGATCAGCCAGGCCCCGGACAGCGAGGTCGCGCCGGTCGCCTCGGCCAGCCGCTCGGCCGCCCACAGCCGCAGGTGGACGCCGCCGCCGCGCGGATAGCTGCCGGGGGTCAGCCCGCGCAGCAGCAGCCGGGCACCGGCCGCGGCCAGCGCGAGGCGGCCGGGCGGGCTGAAGAGCAGGACGGCCCCGGCGGCGACCAGCCACCAGGACGCGGTGGGCGCCCACGGGTAGTGGCCGGTCCAGGCCAGCGTGTTGCCCAGCGCCAGCAGCCCGGTCGTCCAGCGCAGCCCGGTCAGCGCGAACAGCGGCAGCAGCGCGAGCAGTTGGACGGCCTTGGCGCGGCCGGGCACCGGCGCGATCTCGCGGGCCGGGCGGTCGTCCCGTACGGAACGGTCCAGCATCCTGGCCAGCTTGCGCACGGTCGGCGCCTGGTAGATGTCGACGACGGCCACCGAGGGGAAGCGGGTCCGCAGCAGCGTCGTGAGCTGGGCCGCGGCCAGACTGCCGCCGCCGATCGCGAAGAAGTCGTCGCGCGCCTCGACCACCGGCACGCCGAGGACTTCGGTCCACTGCTCGGCTACCCACGCCTCGGTGCCGCGCAGCGGCTCGGCGGCCTCCTCGCCGGGCGCGGGGCCCGCCGACTCCGGCAGCGGCCAGGGCAGCGCGGCCCTGTCCACCTTCCCCGAGGTGCGGGTCGGCAGGCCGGGGACGGTCGCCAGCAGCGGTACGAGGGCGGCGGGCAGCTTCGTGGACAGCTGCGCGACGGCCGCGGCCCGGTCCCAGCCCTCGCCCGCCACCACGTAGCCGACCAGCAGCTGATTGCCGCGCCTGGTCGTGCGTACGGCGGCGGCTGCCCCCGCCACGCCCGGCAGTGCCTGGAGCGCCGCGTCCACCTCGCCCAGCTCGATCCGGCGCCCGCCGAGCTTGACCTGCTCGTCGGCGCGGCCCAGGAACAGCAGGCCCTCGGGCTCGGCGCGCACGAGGTCGCCGCTGCGGTACGCGCGCGCCCAGCCCATCGACTCCAGCGGCGCGTACTTCTCCGCGTCCTTCTCGGCGTCGAGATACCGGGCCAGGCCGACGCCGCCGATGATGAGCTGGCCGCTGCCGCCCATCGGCACCGGCTCGCCCGCCTCGTCCACCACGGCCAGCTCCCAGCCGTCCAGCGGCAGCCCGATCCGTACCGGGCCCTCGCCGGTCAGCAGCGCCGCGCAGGCGACGACGGTGGCCTCGGTCGGGCCGTAGGTGTTCCAGACCTCGCGCCCCTCGGTGACCAGCCGCTCGACCAGCTCCGGCGGGCACGCCTCGCCGCCGAAGATCAGCAGCCGCACCTCGTTCAGCGCCTCGGCGGGCCACAGCGCGGCCAGCGTCGGCACCGTCGAGACCACCGTGATCTCCTGCTCGGCCAGCCACGGCCCGAGGTCGCTGCCGCCGCGCACCTGCGAGCGGGGGACCGGGACCAGGCAGGCGCCGTTGCGCCAGGCCAGCCACATCTCCTCGCACGAGGCGTCGAAGGCCACCGACAGGCTCGCCATCACGCGGTCGCCGGGACCGATCGGCTCGTCCTGGAGGAACAGCGTGGCCTCGGCGTCCACGAACGCCGCCGCGTTGCGGTGCGTGACCGCGACGCCCTTGGGACGGCCGGTCGAGCCCGAGGTGAAGATGATCCACGCGTCGTCGTCGGGGGAGGGGCGGCGCGGGGCTTTCGACGGGGGCGTGTCATTCGGCGCGTGACGGGTGCCGGTCACGGTGGTGGCGTGAGGGGTGCCGGTGCGGGTGGTGGCGTGAGGGGAGCTGGTCACGGTGGTGGCGTGAGGGGGGCCGGAGAGGGCGGTGGCGTGAGGGGTGCCATTCGGCGCGTGAGGTGCGCCGGTCAGGGTGAGGGCGCGGTCCGCGCCCAGTACGGCGGCCACCCGCGCCTCGCCGAAGACCAACTCGGCCCGCTCGTCCGGGTCCTCGGCGTCCACCGGTACGTAGGCGGCGCCCGCCGCGAGCACGGCCAGGATGCTGACGTACAGGTCGTTGCTGCCCGAGGGCACCCGCACGCCGACCCGGTCGCCCGGCCCGATCCCGGCCGCCGCGAGCCCGCGCCGCAGCGTGTCGACCTCGGCGGCCAGCGCGCGGTACGTCAGCGCGGTGCGGCCGTCGTCCAGCGCGGGCTCCTGCGGGTGCGCGAGGACGGTCGCGTCGAGCACGTCCAGCAGGGTCCGCGCTCCGGCGGCCGTCCCTCCCGCGAAGTGGGCGTGCGGAACGCTCGGCCGTTCGGCCGCGTCCAGCACTCCCAGCAGCAGGTCCACATCCCGCAGCGGGTCGCTCTCCACGCTCAGATCCATGCGCTCCTCGTCCCTCGTCCCCCGTCCGGGGGCCCGGCACCCTGCTCATGGCGTACAAAGCAAGACAAGCCGACCAATCTTACGGGCGGCCTTTCCGCGCCGCCTCCCGAGCGACCCCGCCCCCACCCGCGTTTCGAACGCGTTTCCGCCCCCTCTCGCCCCCCCTCTGACCTGCGCGGCGACCGTCCCTCCCACCCCACCCGCCGACGCCCGGCCGGCGCGGGTGAACGTGCCGCAACACACACGAGGAGCCGCGATGAGATGGCCGCGCGATGTCATCGCGGCGAACGTGCGGTGTCCGGGAGATGTACGGCTGGGGTCAGGCCGTTCTCCGGCTCGCCGACGGTCGCGCGAGGACCGCGAGGAGCACGGCGAGCACGGCGAGCACGGCGAGCACGGCGGGATCGGCCGCTCCCGCCGCGTCGTCCGCGTAACGCGCGATCTGGAGCGGCCAACCTCGCGCAGGACGACGCCTTCGCGGGCGAGCACATACGTCAACGCCGGCAGCGCGAAACGGGCGTTGCCGTCGGCGAAGGGGTGGAAGAAGGCCACGTCCACATACGTACGAGCGGCGCGCGCGGCCAACGGCACGGCGGCGTCCGCGCTTTGGGCCAGGCACTCCGCGAAGTCCGCCCCGGTGCGCGAGTTCAGCCCGTACCGTTCCCGGCCGCCCTTCGCGTACGCGTCCCCGGTCCTGAACGCCGCCTCGTCCGCACCGAGCACGATCCGCTGCCCTCCGGCCAACAGGCCGAAAGTCAGGGGCACTTCGCGTACGGCGTCGGCGCGGGCCGTCGTCTCGTACGCGGCCAGCAGGCGGCGGGCGCGGGCGGGGATGCGGACAGCCGTTCAGTGTCGCGGCCCGCGCCCGCGCCCGTGTCCGTCTCCGGTTTTCCGGCCGCCGGGGGGCTATTGACCGGCGGCGGCGAAGCGCCGGGCGAGGGTCGCGAAGGCGTCCTTGAGCGCGGGCGGGCCGATGACCTCGACGGCGGTGTCGAACTGGGCGAGGGCCGCGGCGAGCGCGGGCCAGGACCAGGAGCCGAGGGTGAGGCGGCAGCGGTCGGCGGTGAGGGGTTCGACGAGGCCGTCGCGGGCGTAGGGGGTGACGGCGGAGGCGGGCAGGTCGAGGACGACGGCACCGCGGCAGGGCCAGTCGGCCGCGCCCCGCGCGGGGGCCTCGGTGCCGCGGAAACGGGCGGTGACGAAGGCGGCCACGTCGCCGCCGGGCAGGTCGCGGGGGGTGAAGCGAGGTCCCGTGGGGGTGCGGGGGCCAATCCGGTCGGCGCGGAAGGTGCGCCAGTCGGCGCGGTCGAGGTCCCAGGCCAGGAGGTACCAGCGCCCGCCGCGCGCGACGAGGTGATGGGGCTCGACGCGGCGGGGGGCGGCGGGGGATTCGGGCTCGTGTGTGCGGGGGGCGGCGGGGGAATCGGGCTCGTGTGTGCGGGGGGCGGTGGGGGCTCCGGCCTCGGGCTCCGGCGGGCTCGCGTAGTCGAAGCGCAGCACCTCGCGGGCGTGGACGGCGGCGCCCAGCGCGGTCAGGACGTCGCTGTCGGCGGTCGCGGCGCCGGGCGGCGGGACGGCCGTCACCTCCAGGGCGTCGATCCGGTGCCGGAGCCGCGCCGGCATCACCTGCCGTACGGTCGCCAGCGCGCGGGCGGCTGCCTCCTCGATGCCCGCGCCCGCCCCCGTGGCCATCCGCAGGGCGATGGCGAGGGCCACGGCCTGGTCGTCGTCGAAGAGCAGCGGCGGCAGCCGCGCCCCGGCGTCGAGCCGGTAGCCGCCGTCGGGGCCCTTGAAGGCCGCGATGGGGTAGCCCAGCTCGCGCAGCCGGTCCACGTCCCGGCGGACCGTACGGGCGCTGACGTCCAGGCGTTCCGCCAGCTCGCCGCCCGGCCAGTCCCTGCGGGTCTGGAGCAGGGACAGGAGGGAGAGCAGCCGGGCCGACGTTTTCTGCATACGTCCGATTCTCTCCCGAGTAGCGGACAGAAACTGTCCTGTACGGGTGCGAGGGTGGGGCACAGACCGGGAAACACGCAGGTCACGCACGTCATGCAGGTCACGCACATCACGAAGGTTCGAACCCGACAGCGCAAGGAGCCACACATGTCCGTCACGACCGCCACCCACCTGAATTTCCGGGGCGAGGCCCGCGCGGCGCTCGACTTCTACGAGTCCGTCTTCGGCGGGCGCCTCACCGCCGTCACGTACAAGGACGCCGACGCCGTACAGGCCGAGAGCGAGGCCGACTGGATCATGTGGGGCGAGGTCGTGTCCGACGACGGCTTCCACGTCATGGCGTACGACGTCCCGTCGCACCTGCCCTGGGACCAGGGCCGTAACGCCTTCTTCGTCTCGGTGCGCGGCGACAGCGCCGAGGAGATCACCGCGCTCTGGGAGAAGCTGGCGGACGGCTCGACGGTCGCGCAGCCGCTCGCGCCCGCGCAGTGGGCGCCGCTGTACGGCATGCTCACCGACCGCTTCGGGGTCGTGTGGGTCCTGGACGTCACCGCCCCGTACGGCGGCTGACGCCGCGTCATGCCGCATGTGACGCCGTACGTGACGCCGCCGCTCGACAGCCGCGCCCTGAACCGGGCGACCCTGGCCCGCCAACTCCTGCTGGAGCGCTCGGACCTGCCGGTCCTGGACGCCGTCGCGCACCTCGGCGGCGTCCAGGCGCAGGAACCGCAGGAGCCGTTCACCGGACTCTGGTCACGGCTGCGCGGCTTCCAACCCGCCGCTCTGGACGGCCTGTTGGCCGGCCGCGAGGTGGTGCGCACCCATCTGATGCGCCGTACCGTCCATCTCGTCACCGCCGAGGACGCCCTGGCCTGGCGGGCCCGCCACGATCCGATGCTGCGGCAGCGCGTCCTGGGCACGTACCGCGACGAGTTGGCCGGGATCGACCTGGCCTCGCTGGCGGCGGCGGGCCGCGCCGTCATGGCCGACGGCCAGGCCCGCACGATGGCCGAGATCGTCGCGGCGCTCGCGGACCGCTGGCCGGGCCCGCCCCGGCGCGCCCTCGGCGAACTCGTCGTCGCCGCCCTGCTCCCCATGGCGCAGCGGCCCCCGCGCGGCCTGTGGCGTACGAAGGCGGGCGTCCGTAACGTCCTGCTCTCGTCCTGGCTCGGCCGCGACATCGACCCGCCGCCCGCCGACGACGCGGCGGAGGACCTCGTCGGGCAGGCGCTCGTACGCCGCTACCTCGCCGCGTACGGCCCCGCCGCCACCGCCGATCTACGCGCCTGGTCCGGCCTCGCGGGGCTCCCCGCCGCGGTCGCCGCCGTACGCCCCGAACTCGTCGCCTTCCGCGACACCCAGGGCCGTGAACTGCTCGACCTCCCCGACGCCCCGCGCCCCGACCCCGGCACCCCCGCGCCCGTACGCTTCCTGCCCGCCTTCGACAACGCCCTTCTCGGCTACGCCGACCGGACCAGGATCGTGGACGACGCCCACCGCGGCCTGTCCGTCGCCGGTCAGCGCGTCGTCCTGGTCGACGGCCGCGTCGCCGCCACGTGGACGGTGGAGGCGGAGGGCGTCACCGTCACCCCGCTCCGGCCGCTGCGGCGGGCGGAGCGCGACGCGGTCATGGACGAGGGCCGGGCCCTGGCGTCCTTCCTCACGGACGGCGAGAGCGACCTGGTCCGCACCGCGTAGGCGCGGCTTGAACGCGCCCTTCATCTACGGCTGTTGGGGTCCGTACGTTTCCTCGCGCGTCGGCCACGCGTCGGCGCGCGCGAGGTCGAGGACGAGGGCGGCGATGTTCCAGGCGTCGTCCTCGCCCCGGTGGTGCCGCCCTTCGAGCGGCAGCCCGGCCACGCGCAGCGCCTCCGCCATCCCCGGCCGTTTGCGCAGCCCGTACCCTTGCGTGAACACCGCCTTCGCGTTCACATGCGCCCTCCCGAAGGGGTACGTGACCTGCGTCGCCCGGCACTGCCGTGTGAACTGGTGCCGGTCGTAGTCCCCCCAACTCGCCCACACCCGCGCCCCCGCCAGGTGCTCCCGCGCCAACTCCCCGCAGGCGTCGGCGAACGACACCCCGCGGTCCACCTCCGCCTGCGTCAGCCCCGTCAACTCCGTGCAGAACGCGCTCACCCGCGACCGCACCGGCCGCACCACCAACCGGTGCCGCCCCACCCGCTCCCCGGCCGCCAGGTCCACCACGGTCAGCCCGATCTCGATGATCTCGCTCACCGCCCCCGGCGGCGGCTGCCCGTCCCAGCACGTCGCCTCGACATCCACGACATTCAGCAACTCCCCGCCCCAATTCATCCGTCGAGCATAGGGAGCCAGCCCCCGGACGCCGAACGATTTCCCGGCTAGCCTCCCCGCCGGGAGGTACGGGAAGGCGGCTCCCGTCTCTTCCCGCCTTCTACGCTGCCGACATGGATCGTCGTGAGCGTGCGGCCGGTGCCGTGGTGGGGTCAGCCGTGGGGGACGCGCTGGGCGCGCCTTTCGAGTTCGGCCCGGCGGGCGCCTTCTCCGCCCGCTTCCCGCGGACGGCGTCGGGGCCGGTGGACGGGATGCGCGGAGGCGGCGGCCGGCCGGGCAACTGGGGGGTCAGCAGGGGCCGTTGTCGGTCCAGACGGCCCAGGAGGAGGGGTCGGTGGGGACGGCGTTGGTGGAGTAGTAAGTGGCCGTGAATTTGTGGCCGTTGTAGGAGACGGCGTTGCCGGGGACGTAGGAGGTGGACGGGCTCCAGGGGGCGGGGCAGGCGGGGGTGCCGCTGCCGCCTCCGGTGGTGGTGGCGGACAGGGGGGCCGAGGTGGGGCTGACGGTGCCGGAGGCGGTGGCGGCGGCGACCGTGTAGGTGTAGGCGGTGCCCGCGGTGAGGCCGGTGTCGGTGAAGGACGTGCCGCCGGTGGTGCCGACCCGGGCGCCGCCGCGGTAGACGGTGTACGAGGCCGCACCGGAGACGCCGGTCCAGGACAGGGCGACCGAGGTGTCGGTGGTGGCGGTCGCGTGCAGGCCGGTGGGCGCGGCGAGCGGCGGGGGAGTGCCGTTCGAGGAGACGAACTGCCAGGTGATGCCGGTGACGACACCCGTCCCGAGCGGCGCGAACTCCGCGAACGCGGGCTGGCTCAGGTCGATGTGCGTCGCGTCGCACGTCGGGCACTTGTCGGCCACCGGCACCGTGAGCGTCTTGCCGTTGTACGTGACCTGGACCGAAATCCCGCCGCACAGAGGGTCGTTGTTGGGGTTGGCCGAGGTCCACCATTGGTACGACACCGCGACCAGATACTGCGTGGACGCGTCGATCTGCGTCCCGCACGCGCCGTACCCGACGTCGTTGTAGTACGTCATCGACCCGCTCATCGGCTGCCCGATCGGCACGGCGGCCACGGCCGGTCCGTTGGCGAGCAGCACGAGCGCGGAGGCACCCGCCAGGGCGCCGAGCCAGGGCGTGACGCGGCGCGTGACCCGTCGGCCGACCCGTCGCCTGACACCTCGTCTGACACCTCGGGGAGCGCGCAATATACCTCTCCTCTACGTCTGTTCAGAGTGGGGGGAGCCTGAGCAAGGCGTTGAGCATGGGGCGTACGGGGCTGACAGTACGCGAACAAGGCACCGCACGGTGGCGAGGCGGCAGCACACCGAACGGTTCAGGACGTCGTTGTCACGCGCTCCCACCGGGCACGGGTCACGCGCCCCCGCCCGGCCCCCGAGCCCCCGGCGCGCCCGCCGCGAGCAACCCGTCCACGAACGTCCGCAGCCCGTCGCGATACGTGTCCCGTATGGCCAGTTCGTGCCACCGGCCGCTGACGGCCGCCAGGTGCGGCACCTTCTCCGCGTCGAACGTCTCGCGGAACACGGGCGGTTCGCCGCCGCTCGGCCACCGTACGGAGTGCGCGCGCACCAGGATCTCGCCGACCGTGTAGTACCAGATGCTGCGGAAGACGTGCACGGACTGCTCCTGCGTACAGCCGTGTTCGTCCGCCCCGGACACGATGCCCTCGACCATCCACAGCGCCGATTCGTCGAGCAGCCCGACGAAACCGTCCGTGGTCAGCACCTCCGCCGCCCACGGCCAGGCGGCGAGCGCGTCGTGCAACGCGGTGGCGGACGCCACGATGCGGTCGCGCGGATCGGCGGGGAGTTCGGGGCGTTCGAGCTGGGTGATGTGGTGTTCGAGCAACTGGACGAGCAGGTCTTCCTTGTCCCGGATGTGGTGGTAGAGCGTCGTCGCCCCGATGCCCAACTCGGCGGCCAGCCGCCGGATCGTCAGCTTCTCCCAGCCGTCGCGGTCGATGAGCCGACGGGTCGCCGTGAGGATCTCCGCGCGGGAGGTCACGGGCGGGCGGCCGGTGCGGCCGTTCGGCGCGGGGGCGGCGGCGCTTGCGCGCTTTGACGGCTTGGACGGCGCGGGCTGCTTGGACGGCTTGGACGGCGCGGACGGCTGGAGCGACGCGGGCGACGCGGACTGCTCGGACGGCTGGGGCGACGCGGGCTGTGTGGGCTGCTCGGACGGCTGGGGCGACGCGGGCTGTGTGGGCGGTCGGGGCATGGGCCCATCATGCCGCGCCGCCGCGCGCGGGCCGTACGACGTACGCCGTGACCTGCGCGAGTGTCCGTCCGTACCCCTGAAGCGCGCCCCGGCCGCGCCCGCTCGCCGCGCCCGCCCGCCGTGCCCGCCCGCCGTGCCCGCCGTGCCCGCCGTGCCCGCCCCCGTCCGCCCGGCGTACCCCCGTCCGCCCCCTCCCGATTCCCATCCGGCACATCCGGTGCTATTTTCGGAACACGTTCCTAAAGTCGGGACGGCAGAGAGCGGCGGCGCGCGTCGGCGCCGAGAACGGGGAGTCCGCGATGCGGAAGAGGATGAGGAAGAGTCCGAGCAGCAGCCCGATCGAACCGGGGGGTCCGGGCGAAGGTCCGGGCGGGGGTCCGGCAGGGGGGCCGGGCGGGGGCACCGGCATCCCGGCGCCCCCGACAGCCCCGCCGAGCGGGGTCCCGGCGGCCGTCCGCCCGGGGCTGACCCTCGCGGTCGTCGCCGTCGTCCAGTTCATGGTGTCGCTCGACGTGTCCGTCGTGAACGTCGGACTGCCCCAGATCGCGTCCGGCCTCGGCTTCGGCCCGGTCGGCCTGACCTGGGTGATCCACGCGTACGCCCTCACGTACGGCGGCCTGCTCCTGCTCGGCGGCAAGGCGGCCGACCGCTACGGCCGCAAGCGGGTGCTGCTGCTCGGGCTCGCCCTGTTCGGTCTGGCCTCCCTCGGCGGCGGCCTCGCCCAGACCCCCGCCCAACTCGTCGCCGCCCGCACGATCCAGGGCATCGGCGCCGCCGCCCTCGCCCCCGCCGCGCTGGCGCTGCTGACCGGGACGTTCCCCGAAGGCCGGGCGCGGGTAAAGGCGTTCGGCATCTGGAGCGCGGTCAACGCGGCGGGCGGCGCCTTCGGCGTCGTGATCGGCGGTGTCCTCACGCAGTACGCGAGTTGGCGCTGGGTCATGCTGGTCAACGTGCCAATGGCCGCCTGTGCGCTGGCACTTGCCTGGCGCGGGGTCACCGCGACCGCGCCGAACGCGCGCGCCGGCCGCCCCGACGTGCTCGGCGCCGTACTCGCCACCGCGGGCATGACGCTCCTGGTCTTCGGCGTCGTCCGCACCGACCGGCACGGCTGGACCTCGGGCACCACCCTCTCGACGCTCGCCGTCGCCGTCGTCCTGCTGGCCGCCTTCCTCTACGTCGAGCGGACCACGGCCCGCGAACCCCTCATCCGGCTCGGCCTGTTCGCCAACCGCTCGGTCTCCGGCGCGAACGCGTTCAACCTCCTCGTCGGTGCCGCCATGACCCCGTCCTTCTACTTCGTGTCGCTCTACCTCCAGGGCATCCTCGGCAAGGGGCCCGCGCTGACCGGCGCCATGTTCCTGCCCTTCACCTTCGGCCTGATCGGCGGCTCCGTGCTCGCCATCAAGTTGGGCTACCGCCTCCCGCCGCGCACCCTGCTCGTGACCGGCGGCATCCTGACGGCCGTCGGGCTCGGCTGGTTCGGCATGATCAGCGCCGACGGGTCGTTCGCCGCCGACATCCTCGGCCCCTCGATCGTCGCCAGCGTCGGCTTCGGACTCTGCCTCGGCCCGGTCGTCTCCACCGCCACGGCGGGCGTCGCGCCCCACGAGACCGGCACCGCCTCCGGCCTGCTCAACAGCTCCCGCCAGATCGGCGCCTCCCTCGGCCTCGCCGCCCTGGGCACCGCCGCGCAGCACCGCACGGGCGGACGCGCGACGCTCGGTGCGCTCTCCGACGGGTACGGGTTCGGGCTGACGCTGGGCGCCGCGCTGCTGGTCGCGGCCGTGGCCGTCGCCCTGACGGTGCTGCGGCGGACCGCGGTGCCGGGGCGTGAAGCCCCGTCCGTGGAGCGGGACTTGGTGCCGACGGGGGACTGAGGGGGCGGTACGGCCGGACGGCGGTGGTTGTACGGGGGCGGTCGTACGGGGGCCGGCTACGCGGTGCGTACGGCCGCACGGTGCCGGCCGGACGGCGGCGGCCGTACGGGGTCCGGCCACGCGATGGCTCGGCTGTACGGGGACGGCCGTGCGGGGGCGGGCTCTTTCCCGCCACCGTACGGTCAACTACCGGCCGAAGACGGCCCTTTCGGGTCGGGTCAGGTTGTCATGGGCATGACCTCATGCGTAACGCGAGTCCCATGCACCACCCGGCCCTCCGAGAGGATCGCATCAGCGTGAGAAGTCCGAGAAGCCTCGTGAGCAGTCTGAAGCCGAAATCGACGGCGACCGTTTTCGTGACCGCGGCGGCGCTGGCCCTGGGCTGCGGCCTGGGCACGGCCGCGGCGGCCCCTTCGTCCCCCGCGCCCTCAGCCGTGGCCGCCGCCGCCCCCGCGTGCGGCTCGGCGACGGTCTCCGGCCGTACCGTCAGCGGGGCGCTGCCCGCGGCCGAAGTCCACCGCCAGCTCAACTCCCTGACGCAGCAGCACCGTTCGCAGTACGGGACGCCGTCCGGGATCGCGGCCAAGGGCCCGCTCGGTACGGCCTCCCCGGCCACGGGCGCCGTCGTACGGCCGCTGCTCGACATCCACCCGGCGCAGGGCACGGCGTTCAAGTCGCTGTCCGGGTCGGACGGTTCGTGCGCCACCCAGTCCGTCTCGACCCAGCTCACGGTGCACGACAGCGGCACCACCATCTACACCCCGACGATGTACCCGGCGGGCGGCTCCTGCGTCGAACTCGTCACCGTCTACACGCGGACCGTGCGCTCGGTCTCCGCCTGGGACTGGTGCCGCAGCGTCAACTTCGCCGCCTCCGTCACCATCAACAGCTCCTTCCTCACCACCTACACCGGCGGCACCGGCTCTTACACCGGCCGCGTCGTCAAGACCTCCGCCGCCTCCAACACCTGGTCCGCGGACCTCTACAACTACTCGACCGGCCGGTGGGACACCCTCTTCGCCCAGTCCGGCACCAACCAGTCCGGCCGTACCGACGGCTGGGACATCGAAGAGCTGTACTCCACGGTCGGCACCTCCGGGCAGGCGTCCTCCTGCACCGACATGGCCAACCTCACCTTCGAGTCCGCCAACATCGCCGTCCGCACCAACGGCACGTGGTCCCCCGCCTCCACCGCCAACGCCGACACCCACTACGACTCCCCCGCCGGCTCCTTCTACTGCCCCACCCGCACCTTCCAGATGCTCACCCCCTACACCCACTGGAAAGCCACCGGCTGACCCTCTCCGCCCCGGCCCGACCCCGGCGCGGCCCACCCCCGCCCGGTCGGGCCCCGGCCCCCGTACTCTCTCCACCAGTCAGCCCCCTGGCCGCCCGCCGGGACCGTTCAACCCGCTCTGACTGTTCCCCCACTCTCGCCAAACCCCGCCACCGCCCGGAACACCCCCGCAGGCCGATCAACCTGTGCCCCGCACACGCGGGGAAGACCCGCGGCCGCCCGCGGGTTGGGTGTCGGCGGTCAGCTGTGCCCCGCACCCGCGGGGAAGACCCCGTCATCCGGCCAGTGCCGCATGCGGGTATCTGCCGCGCCCCGCACATGCGGGGACGGTGGCCCGCGCTGTGGCCAACTCCCCGTCCGGCGGGGATGGGCTCCCGTCCCCGGGTGGCTCTGGCCCGAAGGGCCCTGGCTTGCCGCGCCGGGCCGGGTGGGCGGCCAGGGGCCGGGCGGGGCCGCCCGGCTAGGGTGGGGTGATGGCGGCGATTCGGCAGATCCAGGTGACCTTCGACTGCGCGGAGCCCGAGCGGGTCGCTCGGTTCTGGTGCGAGGTATTGGGATACGTGGTGCCGGCGCCGCCGGAGGGATTCGGGACGTGGGGGGAGTACGACGCCGCGCAGCCTCCGGAGGAGCGGGGGTCGTGGTTCGCGTGCGTGGACCCCTCGGGGGCGGGGCCCCGGCTGTACTTCCAGCGCGTCCCCGAAGGGAAGGCCGTCAAGAACCGGGTGCACCTCGACGTACGGGTGGGCACCGGCCTGGCGGGGGAGGAGCGGCTGGCCGCCCTGGAGGCCGAGTGCGCGCGGCTGATCCCGCTCGGCGCGGTACGCGTACGGCTGCTGTACGACGGCGGCAGCGACTCGTGCATCGTGATGCAGGACATCGAGGGCAACGAGTTCTGCCTCGACTGACGCGCGGTAGTACATACGGTCCCCTCCCGCCGCGACGTGACCAGCCCCGCCGCCCGCAGCCACGCCAAAATGCCGCGGCGTCGCCGCCACATGCGCCCCCACAGCTCCGCGAGCGCACTCCCCGGCAACTCCCGCCCGCTCAGCGCCCACAGCAGCCGATACCGCGACGGATCCGCCACCGCCCTCAACACCGCCACGGCCCGCTCGGCCCCAACGGCGTCTCAAGCTCTCACTTGCGCACCCATCCAAATACCTTGGCCACCCACTCCCGCAGCGAAGAGGCTGTGGGCTCCGGCCAGCTCCGCCAACGGTTCCAGCGCTTCGGGCGCCAGCCGGGGGAGCAGCGCAATCGCGTACGGCCAGTTCCCGCCCGCGACCAGCTCCGCGACGAGCGCGCGGGCCGCCGTTTCGTCCGGTGCGGTGCCGTCACCCGTCGCATGGGCGAGCGCCAGGCAGACGCGGACCGCGGCGTCCCGCGACGACGGATCGACGGAGAGCGCAACGGGGACGCCCGCGAGATACGTCGCGACGGCGGCCAGCGCCCCGACCCGTACCGTCGGATCCGGCGCCGCCCCGGCGAGCCGCCTGGCCTCGGCGACGTCGCCCGCCACCGCGTCGAGGACGGCCAGCTCCGCATAGGGGAGCTGGTCCGGCGACAGCGTATTCCGCAGGTACGCCGTCGCGTCGGTCAGGGTGTGCGGTGCCGTACAGCAGCCGAGCCGTACGAGCAGGTCCAGGACCGCCAACGACGGCGCGTGCCATTGCTGCCGGGGCTCTTTCGCGAATTCGTCGAGGACCTGCCGCATCGCCTCGCACCACTCCGGTCCGGGCTGCCGCACGTCCGGGAAGCCGAGCAGGAGTTCCGCCGACCGGATGAGCGGGTGGCGGCCGCCCGTGCTCTCCGCCTGGCGTACGACCAGACCCGCGGCCGTGTCGGGGGCGCGCCGGGCGAGCCCGGCCGCGACCGCGGTCAGCGACCGGCTGGTCTGTGCCCATTGCTGTTCCCGGCGTCCGCGAGGACCGGCGTCCTCAGGATCCTTCCGCTCCGCCATCTCCACCGCGGCGGTCGCCTCGCCGGCGTGGGCCAGGGCCTGGGCGATCGCGCCACGCAGCGCGGGATCGTGCAGGTCACCACCGAGTCGCGCCGCCTCCTTCGCGTATGCGCCCGCCGCGGTGTCGTGCCCGCCCTGGGAGCACCCCAGCGACACTGCCGCCAGATGCCGAGGCCGACTCTCCGGCCCCGGCAGGGACGACAGCAACCGGTCGGCCACAGGCGACTCCCCCACGACACCGAGCGCTTGGGCCAGGGCCAGCGTCCAACCGTCGTCGCGGGCGACCTGTCCCGCGGCCAGGGGCGAGCGACGCAGCGCCTCCTCCAGACGCTCACGACCGAGTACGAGGTTGCCGTCCGCCAGCAGCCGCTCGGCCTGGCGGAGCAGGATCACGTGTCGCGGCAGCTCGATGCCGTCATCGGACTGGTCGTCACGGGTCTTCGGGAGGTCGCAGTGGCGCGGGCGACGCCGTAGGGGTTTGGGCGTGCCGGGCCGCTTGGCGCTGTTGGTTCGCCGGGTGGTGTCGGCCCAATCCGAGGAATCGGCCGTTCGCCCCGCCCGCTCCTGCCGCCTCAACTCCCCGCGAGCCTGGTCCTTCTTCTCTTCCCACTCCCGTTTGATCTTCTCCGCCTCCGCGTCGCTCGCTCTCCTGTCGGCGTCCTTCCACCTCCTCGTCGCCTTCCGGTCCTCCTCCGCCATCACCCGGAACGCGGCCTCTTCCGCGGCCCTGCGCTCCCTGGCCAGCGCGTTGTCCACCGCCATCCGCTCCGCGAGGTCGTCGCCCAGTACGCCGGTACGCAGTCGCTCGCGGTGCTCCGCCACCAACTCCTCGATCCGGACGAGGGAATCCCGGTCGATCCGGTTGTCGACGACGGCCTGATGCAGGCGGACGAGCGTGGTCGAGACCTCGCGCCGCAGGTGGGCCCGGTCGGCGGCGGAGAGCGCTTCCGGGGCGGTCAGCGCGGCGGTGAGATGGTCCAGCGCCCGCGTCACCAAAGGGGGCGCCTCCCTCTTGCGGCTCTTCAACGCCGAGGCGCCGAGCGCGAGGATGTCGACCGCCATCAGTCCGTACGACGAGTCAACGTCGGCGCAGATCGCGTTGATCCGGTTCCTGGCGTCAGGAGCGCGGGCGGGAAACGTGCCGGCGATGGTCGCGAGGATGTCCACGGCTGCGGCCAGTGCCTTCGGGCCACCCGTACTCAGCTCGTCGGCCCGCGCCTCCACCGCGTCCGGCCAGCTCGGTTCGTCCTCCTCGCCCAGGGCGTTCACCGCCGCGATCAGCGTCTCGACGTCGGCCGCCCCGCTCAGGACCACCGCCCGCAGAAGGGCGCGCGCGGTGCCGGTCTCTCCGCGCGTGTGAAGTTCTTGAGCGGCCTCGGCGATCTCCGTGTACGCGTCGGCTTCTTCGGGCGGGCGGGTGCGGCCGCGGCTGGCGCGCGCCAACCAATCCACCGCCTCGTGCGCGGTCGCGGCGGCGCCTTCCGAGCCCGTACGGCTCAACTCCGCGGCGACTCGGGCCAGTCGCGCCGCTCTGACCAGGGGATTCGACGCCGAATGCGCCAACGCGCGGGCGCGCGCCGGGTCGCCGAGCCGGACGTAGAGCACCGAGGCCCGGTACGGCACTTGACGTGCCTCGCGCAGTATCGAAGCGCGCGAGGCGGCGAACCGCAGGGCGTGGCCGAGGCGTTCCGGGTTCCCGCCCCCCTCACCCTGCTCCGGGCCGAGCGCGTCCATCTGCGCGAGTGCGACGTCGTGACCGACCACCGAGGCGAGCCGTACCTGTCGACGGGCGTCGAGAACGTACTCCGTACGCGCATCGGCGTCGTCCAACAGCCGGAGGTAATCCGTCAGCAGATACGGCGGCGTTCCGTCGGGCCAGCCCGCAGCCCGCCAATGCCCGGCCCAGGTGCGCAACAGCCCGGTCTGGCGCGCCACACCGGTGTCCCCGAGTTCCTGCCGGACCGACCGGAGGAGGTCCGGGTGGCTCAGCGCGTACGTCTCGGCCGTCGGATCGGTCACCGGCTCGCTCGATACGACGCACCGGCCGTCCGCGCTCCAGAGGAGGCCGTTCACCTCGTCAACCGGCGCTCCGGCCAGCTCCGCGAGATCTACCAGGCTCAGGCCCCCGCCCGTCACCGCGAGCAGATTCGTGACCGCCCTGCCCAGGTCGCTCGCGCGCAGCCGGTCCGCCTCCGCCCTCGGCACCTGGTCGTTCTCCATGATGTGTTCGCGGGGCCTCAACTCCCGCAGGCACTCGCGCAGTCGTAGCGGGTGGCCTGCCGGGAGATCATCGGGGAGGCGTGCAACCCCTCTGCTGGAGACGACGATTCGCACGTTGACGTCGGGGCGGGCGGGAAGTAGCGCGGCGATGCTCTCGCCGTCCGTCCGCCCTTGAGGAGCCCACGCGGGGTCTTCGTCGAGGCCGTCGACCACGAGAAGGAGTTTCCGCCCGTGCCGGGCACTCTTCGCGGCGGCCGCGCCGAGGAGGTCTGCCCATGCCTGCGCGTCACTGGGGTCTGGCGCCGCCGCCCGGCTCCGGCGCAGGAACGCCCGGATCTGCGCGGCTGTTTCGGCGACGAAGGCGGTGCGGGTGTCGGTGCGCCGCGCCTCGACGACGAAGAAGTTCAGAACATCGGTGTTCGGCGGCGGCCTCGTCACGCAGTCGGCCAGCAGCGCGGTCTTCCCCACCCTGGCGCGCGCGTGCCACCACAGGTACGACGGCGCGTCCGACCCTGAAGCGCGGACGAAGGCGAGCGTCGCCGCCCGCTCCTCCTGCCGACCGATCAGGACGCCCGGTGCTCCGTGGCCCGACAGGTGAGGCCGCACGAAGGGGCCGCCCTTCGGGGCGGGACGATCCGCACGGGTATGTGCTTCGCGCTGTTTCCTGGCACCTTCCTGCTGGGCTGCACGGAGCGCAGCCTCCAAGTCCGCATCGCTGTAGACAGCGGGACCGGCTGCCGCCTGCAACTTCCTCACCAGGCACCAGAAACGGGCTTCTGCCTCCGCCGTGGCGGCAGGGGCCGACTCGCCCTTTCGCCACTGTCTGAGGGTGGTTGGGCTCGGCGCCTCCCCTCCCTGAACGCGCACCGCCTCGCGCTCGCTCAGTCCGGAAGCCGTCAGCAGTTCTTGCACCATCGCGCCGAAGCGCTCATGCGGAGTTGCTCCACTGTGGTTCGCCACTGCCGCTGCGCCCCCTGCGTGCCCGTAAAAGATGGCTGTCCTGACCTGCGGTGATCGTGAAATCGCGAAGTTCAGGATCTTCCTGTGCATTGCCTTGCCGTCCGACGCTGGACCCCTCGCCACACCAGCCCCCCCGCTCCGGACGGAAGGTCGCCGCCATGCCCGTGCTCCCCGAACCACTCCACAGCGCCGCCGCCCTGACCACCACGGTCGGCCTGCTCTACGCAAGCGTCCTGTCCATTGTCGCCCTCGCCTCGGTCCTCGCCCGCACCCCGGAACGCCGCCGCGACGCCCGCTCCACCCTCAGAATCCTCGTCAGGGGGCGGGGAGATGGGTGACAGCAAGGCAACTCAACGCCTTTCGACCCCGACACCTCAACTCCCTTACGCGGGGGTGCATATCGTGCTGAATCGGCACGCGTGGCCCTCTTGGTCCGTCCGCATGGGCACCGCCTTGTTTCCGCCCTCCCCTCGTCGGAGGCGGCGAGCCATCTCAAACCCCCACCGTTCGAAAGATCAACTGTTAGTGTCCTTGTCGTTCCGGAACGTCACCATCGTGCCCCGCTGGCCATGAACCAGAAAGCGGTAGCCGGCCATTGTCAGAAGCGCGCAGCAGCGGGTCCGCTGAGCCGCGGCTCAGTTGGGACCCTCGGTATCAGCCATGCGTTCCCGCCGTGGCACTCGACGGTGCCACCGCTCATCACTCGTTGTGCGCTCTGCTGGCCGGGGCCGATGAGCTGAGTGCGATCAACTGCGCCACGCCGGGCGAAACCGTCGCCGTCATCGAGTACTTGATGGCCATCTGCTTCGCCGCGAGCATCTGCCCGGCCTCGGACGAGGAGTGGGGTGCGTGGATCGTCGAGAAGCATAGTCTCGCGAAGGCGGCGAACTGGCTGGTGGAGCAACCGGACGACGCATGGGACCTGTTCGGTCCGGCGACGCCGTTGGGGCAGAACAGCATGCTTGCCGCGTCCATGAGTGAAAGCGGTACGGGAACCGCCCAGTTGCTCATCGAACGCGTCGGTGACTACAACCAGTTCTTCGATCACCACCACCTCGAACGTGGTGATCCCCTCCCTGCCGCTGAGGCGTTCCGCGCCATGCTCACCCAGCACGCGTACGCCCCGTACGGCCGTGGTCGTATTTCGGGCAAGGGGGAGGGACTTGGGCCGACTGTCACCAACCTGTCCACCGGCCGCCTGCAAGGACGTATCCGCGTGGTCGCCCTCGGCAGCACTCTCGGCGAGACGCTGCGGCTCAACCTCTATCCGCCCGAGGGCCCGGGCGAGCCCATGAACATGTCGTGGACGGGCAGCGCGATCAAGCGCCGGGGCTTCGACAAGAAAGCCAAGCCCAGGGTGCCGAGGAGTTCCGCCGACCTTCACAGCGCGCTCGGCCGTTCCATCCTCCTGCACCCGAATCGCGGCCCCGGTGGTCAAACCGTGGTGGACCGCGTCCTCATCGGCGCCGGAGAGGTCCTTGAACTGGACGTGGAGCGCCATCTCCAGGACGCGGTTCCCATCGTGGCCTTGAACGGGGAGGTCAAGCCTTTGTGGCCGTCCCCGACCAGGGCGCTCTGGCTGGATGCCCACGCGCTGTACAGCGCGGTGAAAGACGCCGAGACGGGGCTGTACGCGCGTCTGCGTTCGCTGCGGTACGAGAAGACGGGCCGGCGCGCTCCCTACTACATGTGGGCGGTGGGACTGCTCGCCAACAAGTCGCTGCCGACGGCCTGGACACAGGGCAGCTATCCCTACGCCCCGGGCATGGCCCGGCACCTGTACCGCGCGTCCCGCCGTGGATCGGTCATCGCCGAGTACGTGGCGTTCAGTTTGAAGCGCGCGGCTGTCGTGGCCCTGGAGAACGCCTTCCCGGCGGTGCGCGCGGCCGATGAGAGCGGGCAGTTGGCACGGTTCGACGCCCGGTGGGAATTCTGGCCCGCGGCCGCCCAGCCCTTCGATCACCTCCTGGAGGAGGTGGCCGCGGCGAACGCGGAGGACGACGACCCGGTATCTGAGCCCCTGATCGTTTACGCGGACACCCTGCTGGACGCGGCCCGCGACTTCCTCGTCCACCGTCTCGACTCCCTCCCGCCCAACCGCCGGGGCCATATCGCGCGGGCGCGCGCCGAGCAGCGCTTCGAGGACGACATGACCGGCGACAGGGCCCCCGCCGAACTCCGAGGGGAGAGCGCGCATGACTGACGACAGAGGTCTCGAAGAACTCGCCGTCCCGGCCACCTTCCCGCACGACAGCACGGCCCTCACCAACTGGCTGACCACCCTCGTACGCAACCGCGAGTACGGCACGCTCGCCGACCTGCGCCGCGCCAAGGAGCCGACCAACGCCCATATCAGGGCGGGCTGGTACGGCGGCGACGACCACCGCGAGCTGTTCGAGCGGGTGGCCTTTCTCTTCGCGATCTACCACCAGGGCCGCCAGGCGCCCTCGTACGGTTACGGCAGCCTCGGTGCCGCGGCCCGGCGGATCGGCGACGGTGCCGAACGCGGGCCGGAGAATCCGGGGGCGCAACGCCTCCTCGACCGGATCGTGGCCAGCCGTCGCGTCCCATGGCGACACCTCCAGCACGCGGTCACTCGGCTCCGGGCCTGTGAACAGGCCCCGCCCTCCTGGACCCAGCTCACCGAGGACCTGATCCGATGGAACGACCGCACAGCGCGTATCGCCTACCAGTGGTCGGTCGAGTTCCACACTCCGCCGACGCGCAGCCGGGTGGAGCAGCAGAGCAAGCAGACGACGCGGAAGGACGCGACCACGTGACCGAGGACGCTCGAAGCCAGTTCCTCTCCCTGCACCTCCTCGAGACGCTCGTCGCAGTTCTGCCCGTAAGG
Organism: Streptomyces sp. NPDC008139; assembly: GCF_042957025.1. Lineage (NCBI taxonomy): Bacteria > Bacillati > Actinomycetota > Actinomycetes > Kitasatosporales > Streptomycetaceae > Streptomyces > Streptomyces sp. NPDC008139. The sequence continues at coordinate 434,189 of NZ_JBIBHM010000006.1, forward strand.
GACGAGAACGGACAACCCAAGAGTCTGGTCTACGGCGGGGCCGAACGGCACATGATCACCAGCCAGGCCCGCAGGCGTGCCGAGCGCGTCCACGCCCGCAACCGTGCCAACGCCGGCCTCGGTGCGCTCGCCGGCCGGAGCATGGGTATCCGGACGCGGGAGTGGGCGATCCTCACCGGCCGGGTGCTGGAGTCCGAGCACGGCTGGGAGAAGCAGGAGGCTCTGGTCACGGCGCGCGCGATCATCGAGGCGAGCGGGCTGAAGTTCGGTGACCTCGGCAAGAAGACCGTGGCCAACCTGACGAGGGTCCTGATCTTCGCTCCCGCCGACGCCGATACGCGGATCGCCGCCCACATCGCCGACAACGCGGACGATCTCCGGGCGTGGCGCGACAGTTACCTGCTGGCCCAGCAGGCGACGGCCAAGAAGCCCCGCCGGGGAGCCAAGCAGCAGGCCGACACTCCGCCCGCCGAGGAACAGTCCGCGGCCGAGCCCGTGGCCCACTCGCTTCCGCCCCTCCCCAAACCGACCCGCGACGCCGTCCTGCTCGCCATCGCTCCTCGCGACGCGGTGGACATCGCCCTCTACGGACGTTTCCTCGCCGAGATCGCGGACTCACCGAATGTCGACGGGGCAGTGCAGAGCGGCCACGCCTTCACCGTTCACGAGGCGGAGCAGATCGAGGACTTCTACGCGGCGGCCGACGACGCGAAGCTCGACCGTAAGCGGAACGCCCTGAGCTTCCTCGACGCGGCGGACGACGCGGGCGCCGGTATGACCGGGTACCAGTCGCTGATCTCCGGCACCTTCTACCGGCACGCGGTCCTCGACCGCACCCAACTCCGGCTCAATCTGCGGGTGGCGGGGATGACGGAGGGCGAGGCGGAGGAAGCGGCGGTCGACGCCGAGAAGGAATTCGTGAACGCCTTCGTGGAGGCGTTTCCCGAGGCCAAGAAGAACTCCACCGCGTCCACCGGCTCGCTTCCGGCGCTGGTCCTCGCGTTCGAGGGCGAGCGTCCCTACAACTACGCGGCGGCCTTCCAACTGCCCGTCGACGAATCACCCGAGAGCGCCGGTGGCGAAGGCCCGGCAGGTCCCGCGGCGGTCCGGCGACTCCTGCGGCACCACGCCTTCGTCAGCCGTCGCCGCGACGACCTGCGCACCGCGCGGGTCCTCACCTACGATCCCCAGATCGACGATCTGCTGGCGAGGCGGGATCCGGCGGTGTCCGCGACCGTGGTGGAGAAGATCGAGGACCTCACTCGATGACGCAGCCGCACGTCCTGCTCATCCGGCTGGCCGCGCCCTTGCAGTCCTGGGGCCTGTCCAGCAGGTTCGCGCGTCGTGACACCCACACCCGGCCCACCAAGTCCGGTGTCATCGGGCTCTGCGCGGCAGCCCTCGGCCTGGAGCGGGGAGAGCCTCTCGGCGAACTCGCCACGGTCCTCTTCGGCGTCCGCGCGGACCGCCCCGGCACGCCGCTCCGCGATTACCACACGGTCGGCGGAGGAACGTTCCCGATCCGTCCGCGCGACCTCGCGACCGACCACCGCCGGGCGGCGGCTGTGGAGGCGGCCAGGGAAGCGGCTACGGGGACCGCCGAGGGTACGATCACGGCCGCCGAGGCCCGGACCCCCGAGCCCTTCGGACGTCACGGACTGGAAAGCTGGTACGGGGCACCGAAGTTGATCGCCGCGGACCCGGTCTCGGGCGCTCTCGTGCCGGGGCAGGTCCGCCGCAACGCCATGATCACCGAGCGCTGGTACCTCGCCGACGCGGCCTTCCTCGTAGGTCTGGAGCACGACGACCGCGCGTTGCTGGAGCGGGTCGGGCACGCCTTGGAACACCCGAAGCGTCTGCTGTGGCTCGGCCGCAAATCCTGCCCGCCTTCTGGGGATCTGGCGTTGGGCATCGTCCTCGGCGACCTGAAGGGGGTCTTCGGGACAACATCCCTGCTTCCTCCGTCCGGTGATGCGACCGCGTCGGCGACCGGTGAACGCACCTGGGCGTGGATCGAGAGTCCGCACCCCCTTCCGGGCGTCGCGCCCGTCCACGACCAGCCCGTACGGTTCGACTCGGACGGCCCTGTCCACGGCCTTCGGTGGGAGACCCGCCACCGCATCACCATCGCCCCGCACGCCAGCGAATGGGACATCATCCCGTGAACACCGAGCCCGACGTTCCCGCCGTGCCAGGCACGGCTGCCCGTTTCGTCACCTCGCACACCCTCCTGACGCTGGACGCCCGGCATCCCTTCACCGCCAAGTCGCTGATCGACGCGCAGGACATGCACAGGACCGTCATGAGCGGTTTCAGGGGATGGGTGGAGAACGGCAGCCTCGACGCCCGTTCCCGGATGGGCATCCTGTCGACCTGGACCGTCGACCTCCGCGCCGCCCAGCTCTCCCTCGTGGTGCAGTCGGGCATCGCCGGCGACTGGGGCCGCATCCCCCGCGGCGCGCTGGCCGAGCCACCGCACACCCTCACCATCGACCGCACCTTCCGGGTCGGCGAGCACGTCGCTTTCCGTACGGTCGTCAATCCCGTCCGCAGTCGTCCGCCCGCCTCTGGGGCACCCGAGAAGACGCGTGGCACCCGCGTCGCCCACACCCGACCCGAACACGTGAAGGCGTGGTTCGCCCGTCGCCTCCAGCCGACCGGTGAACCAGCCCTCGCCCCCGACGGCGTGGCCAGGATCGGCGCCGACACCGACACCGACCGCCTGTCCCTGCGCATCCTCCCGAAGGTCTCCAGCACGGCAGCCCACAAGGGCCTCCGCATCGCCCGCGCCGAGATCAAGGGGACCTTCACCGTCACCGATCCCCAGGTCTTCGTCACCGCACTCACCCGCGGCATCGGCCACGCCCGCGCCTACAGTTGCGGACTGATCCTGGTCCGCTGAAGACGATCGGGCACCGCACCCCGTACGCCTCCCGAACCGCCCTCATGGGACTGGGCGTCGACCGGCCGCTGCCGGGACCTGCACCTCCGGCGACCACCTGTGGGACACCGCGGTCGCCCACACCGAGCCGCCCTGCGTCGCCGCGGGCAACGGGTCCCTGAACGAGCTTCAGGAGCAGGGCCGTTGGTAGGGAACTCCGGGGAAGCGGGCGGTCCACACCGCGTCGGTGAGGACGTTGGCGGCGGCGGCGCAGACGCGGGCGGTGTCGGGGGCGAGGGGCCAGAGGCGGAGGGTGCCGGCGACGGAGGAGGTGATGAGGGTGCGGCCGTCGCGGTCTGCTCCAGCGAACGGGCGTCCGCTGGGCCGCCGGCGGCGGGAGTGCCGGCCGGTCCGGCCGGGTCAGGCGTCGGGGGCATCGGTGAGGTGGATGCTGCCGCCCGCCTGGAAGACGCGGTTGCCTCGGCCGGAGACGGTGGCGCGCTGGGTGACCGTCGTCCCGGGCGTCGTCGGGGCCGCGGCCGGGCTCAACTCGTCCAGCACCCGGCGCAGTTCGGCGGCCAGCGCCGGGTCCGCGTCCAGCATGCGCTGCAATCTGCGTTGCCAGTCCGCGGCGAGCTGCGTCTCCGTCTCGGCGTCCCCGCTGTCCCGCGCGGCCAGCACATCCGTCCGGACCTCGGCCAACTCCGCCTCCACGGTGGCCACTCGCTCGGGGTGCACGCGCCGCCACAGCGCCAGCGCGGTCGCCCGCGCGTCCTCCCAGGCGTCACTGGCCATCGCGCTCACCAGCGTCGTTCCCGCCGCCAACACCAACGGATCCACCCCGCCCGCCCCCCACCGACCCCGGCCGCCTCACGGACCGTCATCGTATCGCCGCGTTCCGTTCGGCCAAGGGAGAACGCCGGGCTCCGCTTGGCCCGTTCGTCCGAGCGCCGGCCCGTTCGTCCGACCGCCGGGCCGTTCGTCCGACTGCCGGGCCGTTCGTCCGACTGCCGGGCCGTTCGTCCGACTGCCGGGCCGTTCGTCCGACCGCCGGGCCGCCCGCTCTGCCCGAGCGGGCGGCCCGGCGGCGTACGCCGGTGCGGGTCAGCGCCCGCGGATGGTCACCGTCACGGTCTTGAGGACCGGGGGGAGCTTGGTGGTGTCGACCTTCAGGATCTCGCCGTTGTCGGGCTCGGACGTGGGCGGGAGGACCTTCTGGTGGACGGTCCAAGTGCCGTCGGGGTCCACGGCGATGGTGTCGACGCCGAAGTCGTCGTCGTTGGAGAGGTAGAGGGTCCGGCCGGCGTCAGCGTCACGCCGCGCCCGCCGCCTGATACGTCGTCAGGGCCTCGTCGCCCAGGTACGGGTGGTACTCGTTGTTGCCCGAGCTGACGCTGATGTTGCCGACCAGGTACCCCGTCCCCGCGCCCGTGTCGAAGTTGGACAGGAAGCCGCCGCCGCTGGAGCCGCCGCTCTGCACGCAGTCGATGCCCCACATCGTGGAGTCGCCGCGTCCGGCGTCCGGATACTCCGTGCCCTCGCAGTGGTTGAGCTGCTCGCCGTTGCCCTCGGCGTCCGAGCCGCCGTAGCCGAAGGAGTGGACGTGCTGGCCGGTCGGCGAGTTGAAGGCGATGCCCTCGGCGCCGACGGTGTCCACCAGCGAACGGCCGTTGACGGTGTTCACCACCGCGTAGGCGAAGTCCCAGTTGGCGTTGCCCGCCGTCGAGACATAGCCGGACCACCAGTACAGGACGCGGGCGGAGAAGGTGCCGAACGGGCGGTTGCCGTGGCTGTAGCCGGGGATGAAGACCCAGTTCTGGTAGGACTCGCCGGTGCCCGCGTTCACGATGCAGTGGCCCGCGGTGAGGACCACCGACTTGTTGTCGGCGTTGGCGACGGTCGCGGAACAGGCGAAGGTGCCGCCCGAGGAGTTCTGGAAGAACACCTTGCCCGCGGTCGTGCTGATCAGGCCGCCGCCGTTCCACGCGGTGGGCGAGGACATCGGCGTGACCTGGCCGCCCGCCGTCGTGCGCGGCCCCGCGACCGGCGGGACCGCCACGCGGGGACCCGAGGCGGCGGGCGCCGCCGTCGTACGGGCGGCGGCCGTGCCCGTCGCAGCGGGCAGATCGGTCACGTCCTTCGCGCCGCGCAGGCGCTCGGGTGTCCAGAAACGTTCCGCCGCGCTCTGCTGCGCGGCGGAGACGGACGTCTGACGGACGCCCGCGGGCGAGGCCGGTGCGGCATGCGCCGTGCCCGCCGTCCAGGCGGTCGCGGCGAGTGCTAACGCGCCGAGGAGAGCAGCCGATCGCTTCATAGCGACAACTCCAAGTCCTTTTGGGGGAAGGGGGAGTGCGTGGTGGGCCGGTGGTGCTGGAATCGACCCGAATCCCGCCTCGACAACGTTGTCCAACTACGCCTGCGCAACGTCGTCGAACCGTGAGCGGGTGCCACGCTAACTCCGCGGGAGTGTCGTGTCCATGGCATCTTCAGCCGAATGTGAGTGGCTGGTGGTGCACGTGGGGCGACGGGCCGTGACCGTGCGCGGGAGCGCGTGCGGGGCCAGGCGAGGGAGTAAGCGCGGGGAGCTGCGAGGGGGGTCGCCGACCCGCCCCCGCGCGTACGGAGACCCCACGGGTGGGTGTACTCGGACGGGCGTACGCGGACACGCCCGCGCCCCCCGGGAGGTGATCCTCCTGGGGGGCGCGGGGGACGAGGCGGGGGGCTTCCGCCCTCAGTCGTCGCTCTTGTTGCTGTGGAAGACGTCCTTGGCGGCGTCCTTGGCCTTCTCGCCGGCCTGACGGACATCGCCCTTGGCCTGGTCGGCACGGCCCTCGGCCTCAAGGCTCTCGTTGCCGACGGCGTGACCGACGGTCTCCTTGGCCTTGCCCTTCACCTGGTCGACCTTGGCCTTCGCCTTGTCGCTGTCGCTCATGATGAATTCCTCTTTCCTGGCTCTGTGCCGTGCCGTTTTTTCTCGGTGCTTTTCCTGTTTCGCTTGGCTTCCTGGCCGTTTACCAGCGGTACCAGCGGCCACGAGTGCCGCTCGGGCCGGTCGAGCGCAGCAGGAATCCCAGCGCCCACAGGACCAGTACCACGATACCGATCCACAAAAGCAGTTTCACGGCGAAGCCTGCGCCGATAAGAACCAGCGCCAGTAGAAGAACGATGAGCAACGCTGCCATGACGATCAACCTCCTGAAGTGTCTTCTGCCCCCGGATTCAGCGGCCAATCAGCGGGCCGCGAGCGCCTGGGGCTCAGGCGCGGCGTCGATCCGTCACGACGCGGTAGATCACCAGCAGGATCAGCGAGCCGACGATGGCCGCGATCCACGTGGACAGATGGAAGAAGCCCTTGATCGAGTGGACGTGGAAGATGACCTTGCCCAGCCAGCCGCCGAGCAGTCCTCCGAGAATGCCGATGACCATCGTCACGATGACACCGCCCGGGTCGCGCCCCGGCATCAGCGCCTTGGCGATAGCCCCGGCCAGCAATCCGATGATGATCCATGCGAGAATTCCCACGACGCCCTCTTCCCCTTCTGTCCCCCGGAAAGTCCCTGTCGACAACCGCCTTTACCGGCCCGCGCCTTTCAAACATGCGTACCCACGGAAGATCTCGCGCGCGGACGCGAGAGCGGGGCCGACCGGCCGGTCGGCCCCGCTGAATACGCGTTGTCCGCGCGGGTCGGTCCCCGGGAATCAGGGCGTGATGGAGAGGACCGCGCGGTTGCCGCCCGACGCGCTGGGGTCGGCGGTGGCGGTGAAGCGGACGAGCTTGGTGCCGGTGTCGTAGCTGACGGAGCCGGTGGTGACGGCCACGGCGGGCTTGCGGGGGGCTTGCGGGGGGCGTAGCCGTGGAGGGTGACGGGCGCCTCGGCCGGCGCGAAGGCGACCGTGGCGCGGACGGTGCCGTCGTCGCTGCGGAAGGTCAGCGTGTACGAACCGGCCGCGGGCGCCTGGATCGTCCACTGTACGTAGTCGCCGCTCGCGTTCACGTAGTCCGCGTAACCGGTGCCCGTATAGCCGGAGTTGTCGCTGCCGACCACCGCACCCGACAGGACGGCGCTCTCCGCCCGGTACGTCTGCTGGGGCGCGACGGCCTTGCGGGCGACCGCCGCGCGACCCGCGTCGCGCCCGCCCGCCGCCCCGGATGGGGGCGTGCCAACCATTGACAGTGGGGGCGGTCGCCCGCATTGTGGGAGCGCTCCCACGCGTACGCGGCACGACCCCCCCACATCCCGCCTCCCGAAGGTGAGTACGCCGTGCGTCTTGTCATGCCCCCCGGCCCCCAGCCCTTGCGCGGGCGCCGCCGCCCGCTCGTGGCCGCGGCCTCCGCCGCCGCGCTCCTCGGCACGCTGCTCCTTGGTGGCGCCACCGCGCGGGCCGACGACCCGCCCGCGGCGCCCGCGGACGTCACCGTCAACGCCAACGAGGGCCTGGGGACGATCCCCGGCACGGCGTACGGCCTCAACAGCGCCGTGTGGGACGCGCAGATGAACGAGCCGCAGGTCCAGGACCTGCTCCAGGCGGCCGACGTCGGCATGCTGCGCTACCCCGGCGGCTCGTACGGCGACATCTACCACTGGCGGACGAACACCGCGCCCGGCGGATACGTGGCGCCCGGCACGGACTTCGACGCGTTCATGGGCACGGTCAAGAAGATCGGCGCCCAGCCGATGCTCATCGCCAACTACGGCTCCGGCACCCCGCAGGAGGCCGCGGACTGGGTGCGGTACGCCAACGTCACCAAGGGGTACGGCGCGAAGTTCTGGGAGGTAGGCAACGAGCTGTACGGGAACGGGCATTACGGCTCCGGCTGGGAGCAGGACGACCACGCCGACAAGTCGCCCGCCGCGTACGCGAACAACGTGCTCCAGTACGTGTCGGCGATGAAGGCCGTGGACCCGACGGTGAAGGTCGGCGCGGTGCTGACCATGCCGGGCAACTGGCCGGACGGAGTGATGGCCGACGGCGAGAGCGCCGACTGGAACCACACGGTCATCCCGCTGATCGCGGGCAAGGCCGACTTCGTGATCGTGCACTGGTACCCGAGCACGTCGGACACCGCGCAGATGCTCAACACGCCCTCGCAGCTCGCCGGTGAACTCGGCCAGTTGAAGGACCAGTTGAACGCGGCGGGCGCGGGCGACACCCCGATCGCGCTCACCGAGGTCAACGGCGGCCGGGACGTCGACACGCAGCCGAACGCGCTGTTCGGCGCCGACGCGTATCTGACCGCCCTCCAGAGCGGGGTGTTCACCGTCGACTGGTGGGACACGCACAACGGCGCCCAGCAGATCTCGACGTCACCCAACGGCGCGACCGACTACGGCGATTGGGGTGTGCTGTCCAGTGCGAACTGCGTCGGCACGGTGTGCGAGCCCGCGCTCAACACGCCGTTCCCGCCGTACTACGCGATCCAGATGCTGAGCCGGCTCGGGCGGCCGGGGGACCGGATGGTCGGCGCGGGCAGCAGTGCCGCGACGGTCGCGGCACACGCCGTGCGCCGTGCGAACGGCGACCTGAGCGTGCTGCTGATCAACAAGGACCCCTCGGCGGCGCGGACCGTGGCCCTGCACTACACCGGCTTCACCCCCGACACATCGGCAGGGGTGACCGTGGACACCTACCGCGACCAGGCCGCCGCGATCGACACCGTCACGTCGGCCTACAGCGCCCAGCAGACGCTGCCGCCCTACTCGTTGACCACCGTCACCCTGCACCCCAAGGCCGGTACGGGCTCGGCCCTGACCGCGCCCGGCGCGCCGAAGGTGACCGCGGCCGGGGACACCACCGCCACCGTGAGCTGGACGCCGTCGACCGGCGGCGCGGTGACCCGTTACGAGGTCTACCGGCAGGTCGGCACGGTCAGCGAGCTGCTGGCCGACAGCACGGGCACCTCCGCGACCGTCCACAATCTCACGCCCGGTACGACCTTCACCTGGAACGTCCTGGCGCGGGACGCCAACGGCCGGCTGTCGCCGCCGTCCGACCCGGTGACCGTACGCACCGGCACCCCCGCGCACTCGACCTGCCAGGTCGGCTACCGCACCACCGCGGGCTGGGGCAACGGCTTCAACGCCGAGGTGACCGTCACCAACACCGGCCCGAGCCCGATCACCGGCTGGACGCTCGCCTTCGCCTTCCCCAGCGCGGGCGAGTCCGTGTCCGGCTTCTGGAACTCCCAGGTCACGCAGACCGGCAAGCAGGTCGTGGCCACCCCGGTCGACTGGAACGCGACGCTCGCCGCCAACGGCGGCAACTCCGCCTCCTTCGGCTTCACCGGAGCCAACGACGGCGCGGCGCCCCCGCCGACCGTCTTCACCCTCAACGGCACGGTCTGCACGACAACGTGAGCTCCCGGGCCCGTACGGCTTCCGGTACGGCTTCGGTACGGCTTCCGCTCACGCCAGCGCGAAGTAGCGCAGCCACAGATAGAGGGCCGATACGGCGACGGTGGCGGCGGTGACGACGAGGCCGTAGCGGGTGAACTGCCAGAAGGAGATGGGCTGTCGGGCGCGTTCGGCGATGCCGAGCACGACGACGTTGGCCGAGGCGCCGATCGCGGTGGCATTGCCGCCGAGGTCGGCGCCGAGGGTCAGCGCCCACCACATGACGTGGTCGGGGTCGCCGCCCAGGTGACGGACGAGGTCGGCGGCGACGGGCGCCATCGTGGCGACGTACGGGATGTTGTCGACGACGCCGGACAGGACGGCGGAGGCGCCGAGCATCAGCATGGAGCCGCCGAGTTCCCGGTCGCCGACGGCGTTGGCGAGGGCGTCGGAGACCTGGCCGATGACGCCGGTGTCGATCAGGCCGCCGATCATGACGAACAGCCCGGCGAAGAAGGCGAGGGTGGGCCACTCGACCTCGGTCAGCACCTCGCCGGTGTTCGCCCGGGACACCGCGACGAGCAGTCCCGCGCCGAGCAGGGCCACGATGCTCGGTTCGAGGTGCAGCACCGGGTGCAGGACGAAACCGGCGATGACGAGGGCGAGTACGGCCAGGCCCTGCTTGAGCATCCGCGGGTCGCGTATCGCCTCGCGCTCGTCCAACTCCATGACCGCCAGCGCGCGGTCTGCGTCCCCGTCGAACGCCGAGCGGAACATCACGCGTGACAGGCCGATCAGCACGAGCACCAACACCACTGCCAGCGGGGCCAGATGGACGAGGAAGTCGTTGAAGGACAGTCCCGCGCGGCTGGCGATGATGATGTTGGGCGGGTCGCCGACGAGCGTGGCGACCCCGCCGATGTTGGAGGCGAACACCTCCGCGATCAGGAACGGCGCGGACGGCAGGGCGAGGCGTTCGCAGACCAGCAGGGTGACGGGCGCGACGAGCAGCACCGTCGTCACGTTGTCCAGCAGCGCGGAGGCGGTGGCGGTGACGACGATGAGCATCACCATCACGCGGAACGGCTTGGCCCGCGCCCGCTTCACCGACCAGATCGCCAGGTACTCGAAGAGGCCGGTGCGCTTGAGCACGCCGACGATCATCATCATGCCCAGCAGCAGGAAGATGACGTTCCAGTCGATGCCGGAGTCTTCGGAGTAGAAGGCGGAGACGTCGTCGGTCGCGCCGATCGCGAGCATCAGTCCGGCGCCGCCGAGCGCCGCCGCGACTCGGTGGACGCGTTCGCTGATGATCAGCGCGTATGTCCCGAAGAAGACGGCGACGGCCGCCCACGCGTGCCAGTCACTCATCCGGCACCGCGTGTTTCGCCCGCATCCACGTCACGACTACCACGGACGGTGCCCCCGATCAGCGAAGAGAGTTCTCTCGTATTCGCCGACCAGACTTCCCGGCACACCAGCGACCAATTTACACGTCTCATACGACTTCTTGACGCGGATGCGGTGATTCCGGGGGGCCGGGGGTCTGGGGGTTCGGGGGTCCGTCGCGGGCGGAGGGCGGGGTCGGTGGGCGGAGGGGCGGGGGAACGGGGCTTCGTCGCGGCCGAGTTCAGTCGAACCAGTCCGGATCGCCGGTCTCTATCAGGTGCTTGAGGACCGCCTTGTCGGTCAGGGCCTCCTTGAGCAGCGCGCCCAGGGCCTGGAGCGCTTCGGGGTCCGTGCCGTAGGCGACGAACATGCCCGCTTCCGGGTCGAAGGAGAGGCGGTCGAGGAGTTCGGGCGCGCGGGAGCGGATGGCCGAGCGGGCGACGCCCGTCCAGCCGTAGCCGCTGCCGTACTGCTCGCACTCCTCGAAGACGTCCATGACGGGGACCATGTGGGTGTCGCTGAGCAGCAGGCAGTAATTGCCGGGGTCGTGGTCGTACTCGAAGAACGTGAACGGGTCCAGCGTTGAGGTTTCGGTCATGGGCTGACGCTATAAGGGGCCACTGACAGGCTCAGGCGGCCCGCGTCGTCGTGACTTTGCCCTTGCGGAGAATGAGGGTGCGGTCGGAGCGGGCGGCGAGGGTCTGGCTGTGGGTGACGACGATGACGCACTTGTGCCGGATGTGCGCCAGGTCGCGGAAGATGTCGATGATGCTGTCGGCGGTGTCCTCGTCGAGTTTCCCGTGGGTTCGTCGGCGAAGAGGATGTCGACGTCGCAGGCCAGGGCCCTGGCGACGGCGACGCGCTGCTGCTGCCCGCCGGAGAGCTTGAGCACATCGCGGTGCGCGGCGTCGGGGTCGAGGCCGACACCGGCCAGGATGTCGAGCGCGCGGGCTTTGCGCCGCCCGCTGGCGGGCCTGGTGCCGGTGATCGCCATCGCGGTGACGACCTTCTGAAGGGCCGTCATGTACGGCCGCAGGTTGTACTGCTGGAAGACCGTGGCGGCGTGCTTGTTGCGGTAGCGGCCGGGACCGATGGACGCGATGTCCCGCCCGTCGAAGCGGACGCCGTTCAGCGTGAGCCCCGGCCTGCCGCCGCCGCCCGGAGTCCCCTCCGGCCCCGTACGATCGCGGCGTGACGATCACCTACGAGTGGCGCGGTCACGTCGACAACGACGCCCTCAACTCCCTCCACGCCGACGGCTTCGGCGGACCGCCCGCCCGCACCGACTGGCGCGCCCGCCTCGAACGCCACAGCCTCGGCTGGGTCTGCGCCCACGACGACACCCGCCTCATCGGCTTCGTCAACGTCATCTGGGACGGCGGCGCCCACGCCGTCATCCTGGACACCGTCGTCTCCCGGCCCCACCGCACGAAGGGCGTCGGCGCCCACCTCGTCGCCACCGCCGCCCACCACGCCCGCGCCGCCCACTGCGAATGGCTCCACGTCGACTTCGAGCCCCACCTCCGCCCCTTCTACCTCGACACCTGCGGCTTCCGCCCCACCCCAGCGGGCCTGATCGCCCTGTGACGCCGGATGCCGGCACCGCCGCCGTCGTGTTCCCCGCGCAGTGATGCGATCGTGACGCGCTGAGCGCGGGAGCACTCTCGAACCTCACGCGTTCTCTTCGCTACCGTGGGTGGCGGATACGGGGGGTCAGGCGTGCGGGGTCCGAGGGGCCCTGTTTGCCGACGCCCCGAACGGTGCCCACGGACAACCGATCGGGAGACTTCGACCATGCGAGCCCGCTCAGCATTTCCCGTCGCGGCTCTCGCGGCGACCGCCGCGTTGACGCTCTCCGCTTGCGGCGGCGGCTCAGGTGGCGGCGACAGCAAGATTTCCCCGACCACGGCGCCACCGGCCACGGCGACGGCGACCGCGACATCGGCGCAACCGACGGCGACGGGTGCGGTGTTGACCGTCGACCCGGCGCTCGCGCTCCCTGCGGACCTGAAGCTCGACTTCGACTGGCGGCTTCCGGCGGACGACGCCGAGGCCGGGGTTCTGACCGCGTCGGCCGACTTCATGCAGTCGATGACGCACGGCGTGGTCGAGCAGAGCGTGAAGGGCGGCGCCCTGAACACGTACGCGGAAGGCGACGCGTACAGCTACGCGAAGCAGTACGTCCAGATGCACATCGACGCGAAGAAGACGGTGACCGGTACCGACCGCTTCTTCCGGCCCGCCGTCAAGCTCCTCGCCAAGAACTCGGCGGCCGAAGTCACCTTCTGCGAGGACCAGTCGAAGCTGTTCAGCAAGGAGATCGGGACCGGGAAGGTGCACGTCACCGGCGCTGACGACCGCAACTACGTGTCGTACCAACTGGTGCTCAGCCTGTTCCGGCCCGGCACGCAGCTCTGGCGAGCACAGTCGATCACCACTAAGGAAAGGGCGTTGGAGTGCAAGCAATGACGGGTACGGGGTCACTCCGCCGCGCGCTGCCCCTCGCGGCGCTCATCGTGTTACTCGCGGCGGCACCGGGTTACGCCTTCGACGACACCGGTTTGCCGCCGTCGGGTGGAAAGGGATCGGGTGACAGCAGCGGAAACCTGGAGGCCATCGCCCAGGGGTACCGGCTGACGTATCCCACGGGCAGGCCGAGCGGCGCGAGCCGCCCGTTGGCGTCGGTCAACGTCAACTGGACGCCGCCGCCTTGCTGGTTCGGGCCGAAGTACACCCCCGAGCAGTTCAAGGCGGAGTACACGAAGAACTTCAACGACGAACTGCCGCAAGTGCACGGCACTTTCCGTACCGCCATGGGGATGGACCGGGACCACTACCAGAACGGGCTGGACTACCCCGGCGGGGACAAGGGCTACAAGGACTTCAACAGCGCCGAGGCCGGCAAGGGAATGTGGTGGCTGGTGACTGTCAATCCGGACGCCGACCCGTCGGCACAGATGGGCTGTAACGACCAGACGCCGAGGTGGGTGCCCAACGGCCAGATGCCGCCTGCCGGGACCGGGCATGTGATCACCCCGGAAATGCTCTCCAGGCTCGCCTTCGCCCACACCCGCGTACCCGGCGTGAAGATCGTGACCAATCCCGCGGGCCCGCAGACGGTCAACATCCCCACCTGGGTGACCCTGCGACAGGTGTACACGCCGGTGAAGGTGCGGGCGTCGGTGGACCTGGGCGGCGGCCGGGAGATCTGGGCCGAGACCACCGCGGAGCCGTCCGCCGTGCACATCACCCCCGGCACCTCCGACGCCATCGTCTTCCCGTCCTCCGGCGACTGCCCGATCGGACCCGACGGCAAGGTCGGCGCCGCCTACAACGGCGACCCGAAGGCAGCCCCTCCCTGCGGTGTGACGTACCTGCGCTCGACGCAGAACACCCCGCCATATCAGCTTGATGTCTCCGTCAACTGGCAGGTGAGCTGGACCGGTTCGAACGGCGGTTCCTACGCCCTGCCCGACGGCAGGGTCGGCGACCCGCGAGAGGTGACGGTCCGGGAGATCCAGACCATCAACAACTGACCGTCCGCAGCGGGCGGTTCAACTGGGCGGACCAGACCATGGCTCGTCCGGCGGACTGGGGTGTGCTGGATCTGGACGGACTCGCGCGGCCGCGTGGTCCTCAGGTTGTTGATGTTGCCGGGTCGCTGGTGCTGGGGGTGCCGGTTTCTACGTGGGCGGCGAAGCGGCGGAGGTAGGCGGGGTCGGTGGTGGTGGTGACGGTGATGTCGTACCAGTGGTTGCCGGCGGGGACGCCCCAGGCGGGGACGGTGCGGGAGGCGCCGGCGGCGACGGTGTAGGTGTAGTGGGCGGTGGGGGCGTAGGCGTCGGTGGCGTTGAAGGTGACGGGGGCGCCGGTGGGGTTGCTGAAGACGAGGGTGACCTGGCCGGTGGCGGGGGTGTGGCGGGCGGTCACCTCGGGGCCGACGGAGCCCGCGGTGCCGGCCATGCGGCGCAGGAAGCCGTTGGGGCCGTAGACGGAGAAGTCGTAGCGGTCGGAGGCGGCGGGCATCAGCCAGGTGTCGACGAGGGATTTGCCCGCCTCGACGGTGTACGGCCAGGGGCCGTCGGAGCGGACCGCGGAGGTGACGAGGAAGGCGGCGCCCGCCGTGCCGAAGTTGCGGAAGGTGAACTGGAAGCGCCCGCCCGCGGGTTGGGTGTCGGCGGCCAGGTCGTACGGCAGCGGGCGGGCGTTGCGCAGGCCCGGTTCCTGGCGCGGGACGGCGCCGGTGGCGGGCGGGGTGGGCACGTAGTCGCCGGGGTTGTTGTGGTTCGGTGGTACGTAGCCGCCGGTGCCGGGGAGCGCGGGCGCGGCGGCGTTGCTGCGGGTGAAGTCGAAGGCGGCGGTGAGGTCGCCGCAGACCGCGCGGCGCCAGGGCGAGACGTTCGGGTTGCGCACGCCGAAGCGCTTCTCGATGAACTGCACGATCGAGGTGTGGTCGAAGGTCTGCGAGCAGACCCAGCCGCCCGTGCTCCAGGGCGAGAGCACCAGCATCGGCACGCGCGGCCCGAGCCCGTACGGCCCGGCCGCGTAACCGGAGAGCCCGCCGGTGTAGAGGTCCTGGGTGACGTCGGCGGTGGACAGTCCGCGCGCGGCGGAGGCGGGCGGGAAGGGCGGCACGACGTGGTCGAAGAAGCCGTCGTTCTCGTCGTACGTGAGGAAGACGGCGGTACGGCTCCACACGTCGGGGTCGGCGGTGAGCGCGTCCAGCACCTGGGAGATGTACCAAGCACCGTAATTGGCGGGCCAGTTGGGGTGTTCGCAGAACGCCTCGGGGGCGGCGATCCAGGAGACCTGGGGGAGTTTTCCGCCCACCACGTCGGCCCTGAGCCGGTCGAAGTAGCCGTCGCCGTTGCGGGCCGAGGTGCCGGTGCGGGCCTTGTCGTACAGGGCGCTGCCGGACTGGGCGTTGCGGTACTGGTTGAAGTACAGCAGGGAGTTGTCGCCGTAGTTGCCGATGAAGGGGTCGCTCGTCCAGCCCCAGCCGCCGCCGGAGTTCAGGCCGGTGCCGGTGTCCTGGTAGACCTTCCAGGAGACGCCCGCCTGCTCCAGGATCTCGGGGAAGGTGGTCCAGCCGTATCCGGCTTCCTCGTTGCCCAGCACCGGGCCGCCGCCCTTGCCGTCGTTGCCCGAGTAACCCGTGTACATGTAGTACCGGTTGGGGTCGGTGGAGCTGAGCATCGAGCAGTGGTAGGCGTCGCAGATGGTGAACGCGTCGGCGAGCGCGTAGTGGTACGGGATGTCCTGGCGGGTGAGGTGCGCCATCGTCGTGGTGGACTTGGCCGGGATCCAGCGGTCGTAGTTGCCGCCGTTCCACGCCTGGTGGGTGCCGTACCAACTGTGGTCGAGGTCGCGGAGGAACTGGAGGCCGAGGTTGTCGATGTTCGGCCGGAAGGGGAGCGTCTCGTGCCCGGCGGAGTCCGCCTGGTGGAAGACGGACTTGCCGCTGGGGAGGGTGGCCGGGCGGGGGTCGCCGAAGCCGCGCACGCCGCGCAGGGTGCCGAAGTAGTGGTCGAAGGAGCGGTTCTCCTGCATCAGGACGACGATGTGCTCGACGTCCTTGAGGGTGCCGGTTCCCGCGGCGGCCGGGATCGAGGCGGCCTTGGCGATGCCGCCGGTGAGGACGGACGCGGCGGCGGTGGCTCCGGCGAGTTGCAGGAACCTTCGGCGGTCGACGTTGGGCACGGGGCTTCTCCTGACGGTCCGGTGGGGGGCGGGCCGTGCTGCCGGTGGCGCTCTGGGCATGCTCTGACGGTGCCCCGGCAGGGCGGGTCCGGCTGCGCGGCGGTGCGTGCGGAGGGGGCATTTGCGGCATACGCGAACACGTGTGGCGTGCACATGATGGTGATCCGGGGCGGATGGTGTCAATGGGGCGCGGGGGAGTGCGGGTTGACGGGGGGAGTCGCACCGCCTTGGGTGATTGACATGCCCACGTTCACTCGCGATGCTGTGGGAACGTGCTACCACCGGTGTTGACCCTTGTGCGGGAGCGGTGGAAACGGTGGGATTCAAGCGGTCAGAGCGCCAAGTTCCCCCCTCCGATGCGGTTCTGACCGGACGTCGTCCCTCGGCGGGCGCTCCACCGCCCGCCCGGCGTCGAAGCGGAGGCCCGACCATGGAACGGGACTATGAAGCTTCTGCGAAGTCTCCACAGTGCCTTGGCAGTCGGCGGCCGGGGCGGTTCGTCCGGCACCGGTCTGGGCGGCTCGTCCGGCGGTGACCCGGGCGGTTCGTCCGGCACCGGCCGGGGTGCCCTGGCCGGCACAGTGTGCGCAGCCCTCGTGGCAGTACTCGCCCTGCTGGCCGTGCTGTGTTCCGCGCCCGCCCAGGCGTCCCAGACCACCATCCACAACGCCGACCCGAGCGTGATCCGGGTCGGCAGCACGTACATCTCGGCCGAGACGTCGGGCGGCGGCATCGCCGTACGGAAGGCGTCGTCGCCCGACGCCCTCGGCGCGGCGGCCTCCCACAAGGTCTGGTCGGACACCAAGGGCCGCGGTGAGGTGTGGGCCCCGGAGATCGTGGTGGACGGCGGCCGTTACTACATCTACTTCACCTCGGGCGCCGGAGCCGCGCACCGGATGTACGTCATCAGCTCGGCGACCGCCGACAGCGGCTACGGCGCCGAGACCCAACTCGCCCTGCCCAACGACAAATGGGCCATCGACGGGAATCTCTTCACCTTCAACGGGCAGCGCTGGTTCGTCTGGTCGGGCTGGTCGGGCGACACGAACGTCGAACAGAACCTGTACATCGTCCGGATGAGCAGCCCCACCACGCCGACCGGCGCGCGCTACATCATCTCCCAGCCGCGCGAGAGCTGGGAGCGCGTCGTCGGCAACCCGTACATCAACGAGGCGCCCGCCGCCATCAAGGACCCCAACGGCCGGCTCCACATCGTCTATTCGGCCAACGGGAGCTGGAGCGACCAGTACTGCATGGCCGATCTGCGGCTGCGCTCCGGCGGTGACCCGACGTACGTCTGGGACTGGTACAAGTCCAACGGCTGCCTGTTCGGCGCGCACGCCGCCACCATGATGTCCGGCTGGGACCCCACCCTCTACGTCAACGGCCCCGGCTCCCACAGCTTCGTTCTCCTCAACGGCGACATCGGCACCAGCCCGCCCGCCGGCCCCCGCTTCCCGCTCATGTTCACCGCCGTCCCCAAGGGCACCCCCTACTCCTGGTCCAACCGCTACTGGTTCACCGGCACCTTCTGCTGGTGGGGCAACACCACCTACTCCCGCGCCAACGTCCCCGGCCCCACCTCCGACACCGGCTTCAGCCTGAAGTTCTTCGAATAACCCCCACCGGTCCCGGATCGGGGTGCTGGCGGGGGTGGGGAGGGGGACAGCGTACGGGGGTGCGCCCCTGCCCCCGGCGGTTGTCCGAACGCACGGTGTGAGCAGGTGAGGGCTTTGACGCACACCCCCATGGGCGGAATCCGGCGGGCGGCGCGCCGGGCGCGTACGAGCTGGGCGTGTACGAACGGCACGCGGACGCGCTGTTCTGGCTGGCGCTGTCGCTGTGCCGCGATCCGGAGCGGGCGGTCGACGCGGTGGCGGCGGCGCTGTCGTATCGGGGGGCCGACGCGGTGGCGGCGGCGGTGGCGCTGTCGTATCGGGGGGGGCCGACGCGCCGCCGGACAAGGAGCGGCGCCGGCTCGCGGCCGACCTGTGGTGCAGGTACGTGAGCGTGCCGGGAGAGCCGGGCGTGCCGCGGCAGCTGACCGAGGCGGGGCGGGGGGACGCCCTGGTGGGCCTGGTCATGTTCGGCGGCCACACATACGGGCGGGCCGCGGCGCTCACCGGGGTGCCGGCACCCGCGGCGGCCAGGGATCTGCGGTCGGTACTGCGCCGCGCCGCCGACCTCCCGGTCGGCCGCACGGTGTGACGTCAGGGGCCCGCGGACACCCCGGAGGTAGGGTGGAAGAAGCGTCCCTGCCCCTGGCGCAGTCGGTTGAGTGCGATGCCGCCACCGGGGCCGCGGATCTCCCGCGGATCACCTCGCCGTGACGGGCGGAACCCACAACCGCTGAACGGATGACCGTTCACCCTTACGCGAACGCGATGACCGCGTGACCGGTCTCCGTCCGTCGTTCTTTCCGCGCTTGGGGAATCGAGGCCATGTGAGGCCGTATGCGGTGGTGCCCGGTGGCGGCTGAGCGCCTGGCGGAGGCACTGCGCCTGCTCCAGGACGGCCAGGGGTCGCCCGCGGTGGCCGTGGCGGGCGCCGCGGCCCTGGACGTGGACGGCGTCGCCGTCTCGCTGGGGAACGAGCCGGGCAGGACCGAGGTGCTGTGGTGTTCCGACGACGTGTCGCGCGGCTTCGAAGACCTCCAGCTCACGCTGGGGCAGGGCCCGGGACCCGACTGCATGGTGGGCGGTACGACGGTACGGGTGCCGGATCTGGCGCGCGTCCGCCACGACCGCTGGCCCGAGCTGGTCATGGAGGCGCCCGGCCTGGCGGCGCGCGCGGTCTTCTGCTTCCCGCTGCGCATGGGCGGGATCGGACTCGGGGTGCTGACCGCGGTACGGCGCGCGCCGGGGCCGTTGACCAGCGGGCAGAGCGCCGACGCGGCGATCCTGGCCGCCGCCCTGACCAGGTACTTCCTGGAGGGTGCCGGTCCGGCACGCCAAGAGCGGGGTCCTATGCGTCCTCAGGACCCTGTGACCCTGCCGGACCCTGTGAACCTGCCGGACCCCGCGGACCCGCCGGACCCCCTCCCCTTCCTCCACCACGCCGTGGTCCACCAGGCGACCGGCATGGTCAGCGTCCAGCTCGCCGTCTCCCTCGCCGACGCCCTGCTGCGGCTGCGGGCCCACGCGTACGGCAGCGGGCGCACCGTGACGGACGTGTCCCAGGACGTCGTGGCCAGGCGACTGCGGCTGGCCTCCGACGCCGAACCCCTCCCGCCCGCCGCAGACAAGGACTGACGCCATGCCCACCCGAGAACAGCAGGTCATCGAGGTCTTCGTCGAGGCGGCCGACTCCCTGACCGCCGACTTCGACGTCATCGACTTCCTCCAGAAGCTGTCCGTACGTTGCCTGGATCTGCTGGACGTGTCCGCGGTCGGCGTCCTGCTCGCCGACCAGTACGACGCCCTGCACCTGCTGGCCGCCTCCGACGAACGCACCCGGCTGCTGGAGCTTTTCGCCCTCCAGTACGACCAGGGCCCGTGCGTCGA
Source organism: Streptomyces sp. NPDC008139 (assembly GCF_042957025.1). Lineage (NCBI taxonomy): Bacteria > Bacillati > Actinomycetota > Actinomycetes > Kitasatosporales > Streptomycetaceae > Streptomyces > Streptomyces sp. NPDC008139. Next base: position 453,994 of record NZ_JBIBHM010000006.1, read on the forward strand.
CTGCTACCGCGACGGGCGGCCCCGTACGAACGTCGACCTCACGGGGGACGAGGCCGTCGAGCGCTGGCCGCTGTTCGGCCGCGGCGCCCACGAGAGCGGGTTCGCCGCCACCAGCGCGCTGCCGCTGCGGCTGCGCGGCCGGGTGATCGGCGCGCTGAGCCTGTTCAGGACCGACCCCGCGCCCCTGGGACCGGAGGACATCGTCCTCGGCCAGGCCCTCGCCGACGTGGCCACCATCGCGATCCTCCAGCAGCGGACCCTCGCGCACGCCGAGGCGGAACGCGACCAGCTCCAGTACGCGCTCAACAGCCGGATCATCGTCGAGCAGGCCAAGGGCATCCTCGCCGAGCGCTGGAACATGTCCCTCGACCAGGCCTTCGCCACCTTGCGCTCCTTCGCCCGAGCGCGCCGGCACAAGATCTCGCACCTGGCTCGCCTGATCACCGAGGGCGGCTTCGACACCGACGCCATCGCGCACGGCGTCAAGGAAACCAATCGCGCGGAACCGGGCGGCCCCGTGGCCGGTAGGGAGACATCCTGATGGACCAGCACGACACCCCGCACCACCCCGAGCACGACACCCCGCACGCCGACGAGCAGCGCACCGACACCCCGCACGCCGACGAGCAGCGCACCGACACCCCGCACGCCGACGAGCAGCGCACCGACACCCCGCACACCGACGACCCGCACAACGAAAGTACCGAGCACGCCGATCCGCTCCAGGCGCCCGGCACCGACGAGGAGCACTGGCGCGCCTGGGACGGCTGGGCGCACCTGGCCGACACCGAACTGCCCACCGCCGGACGGGTGGTGGTCGTGGCCGCGCACCCCGACGACGAGGTGCTGGGGGTGGGCGGCAGCATCGCGCTGCTCGCCGCGGCCGGTGTGGCGGTCACCGTCGTGTCGGTGACCGACGGCGAGCTGTCCCACGCCGACAGCACGGCCATCACCTCCCACCAGCTTGTCGGCATCCGGGCCGCGGAGCTGCGCGAGGCGCTGGCCGAACTCGGCGCCGACGCGCAGGACATCGTCCGGCTGAGAGTGGCGGACACCGAGGTGGCGGGCCATGAGGACGAGGTCGCCGCGGCCCTGGTGCCGCTGCTGTCCGACGCCGACCTGTGCCTGGCGCCGTGGACCGGTGACGTCCACAGCGACCACGAGGCCACGGGCCGCGCGGCGCTGACCGCCGCCCGTAAGGCGTCCGTGCCCTGCCTGCTCTACCCCGTGTGGATGTGGCACTGGGCCCGCCCCGACGACCCCCGCGTGCCGTGGGCGTCGGCGTCCCTCGTCCGGCTGCCGGAAGAGGTGGCCGCCCGTAAGCGGGCCGCCGTCCAGCGGTTCGTCAGCCAGGCCAGGTCGCTCGGCAGCTCGCCGGATGACGCGGCGGTCCTGCCGCCCGGCGAAATCGCCCACCACGTCCGGGACTTCGAGGTCGTGTTCACACCGGCCTGAGTGTTCCCAGTGCCTGAGTGTTCCCAGTGCCTGAGCGTCCCGGTGCCTGAGCGTCCCGCTCCTACGCGCCCGTCCGCCGCGCGCGCGTCGGAAAGGTGCGGATGGTCTCCGTGGCCTGCGTGCCGTCGGCGATCTCGCGGGCCAGGTCGGAGAGTTTGCGGCCGTGGGCGTGGGCGTAGGCGCGGAAGACGCTGAACGCCTCGTCGACGCCCAGGTGCCAGCGCTCGGCGAGGATGCCCTTGACCTGTTCGATGGTGATGCGGGCGTTGAGGGCGTACCGGAGCTGGTCGCGTTCGGCCTCGGCGTGGGCGAGCGTGCGCTGTTGGAGGATCGCGATGGTGGCGACGTCGGCGAGGGCCTGGGCGAGGGTCACGTCCTGGTCCGTCAGCGGCTCCGGGTCGGTCTGGAAGAGGCTGAGCGCGCCGATCACCCGGCCGCGCAGCCGCAGCGGCAGCGCGTTGGTGGCGACGAATCCGGTGGCCTCGGCCCCGGCGGTGAACTCGGGCCAGGCGCCGGCCACTTCGGGAGCCGCGAGGTCGACGTTGGTCCGCGGCTCGCCGTCGTGGTAGCAGTCGACGCAGGGACCCTGGTCGTGCTGGAGCGCGAACAGCTCCAGCAGCCGGGTGTGTTCGTCGGAGGCCGCGAGTACGTGCAGGACACCGTTCTCGTCGGCGAGCAGGACGCCGACGGCGGCGACGTCCAGCAGCTCCATGCAGCGCACCGACAGCTTCTGAAGGAAGTCGATCACGTCGAAGTCGTCGATCAGGAAGTCGGCCACCTCGACGAAGACCTCGGTGACTTGCTGTTCGCGGGTCGTCATGGAGATCAGTCCTTGTCTGCTGCGGGTGTCGGCGGGTTGGGATCGGGGCTCGGGCTGCGGCTCGGCTCCGCGCTTGTACCGGGGCTCGGCTCCGTGCTTGTACCGGGGCTCGGTTCCGTGCTTGTACCGGGGCTCGGATCGGTGCTTGTACCGGGGCTCGGATCGGGGACCATCCTCAGTCGTCTGGCCACGACGTCCCGGGCGACGTCGGTCAGGGGACGGTCGTTGCCGTACGCGTAGGCGCGCAGCCGCAGCAGCGCTTCCGCCAGCGGCACGGCGAGCTGGACGCTGACCATGCCGGTCGCCTGGTGCAGCACGGCCTGGTGAAGGGCGGGGGCGGGCAGACCCGAGGCGGACAGCCCGGGAGCCGGCAGACCGGGACGGCCGCCCGACGGCGTCAACGCGTCGCCGGGGCCGAGGAAGCGCCGGGTCAGCAGGCTCGCGAGGACACCCGCGTCGGCGTCCTGTTCGGGGGTCAGGCGGCCCGGCGCGTCCCTGACCAGCGTCAGCACGCCCAGCGTGATCGCGCCGACGCGCAACGCGAAACAGAACACCGCCCGTACGGTGAGCGCGTGCGTCTCCCGCAGCAGGGCGGGCCAGCGGCCGGTCGGCGTGAGCCCCAGGTCGGGGACGCGTACCGCGGTGCCGCCGGCCAGGCAGTCGGGTCCCGGGCCCTGACCGACCGTGAGCTGGAGATCCTCGAAGGCGCGCGCGCCGGCACCGGAGGACCACAGGACCTCCGACGCGCCGGGCCGGCTGCCCGCGCTGATCGCGATGCCGTCCACGCCGAGCGTCTCGGCGACTCCACCGGCGACGTCCGGCCAGTCCGAGGTCCGGAGCGCCCGCAGGATCTCCGCCATGCGGTCGCTGATCACGCGGCGCCGTTCGACGGCCGTCGTACGACCGGCGCCGCACGGGCAGGGGGAACCGCGTAGAGGTCGATCTCGCCCTCCCAGCAGACGGCCGCCCGGACGTCGCACCGGAACAGCATCATCGTACGCACACCCCCACGGCTGCCCCGCGCTTCCCCGTACGCACACCCCGCACCGCGTCCCGGCTTCCCCGAACCCCGCCGCGGCCGGTCCACAGGCTGTGGAAACCGCCCAGGAACGTCACCGCCCAGGAACGTCACCGCTCGGGAACGCGGACGCGGGGGAGAGGACCGGGCCGGGTCAGGCGCGCGGCGGGACCCGCAGCGCGAGCAGCGCGGTGTCGTCGCTGGCCCAGCCGCCGTGGTAGTCGCTGAGCGTGTCGGCGATGTACTCGATGGTCTCGGCGGCGCCCATGGCGTGGGTGTCGCCGAGGGTACGGGCGAGGGCGGCCTCGTCGAACATCGGCCGGCGCGGCCCCGCGCCGCGCGGGTCGGGCCGCGCCTCGCAGGCGCCGTCGGTGTAGAGCAGCAGCAGATCGCCGGGGGTCAGCCGGAAGCGGACGTCGGAGAGGTGTACCGGGTCGACCACGCCGAGGAGGGTGCCGGGGGTGCCGGCCTGCCGGACGCGCCCGTCGGCGCGGCGGATCAGGGCGGGCGGGTGTCCCGCCAGGCACAGCCGGCCCGACACCCCGGACCCGCTGGCGCGGAAGGTGGTCTGGACGGCGGTCAGGAAACGGGGGGCGCGCTGCGCGAGCATGGCGGTGTTCAGCCGGTCGAGCACCGCCGCGGGCGACAGGTGCTCACCGGCGTCCGCGCGCAGGGTGTAGCGGGCGAGCGCGGTCACCTTGGCCGCCTCGGTCCCCTTGCCGCACACATCGCCCATGACCGCGGTCCACCAGGCCCCGCGGGCCTGGAACAGGTCGTAGAAGTCGCCCACCACGCTGATGTCGCCGCTCGCCGGGATGTACAGGGCGGCGGCGTCCACACCCGGCACGGGGCGCAGGGCCGGGGGCAGCAGGCTGTCCTGGAGGCTGCGGGCCAGTTCGCGGGAGGCGGCCAGCGCGCCCTGCGCGGTCGACAGCGCGTTCTCGGCGGTCTGGAGCGCGGTGTGCACGCGGTCGAGCGACATCCGCACGTTGATCTCGTTGGACACCGCCCGCGCCAGGACCGACATCGTCTCCAGCTCCTGCGGTGTCCACACGCGGGGGTCGGCGTCGATCACGCACATCGTGCCGATCGGGTGCCCGTCCGTGGTCACGATCGGGAATCCGGCCCACGCGCCCACGCCCCACGGTCCGATCGCCGGATGCCCCGCCGTCCGCGGGTCCTTCTCCGCGTCCTCCACTACGAACGGCCCGTTCTCACCGACGGCGAAGTAGCAGAAGCTGTCGCCCACCGCGTTCTGCCAGCTCTCGACGTCCCCGTAGGACAGGTGCGGTACGGACTTCCAGTACGTACGGGACTCGCCGACAAAGGTGATCGCGGAGATCGCGGCGCCGGTCACCGACACCGCCAGCCTGGTCAGATCGTCGAAGACCCGCTCCGGAGCGGAGCCGACCATGCCGCTGGCGTCGAGCGCCGCCAGCCGGCCGGGGTCGGACAGTACGGCCGGCAACCCGTCCGCCCGTACGCCGCCCGGGTACTCCATCGCTCCCGCCACAACCCTTGCCCGTTCCGTCAGACGGCGTTTTTCGCGCGCCAGCCAACCACGCGTTCCGGACCCCTGCCAGCTTCCCGCCGCAACGATCCGAACACCTGTCCCTGATCCAGTATGAGGGCCTGCCCCCCGGGTCGCGCGGGCGAACGGCCCGTTCGGCGCCGACGACCGGGTCCCGTCGGCTTTCGTGGGTGCGGTCTGCGGTGGCGTGGGAGCCTTGGCCGCGTATGGGAACGGTCTGCGAGGGAAGCTCACCATTTATGGACGGTACGAGCGGCGGTACGAGCGGCGGTACGAGCGGCAGCGCGGTCGGCGGTACGGGCAGCGATACGAGCGGTGACCCGGGTCAAGGCGCGGACGTGGGGGATCTCCTCATCCGCGCGGGCAAGGGCGACCGCGACGCCTTCGACCGGCTCTATCCGCTGCTGGCCCCCGCCGCCTACGGCCTGGCGCACTGCATGACGGGCGACGCGGCGCGGGCCGAGGAGCTGTCCCGCGAGGCGCTGGTCGACGTCTGGCGCACGGCGCCCCGCTTCGACCCCGCCCACGCCGACGCCCTGACCTGGGCGGTCACCCGCGTCCACCGAAGCCTGGTCGGGCTGCTCAGGTCCGGGCGGGACGCGGAGGCCGTACGGACCGACGTCGGCCCGACCCTGGACGCGATCCTCGGGCGGCTGCGGGAGATCCACGCCGACCCGCGGGTACGGACGGACCTCAAGCGGCTGACGCCCCGGCAGCGCGAGGCGGTGGTCCTGGCGGCCCTCGGCGGACACGCCTGTCCCGCGCCGGCCGTCGACCACGCCGATCCGGCGGCCACGAGACGGCCGGTCGATCTGCGCGACGGCCTGATCCGGCTGCGGGACCGGCTGCCCGGGCGCTGAGCCCCGCCGAGCCGCGCACAGCTCGGCCGCCGAGCGGATCGCTGTCCGGTCGGCGGCCGTCGTGCTCTCTTGTCGCGGTGGGCTCGGCGGGCTGCCCGGTGGTTTGCTCGGCGGACTGCCCTGCTGGCCGGTTGACGGCTACTTGTCGGTGAGCATCCCGGCCCGCAGCTTGGCCAGGGTCCGGCTGAGCAGCCGGGACACGTGCATCTGGGAGTAGCCGAGCTCCGCGCCGATGTCGGCCTGGGTCAGCTCCTGGCCGAAGCGCATCCGCAGGATGCTGCGCTCGCGGTCGTCCAGCTTCGCCAGCAGCGGCGCCAGCGCCTGGAAGTCCTCGACGAGTTCCATCGCCGGGTCGGCCGCGCCGATGGTGTCGGCGTACGAGCGTCCGGCGTCCTCGCCGTCGTCACCGGCGGGCAGGTCGATGGAGCCGGCGGTGTAGCCGTTGGCGGCGACCAGGCCCTCGACGACCTCGTCCTCGGTGATCTCCAGGTAGGCGGCCAGCTCGGCGAGGGTCGGCGGCGCGTCCAGGACGGCGGTCAGGTGGTCGCGGGCCTTGGCCAGCTCGACCCGCAGCTCCTGGAGGCGGCGGGGTACGTGGACGGCCCAGGAGGTGTCGCGGAAGAACCGCTTCATCTCGCCGACGATGTACGGGATGGCGAAGGTGGTGAACTCCGTCTCGCGCGACAGGTCGAACCGGTCTATCGCCTTGATCAGGCCGATCGTGCCGACCTGGACGATGTCCTCCCACTCCTGCGGGCCGCGGCTGCGGAACCGCCGGGCGGAGAAGCGGACGAGGGACATGTTCATCTCGATCAGCGTGCCGCGCGCGCGGCTGTACTCCTCGGTGCCCTCCTCCAGCGACTGGAGGCGGTCGAAGTACAGCTTCGACAGCTCGCGGGCGTCCTTCGGCGAGACCTTCGCCGGGTCCGCGACCAGCGGCAGCTCACCCACGGCCGGAACGCTCCGGCCGACTCCGGTCGGCAGTGCGGTGGTTCCCGCCTCGTGCGTGATCGCCGTCATGTGTTCGCCCAACGTCGTCGGCTGTGACCCCAGGCACGTACCCCCTCTCACGCGTCGCACGCACGAAGACTCAGGAATTCCTTTTCCGGCCTCCACCCGTCACTCACCGTGCCCCCGGTCCGCCGCCCACCCGTCACCCGCGGTACCGCGCTCCGCCGCCCACCCGTCACCCGCGGTGCCCCGGTCCGCCGCCCACGCCTCGACCGCCGCGTCCGCGCTCGGCGCCGCGGTGAAGACCTGGTCGAGTCCCGTGACGCGGAAGACCCGGTCGAACCGCTCGGGGACCGCGGCCAGGACGGTGTGGGCGTGGGCCTCTTCCGCCCGGTGGTGGGCGGCGAGCAGCGTGCTGAGACCGCTGGAGTCGATGAAGTCCAGCCCGCCCATGTCCACGACGAGCTGTCGGCCGGGCGCGAGGGCGAGGCGTTCGACGGTTTCGCGGACCTGCGGCGCGGTGGAGTAGTCGAGCGCTCCGGCGAGTTCGACGACCGCACCCCCGGGGGTGGGGCGGACGTCGACGGTCAGGAGTCCCATGGCACTCCTCTCGCGGACTGGCCTCATACATGAGGTAGTTCGGAGCCGAGGGGCCGGCGGATTGGTGTTCATCCGATGGGGTGACGGCGGCGCAGGTGTCGGCCGAGGGGCCCTGATGCACCCAGGGTGAATTTCATACGGTCATTTCCTTGCGGGTTGCCCAGCGGTGGATGACAACCTGCTGAACCGTTCCCGATCCCGGCCTGCGGGCCTGGTTTCGCGCCGAGCGACCGCCCTACGTTGAAGTGCTCCGGAGCGCGCGGGAAGGCGCGGACGGGACGCCCTGGACCACGGACCTGAACTGGCGGAATCAGCACATGAGACATGCGGGCGGCGGCTCCGGCGACGACTGGCCGGGGGGCCGCGGCGGCCCGGCGGGCGGCGGGGCGCTGCGGACCGAGGAACGCCCCGCCGTCGAGGCGCTGCCCGCGCCGACCGCGCCGGGACCCCTGGCCGTACCGGCCCCGCCCGCGCGCCGCCCCCGGCTGTACGTGATCGACGCGCTGCGGCTGTGCGCCGCGCTGATGGTCGCGCTCCACCACTACGTGGGCACCAACCGCGTGAACCAGCCGCACAATCCGATCTGGGACCGCCCGGCCTCCCATATCTTCCCGGCCGTCTTCCGCGTGTCGTCCTACGGCTGGATCGGCGTCGAGATCTTCTTCGTCATCAGCGGATTCGTGATCTGCATGTCGTGCTGGGGGCGCGGACCGCGGGACTTCTTCGTCTCCCGGGTGATCCGGCTCTACCCCGCGTACTGGTTCGGCGTGCTGTTCACCGCCGCCGTGCTCACGCTGTGGCCCGCGGTCTTCAAGGCGCCCGCCTCCGCGCGCGACACGCTCTTCAACCTCTCGATGCTGCAACAGGGTTCGCGCATCGCCGACGTCGACGGCGTCTACTGGACCCTCTGGTCGGAGCTGCGCTTCTACCTGATCTTCCTGCTCGTCGTGGCCACCGGCCTGACCTACCGCAAGGTCGTCGTCTTCTGCTGCGTGTGGGGCGTCGCCGCCGCCCTCGCCCCCGTCGCCGGGACGCCCGCGCTGACGCTGCTCGCCAACCCGGACGCCGCCTGGTACTTCATCGCGGGCCTCGCCCTGTACCTGATGCACCGCTTCGGCCAGGACCTGCTGCTGTGGGGCATCCTCGGGATGTCCTGGCTGATGGCCCAGAGCGAGATCGCCCAGCGGGTCGACACCGTCGAGCACGTCTCCAGTTGGCGCGGCGCGCTCCTGCTCTACACCGTCTTCCTGCTCCTCATGGTCGGCGTCGCCGTCGGTCTCACCGACCGCCTCCAGTGGAAGTGGCTCGCCACGGCGGGTTCCCTGACCTATCCCTTCTACCTGGTCCACTACGCCGCGGGCACCACCGCCATCCACTACCTGCGCGACCGCACCGACCCTCGCCTGCTGGTCGCCGCGCTCATCGGCGCGATGCTGCTGCTGAGCTACCTCGTGCACCGGCTGGTGGAACGCCCGCTGTCCACGCTCCTCAAGCGCGGCCTCACCCGCTCCTTCGCCCGCCTCGGACCGCCGCCGGTCCGCCGGACCCCGTAGCCGTACCGGGCCGCCGAGGAATAGGGCGGACGGCCCGAGCGCTTGCCGGTGCATGACGCTGGTGGATGGGTCGGCCGCGCCCCTCGGTGGTGTGCGCGGTGTGCCGACGTGGGACATGGTGGCCGTGACGGTCCGCCGACTGGGCCCGGGAGAGCGGCTGGACGGCGGCGACGGCGCGATCTGGGCACTGGTCCTGGACGGCGACGCGCGGTTGGAGACGGCGGCGGGCGCCGAGGCGCTGCGTGCCGGGGACGCCTTCCACGTGGACGCCAGGACCACGTACCGGCTCGTCGCGCCGACCCGCGCGGAGGTGGCCGTCGGCACCCTGCGGGCGGTGCCGCCGATGCCGAGTCCGCTGGTGGCGCGGGACTTCGCGGGGCGCAACCGCGGAATCGTGGAACTGGTGCGGATGTGTCCGCTGGACCCGAGGCACGGGCAGCCGCTCTTCGCCGCGAGCTACGGCGGCCTGATCCAGGCCGCCATGGTGCAGGCCGTCGAGGAGAGCGCGCGGCAGCGCTCGGACCCGCGCCTGACCGCGCTGGTGTCGGCGCTCGACGCGCATCCCGGGCGGGCCTGGACGGTGGACAGCATGGCGCGCTTCGCGCACCTGTCCCGCTCGTCCCTGACCGAGCGCTTCCGCCGCGAGCTGGGCCGCAGCCCCGCGCAGGTGCTCCGCGAGGTACGCATGCGGCACGCCCGCGAACTCCTCGCCGGTACGGACAAGCCGGTCGAACGGATCGCCCTCACCGTGGGCTACGGCTCCGCCGCCGCCTTCAGCCGCGCCTTCTCCGCCGACCACGGCAGACCGCCCCAGTCCTGGCGCTCACACCCGGGGTCCGCGCGGGAGGCCGAAGCCGATGCTGCCTGCGGCGGCTCCGTCGAGTAGTGCGGGGCCGCGTACCGGCTGTTTAGGCCCGGGGCCTGGCGAGGAGGCCGAAGCCGATGCTGCCCGCGAGTGCGGCGGCGGCTCCGACCAGCAGGGCGCCGCGTACGCCGCCGTTGTCGACCACGGCGCCGCCGATCGCGGAGCCGGCTGTGATGGCCACCTGAAAGGCGGTGACCTGCAAGGAGAGGGCGGATTCGACGCGCTTCGGCTCCGCGCGGGTGACCCACAACTGGGTGGCGACCGGGACCATGTTGAAGCCGAAGCCCCAGACGACGATCGCCACGACCGCGACGGGGAGCCCGGAGGTCGTGCCCAGCACGAGCAGGCTCGCGCCGAGCAGGGCGGGCGCGACGACGACGGCGAGTCCGAGGCGGCGGGAGAGCGCTCCGGCGGCGAGGTTGCCCGCGAGGCCGCCCACACCCCAGCCGAGCAGCAGCCAGACCGTCGTACCCGACGTGACCCGTTCGATCGCGAGCCGGATGTACGGGTAGGCGGCGAAGTTGCCGAAGGCCAGCAGTACGATGCAGCCCACCCCGGCCATCAGCCGCCGGTTGGCCAGCGCCTGCCGGAGCATGCCGAGCCCCGCCCCCGGCTGGGCGGGCACCGGCGGCAGCGTCGCCACCACGGCGGCCAGCGCCAGCAGGCTCAGGCCCGCGGCGGCCCAGAACACCGGCCGCCATCCCACCGCGTCGCCGAGGACCGAGGAGAGCGGTACGCCGACGATGGTGGCCGCGCTCACGCCCAGCGCCAGGCTGGTGGACACGACGTGGTCGCGCCCCGGCGCCGCGCTCGTCCCCGCCCCGAGCGCGAACGACCAGAAGCCCGCGATGGCCACGCCCAGCAGCAGGCGGCCCGCGAGCAGCAGCGGGAAGTTCGGCGTCACGGCCACCACCGCGTTGGACAGCACGGCGGCGGCGAGCAGGCCGATCAGTACGGTCCTGCGGTCGGTGCGCGGCAGCAGCACGGCGATGGTGGGCGCGGTGAGCGCGCCCGCGATCGCCGTCGCCGCGACGGCCAGCCCCGCCGTGCCCTCGCTGACGCCGACGTCCGACGCCATGGCGGGCAGCACGCTCGCGGGCAGGAATTCGCTGCCCACCAGGGCCCCGATCCCCAGCGTGAGCGCCGCGACCGGGGCCCAGGAGGCCGCGCCGGGTCCGGCGGCTGCGGCGGCCTCCACGGACGGGTCGTCCGTGTCGCGGACCGCCGCCAGCTCGGTACTGGTCGCATAGCTCTCTGAGGTCATGCGCCCAGTCTCACGGGCGCCGCCCGCCGCGGCTTGACCGTTCGGCCGCACTCCTTGATGGCGCGGCCGGACCCCCGTGGCCGGACCCCGGTTGCCGGACCCCCGTGGCCGGGCCCCGGTTGCCGGACCCCCGCGACCGGACTCGTGGCGCGGCCCGCTCAGCAGCAGCCCGCCGGGCCCTCCTGCGCCACTGCCGCCGGTGCGCCGACGCCGAGCTGGACGAGTCGCGGCGTCGGGGTGCAACAACCGCCGCCCTGCCCGGCGTTGGCGTCGGCGTCGGCTTCGTCGTAGAGGCCCGCGCCGCCGCAGACTCCGGTGTCGGGGAGGGTGAGTTCGACGCGGTCGGCCGCTTCGAGGTCTCCGGCGACGGCGGCGGCCACCGAGCGGACCTGCTCGTAGCCGGTCATGGCGAGGAAGGTGGGCGCGCGGCCGTAGGACTTCATGCCGACGAGGTAGACGCCGCTCTCGGGGTGGGTCAGTTCGCGGTGCCCGTGGGGGTAGATCGTGCCGCAGGAGTGCTGGTTGGGGTCGATGAGCGGGGCGAGGGCGACCGGGGCCTGGAGGCGTTCGTCCAGGCCGAGGCGGAGTTCGGACAGGAACGACAGGTCGGGGCGCAGGCCGGTGAGCACGACGACCTCGTCGACCGGGTCCAGGCGGCGGCCGTCGTCACCGACCAGGACGACGCGGCCGTCGGCGGCGCGCTCGACGGCGTCGGTGCGGAAGCCGGTGACGGCGTCCGCGTGCCCGTCGTCCACGGCGGCCTTCGCGGCGAGGCCGAGGGCGCCGCGCGCGGGGAGCTGGTCTGCGGTCCCGCCGCCGAAGGTCGAACCGGACAGGCCGCGGCGCAGCACCCACACCGCGTGCGTGCCCGTACCGTCGTCGGCCTCGGCCAGGTGGGCCAGCTCGGCGAGGGCGGTGAAGGCGGAGGCGCCGGAGCCGATGACGGCAGTGCGTTTGCCTGCGTAACGGGCCCGTGCGGAAGGGTCGTTGAGGTCCGGGACGCGGTAGGCGATACGGTCGGCCGCCGCGCGCTCGCCGAGGGCCGGGAGCCCGTTGGCGCCCGCGGGGGAGGGCAGGGTCCAGGTGCCGGAGGCGTCGATGACGGCGGAGGCGAGGACGCGCTCCTCACGTCCGTCGGCGCGGACGTAGTCGACGGTGAAGGGCTGCCGCTCGCGGTCGGCGTCCACGATCCGGTCCCGGCCGACGCGGGACACGCCGGTCACCGTGGCGCCGTAGCGGACGGCGTCGCCGAGGACGTCGGCGAGCGGCTGGAGGTAGCGCTCGACCCAGTCGCCGCCGGTCGGGTAGGCCGCCGGGTCGGGCCTGGTCCAGCCGGTGGGAGCGAGCAGCTTCTCGGCGGCGGGGTCGGTCAGCTCGGCCCAGGTGGAGAAGAGCCGTACGTGCGCCCAGCCGCGTACGGCGTGGGCGGCGCGCGGCCCGGTCTCCAGTACCAGGACGGCCCGGCCGCGCGCGGTCAGGTGGGCGGCGGCGGCGAGGCCGGTCGGACCGGCTCCGATCACGACGGCGGGCGGGGCGGTGGTGGACGCGCTCACGGTGCTTCCCCTCTGAGGTCTCTGGCTCTCGGAGTCTCGGACTCTCGGACGCTCGGACTCTCTGATTCGACATCTGTCGATGTCCTGTGCCGCCAGAGTGGCACCTGAATCGATGACCGTCAAATTAGATGTCGGTCGAATCCCTCGCTCCGGACGTCCGGGCCGCCGCTCTGATTCGACATGTGTCAACATAGACGCATGTCGAAAACCGAGTCGCTCCCCGTGCCGGCGGCGGACACCGCGCCCTGCTGCCCGCCGCTGAGCGAGCGCGCCCTGACGGCCGAGGAGGCCGAGCGGACCGCGGCGATGTTCAAGGCGCTCGGCGACCCCGTACGGCTGCGGCTCTTCTCGCTCATCGCCTCGCACGACGGCGGCGAGGCGTGCGTGTGCGACATCTCCGACGTCGGCGTCTCCCAGCCCACGGTCTCCCACCACCTCAAGAAGCTCCGCGAGGCCGGACTGCTGACCTCCGAGCGGCGCGGGACCTGGGTCTACTACAAGGTCGCGCCGTCCGTCGTGGCGGGCATGGGGAATCTCCTCGGGCCGCCCGGTGCCACGCGCCGGTAAGGGCTACGGCCGCGGCCCGCGCCGGGCCGCAGCGGCGGTCAGACGACGATGGAGGTCATGGCGGCCCACAGCAGGGGCGAGTGCTCGACGCGGCCGGTGGCACGCCAGCGGGTGAGCCGTTCGCGCTGCCAGCCGGTGAAGTGGCGTACGGGGTCGGGGTCTTCGTGGGCGGCGTCCACGGCGAGGACCGCGTCGGTCAGGGGGCGTACGGACTCGGGCAGGCCGCCGAGGCGGTGGAAGGCGAAGCTGGTCGGGAGCGGCCAGCGGGCGGCGGTGACCAGCTCCGCGCCGTTGTGGAGCATCGCGGTCGCCAGCCCGAACGACTCGGCGAAGCGCAGGTCGCCGCCGCTCTCGCAGCCGATGAGGGCGACGCGCGGCGGCGCGGGCCAGATACGGGCGCCCGGCTCGCCGTCCGCGCGCAGGGGGAGCGTGCCGAGCAGCAGGTCCTTGGCGGACAGCGGCCGGTGGGTGCGGACCGGCTCGGCCAGGCCGTCGGTGCCGGGCCCGCAGCACAGATGCAGGGTGCCGTCCTCGCTCTGCCCGCCCTCGACCGGCGCGCCGCTCACGTGCCCGACGTACATCAGCCGCCGTGGCCGCTTCCGCAGCGCCCCGCTCAGCCAGTCCCGGTCGAGGTCGGTACGGCGGAACGCCTCGGCGGGCGCGGCCACGGACGGTACGACCGCGCCCGCGTCGAGGCGGCGCCGGACGAGGGACAGCAACTCCGGGTCGGAGCCGGGCGGTCCGAGGACCGAGCCGAGCGGGGAGTCGGCCCGGAAGCCGGGCACGCGGGGGTCGAGGACGAGGACGACGGCGTCGGTTTCGCCGTGGGGCACGGTGACGGGGGCGTCGGCTTCCCGAGTGTCGGTGCCCACGTCGGTGCTCGCGTCGGTGACCCGCGTGCGCCGCAACGACGCCGGTGCGGTCGTCACGACGTCCGCCAGCTCGATGAGCCGTACGTCGCCGGTGTCGTCGACGGCGAGCAGTTCCCAGGGGACCTGCGCCACCCGGGGCGACGGCTGGATACGGATCAGCGGACGGCCCGCCCGCGCCGCGACCTGCCGGATCTGCTCCGTCAGCCCCTCGGGCCACAGCGCCCGGGCCAGCTCCCGCGCGAGCCGGCGCTCGGCCTCGCGATCGGTCAGCGCGCCCGTGGCGAAGGCGCGCCGCATCCCCTCCGCCCCGTCGCCCGCCCCCGGCAGCGCGGCGGCCAACGCGCCCACCGCGCGGTCGACTTCGTCGGCGGGCCCGTGTCCTGTGCCGAAACCGCGCGCTCCGCCGGCCCACGTCCAGGCCATGAACAGGTCGTCGGCGTCGGCCAGCCGGATCTGGACCACCGGGCGGGCCGTCAGGTCGTCGGTGACCCAGAACGGCACCTCTTCCTCGTCCACGATCCGCCGGTGATAGCGGAACTCGGCCGCCGCGACGTACTCCTGGAGCGCGACGCGGCCGGACTCCGCCGACATCCGCACCTTCGGCGGCGGCGCGACACGCAGTCCCGCGGAGGCGGCGGCGTCCGCCGCCACACCGCCGAGCGTGGGCGCGGAGCCGTCGCGCCCGCCGGGCCCGTAGACCTTCACGGCCGCGCCGGGGAAGACGGCGGGCCCGACGGGCCCGGTGCGCGCGGCCGACGCCGCCGCACGGTCCAGGGCCAGGGAGGCGCCCGCGCAGCGGTGCTCCACCAGCTCGAACAGGAGCCCCTGGTCCTGGCGTCGTACGGCGAGCCGGAAGGCCAACGCCATCGCGTCATCGGCGAGTTGGAGCCACTGGCTGCGGGCGTGGGCGGTGGCGAAGTCGTAGCGCGCGGCCTCCAGGGCCAGTGCGGCGGGCAGCGCGAGGGAGAGCGCGGTGCTGACGGACTCCGGCTCGCGGTCGCCGTGGTCCGTGACGTTCAGATTGTGCTCCAGGGTCTTCGCGAGCAGGAGATCGACCTGCGCGCACCGCTCGTACACCTCCCGCGCCTGGTACGCGTCGCGGGCCTGCTGGGCCAGCCGCTTCATCTCGGCGATGTCGCCCCGGTCGTACGCCTGTTGGGCACCCAGCAGCATGGTGTCCGCGGCGGCGATGACGGCGCCGAGGCGTTCGAAGCGCGCCAGGCTCGACCCCAGCAGGTCGGCGGCGCGGGTGACGTCGCCCCGCAGACCGGCGAGGTACCCGCGGGCCTGTTCGCAGACCGCCAGGTCACCGAAGCGCTCCTGTTGTGCGAAGACCGCCGCCGCCTCGGCGAACAGCCGCTCCGCGAGGTCCGGTTCGCCCCGGTGCATCGCGGTGTACGCGCGGTGGACGACCAGCGTTCGCTGCTCACCGACGTCCCCCAGCGCGCGGAAACCGTCCTCCGCGCGGGTGAAGTAGTCCTCGGCCAGGTCGTACCGCCCGGTCGAGGAGCAGATCAGACCGAGGGCGGTCAGGAGGCGGGGCACGGTTTCCAGTACGGGACGTGCGGTGGCCTGCGCTCCGGGTTCCTGCGCGGTCTCCGGCCCGGATTCCTTCGCGGCCTCCGCCACGGCCTCCGACATCGTGGACAGCAGGGCCGAGGCGTGCTCCTCGGCCCTTCCCCACTCGCCGCGTTCCATCAGCAAGTGGACCCGGTTCAGGCCGAGTTCGGACGCGCGCAGCCCCTCGACGTCCTCGAATTCGGGCAGCCGGAGCGCCGCTTCGTCCAGACACGCCAGCGCCTCGTCCAGACGCCCGGACCTGCGCAGCAGGTCGGCCCCGGAGAGCAGCGTCTTCAGCAGCACCTCCAGCCACAGTTGACGGCCGCGCGGTCCCATCGGCTCGGACGCGATGCCGTCCAGGAGGCGGCGGGACCGTTCGACGGCGTCCTCCGCACCGGCCAGGTCGGGGGCGGTGAGCCGGACGCTCGCGAGGTCGGAGAGCAGGTGGGCCCGGAGGAACCTCACATCGGGCGAGTCCTCGACGGAATCGGCCAGCGCGAGCAGTTGCTCGTACACGGCGGACGCGGCCCCGTGATCCGCGGCCAGTTGGTGCTCCTGCGCCAGGGCGAAGCCGGAGTCGAACGGCTCCCCGTAGAGCTGTCTCACCGGCGCGTCCGGCCCGGCGCTCCCCTCGTCACCTGTCGTCATCCGTCAGTAGTCCTCACCCGTGGTGGTGGCGGCGACGATCTCGGCGAGGAAGGGGGCCGAGGGCGTGGCGCGGGCCGACGCGTCGTACGGCGCCGTGCCCTCGGCCGGTTGGGCCGCCGCGCTCGCGAGGCGGTCCCGGACCAGCGCGCGGACCGCCTCACGGTCGTCGTGGCCTTCCGGCCCGGGACCGGGGTCGAAGCCGGGCAGCAGTACGGCGACCTCGAAGCGCGGCGTCAACTCCGCTGCGGACAGGCCCGGTTCCAGATCCGCGCGGCCGGTCCACACGTCGTCCCGCCGGATGAGGGGCGCGCGGACCGGGAGCCCGTCGTTGACCCGTACCTCCGCGACGAGGGGCGCGCCGCCGACGGGCGCCGCGATGTGCGCGACGACCTCGACCTCGATCCGGCGCCGCCCGCCGAGCGCGCGCGCCGTCCAGGACACCGCCGACTCGGCGGCGTCCACGAACCCGGGCGGGTAGCGGCGCCAGTCGTTGGTCCCGGTGCCACGGGCGATCACCCGGCCGCCGACGGCGAGGGGTTCGCCCGCCGCGAGGGTGTAGCCGAGGCGGGAGGCGAAGAGTGCGCCAGGGGTGAGGGGTGCGGGTGCCGTACGGTCCGGGTTCGCGTCCTGGTCCGGGCCCGGGTTCGCGTCCTGGTCCGGGCCCGTGTCCGCGTCCTGGTCCGCGTCCAGCTCCGCGCGGAGGCGGCGCAGCTCCGGTCCGTCGAGACCGGCGGCGTCGGCCGCGCCGTCGATCAGCCGCAGCACGCTCTCCAGGTGACGTGCGGTGCGCCCGGACCGCGGCTCCGCGCGCCACCACCGGACGAGCGGGTCGAGAGCGGCCTGATGGTCCTCGATCAGTTCGGCCACGCAGTCGTCCGGCTGGTCCCCGCGGTCGTCGAACAGCTCCTGGCACCGGTGGGTGAGCGCGGCCAACTCCAGCCCGAGGACGTCCGGTTCGAGCGCCGGAATCCCGTCCGCGTACGAGGCCGGCCACCACCGGGAGGCCCAGTGCCCGAAGGCGAGGCGGGCGGCGGCGTCCGCGAGAGCGGTCCCGTCGCCGGTCACCCGCGCTTGTGTCGGGCCCGCGGCCGTGTCCCCGGCCGCCTCTCCTGTCGTCTCCCCGGCCCCCTGTCCGCCTGCGCAGGACCGCACGGCAGCGGCGGCGCGCTCGCCGTACACCGCCCACAGCCACTGCTGCGCGCGCTCCACGTCGTACACCTCGGCCACCGGCAGGACCGGGCCCCCGAGGACGGGCCAGAGCAGGACCGCGCCCGCGACGTCGAGGACGGCTTCCGTGAAGCCGGAGCCGGAGCCGGAGCCGGGGTCTGGGTCTGGGTCTGGGCCGAGCGGGTCGCCGCCGTTACCGGCAGGGGAGTCGTCGGGAGGGCCGAGGGGAGAGCCGGGACCGGCGGTGATCCGTACCGCCCCGTCCTCGCCCCGCGTGACGTAGAGGTCCGCGCCCGCCATCACGCGCTCCTCGGCTCGGCCGCTTCCGCGGCGGCGCCCGCCGACAGGCTCCGCAGCGCCGACCTCACCCTCGCGCGGTGGTCCATCATCACCGAGCGCGCGACCCCGTCGAGCACCGCCCAGGCCGCCCCGACGTCCGCAAGCGGCGCCCCGTGGACGTCCCGGCCGTGCAGCCGTACCCACAGCCGCCGCATGTACGCGGCCCACGGCGCGCGGAGGTCGTGCGCGAGGGCGTCCAGGACCCCGCCGTCCGGATCGGGCCGCGGGGAGACCGTCATCCTGCGGGCGCGCAGGACCGAAGCCTCGCGCCGCCAGCGGCTGTTGACGGCCCGGTGCGCGGCCGTCCGCCCCAGCGCGGATTCGCCGCTGCCCAGCGGGTCGAGGCCGACGGCGAGCCGTCCGCCGAGGACCGCGGCGACCCGCAGGCTCTCGTCGTCCAGACCGAGCGGGGCGCAACCGCGGCCGGCCTCGCGGTCCACGAGGTCCGGCACGGTGGGCAGTTCGTCGCGCCGGGCCGACGACTGGAGGACGACGAAGAGCCGTTCGAAGAGCGTACGGTCCAGCGGCGCGGGAAGCGTGGCCGTCGAAGCGCCCCGTCCGACCTCGGGACACGGCGGCGACTGCCGTGCGGTGAGCCCCAGATGAGGCGGCAGATCGCCCCGGCCCCACACCCCGGTGCCCGCGTCCGCCGCCCACAGCGCCCGGCCGAAGGACGCGCCGTGACCCGCCTCGACCATGGCCGCGTACCGCGCCGAATTCCGCGACCGGTCCTGCGCGTTGCTGCTGTCGTTGCCGCCTCCGCAGGACTCCAGCACCTCGGCCGCCGCGACGGCGGCCGTGAACGCGTCTGCGGCGGGGACCGGTTGACGGCTCTTCCAGCGGGCGGCCAACTCCCTTTCGAGCCGGGCGCGTCGGACGCCGTCCGCCAGATGTTCCTTCAGCGCCTCCACCGTGCGTCCGCCGGCCGTGTCGGCCACGTCCTCCACGACGTCCCTGGCCACCGCGTCCGCACCGGCCGAGGGCGGTCCGTGTTCCGTGGCCAGTTCGAAGCAGCGCTGGAAGTACAGGTCCTGGGGGTTGCCGGCCACGATGCCCAGCGCCCTGCGAGTCCTCTTGAGCAGCGTGAACCACCGCGCCGTCGCCTCCAGCCGCCCGCCGGACTCCTGGATCAGCGCCTCCAGCCGCGCGGCCTGCTCCGGCACGAGGAAGTCCGCCGCGAAATCGGGGTTCAGCGCCGGCCGGACGATCAGCGGCAGCACGATCAGCTTGACCGTCCTGGTCAACGGCGCCCCGCCGGGGCCGCTCAGCGATTCCAGCCCGGGCCCGAGGGCACGCCACGCCCGGTCGATGACCATGGCGCGCGCTCGGGCCGGGGCGCCGGTCGGCTGGCTGGCAGGCGGCATGTGAGGAGCGTACGTCGTACGGAATCGGGCTGGCGAACCTGGGATCGGTAGGTGTTCCCGGCCCCCTAGCGTCCCTGTCGTCAGCTCGTTGACCCCCGTCTCCGTACCGCACCGGGTGCGCGTCGGGCGTGCACAGGACGTGCACAGGACGTGCACCGGGCGGCACGGGACCGGGCATCACCAGAAGGAGCAGCCGTCATGGGAATCTTCAGGAAGCGCCGCCAGAGCCGCGAGGAGCGGGCGGCCGAGATCGCCGGCAAGGTGGCCAGCGGCAAGGGCTTCTACGGCCGTACCACCCGCGCGTTCCTCGGCGACGAGGACTTCAGCCGGGTCCAGCAGTCCATCGGGGCGTACAACTCCGGCCTGGACGTACAGCAGTTGCTCGCGGCCGGGGCGCCGACCACCCCCGCCGTGGTCGTGTCGATCAGCGACACCGGCAAGCTCGTCAACTTCGACCCGGTGGTCGACCTGGTCCTCCAGCCGACCGGGACCGCCGACCGGATCGCGCTCCAGACCATCGTCTCCAAGCTGCGGATTCCGCGCGCCGGGGACCAGGTGCTGCTGGTGGCGGACCCCGCCCGGCCCGGCGGCTACCTGTACGCCGGGGACGGGGTCACGCCGTGAGGGCCGCCCGTACTCGGGCGGGGTGCCCGGTCCCGACGCCGACGTCCGCGTTCGTGCCCGCGCGAGCGTCCGCGTCCTCGTCTGTCTCCGCGTCCGCGTCCGTGTCCGTGTCCGTGTAGGAAACTCTCCGGGGAGGGTCACATGCGGAGCTATGCCGGTGCGTTCGTCGGCAATCTCGTCTTCACCGCGATCTGCTGCGTCGCGGGCCCGTTCTTCCTGCTGATGGGGCTCCAGATGTGGCACGGCGGGACGGACCGGGGCGCCGCACTGGTCTGCCTCGGCGTCGGCCTGGCCGGCACGGTCACGATTCCCGTCGCGGCCTACACGTCCACGCGGCAGGGGTTCCCCCGGATCACGCGCCGGGACCGGGCGAAGGACGCGCGTGTCCGCTACGACGACGACACTCTCGTGATGCTGACGCCGGAGTCCCCCAAGGGCCCGGCGCGGGCGTGGCTGGCGCGGGCCGACGTCCTTGAGGCGTCGTTGGTGCGCTACAGCCCCGACGGCGAGGCCACCTTCACGACGCACTTCGGCGACTACACGCCCGACGAGTTCACGCCGCTGATCCGGCTGAGGCTGCGGGTGCACGGGGTCGAGGGCGCCGACTCGTTCGAGGTCACGCGGGAGTGGCGGGTGCCGTCCATGTGCCTGTCCGCCGTCACGGCCGGGCGCCTGGTCGTCCTCGTCCACCCGGCCCCTTCCACCGGACCTGCCGCCGGACCGTCCACCGGACCTGCCGCCAGACCTGCCGCCGGACCGTCCGGCTCCTCGGACGCCGCCCCGGACGCAGCCTCCGACGCTGCCCCGGCCACCCCCGGCGAGGTCACCGCCCAATGGCCGCGCAGCCTGCTGCTCGCGGGGACGAGGACCAGTCGGCTGCTCGACCTCGACCGCCATCGCACCGACGTCACCCGGCGCCCCGGCCGCCTGCTGGAGCAGATGCGGATCTCGCGGGCGGCCGGAGGAGTCGTGATGACCGGCGACACCATCGACCTCCGGCGACTGGACCCGCACACGGCCGGGCGTTACACCGCCCTGGCCGAGCGGATCCGCGCCCACCCCGAGGACCGCGCACCGGTCACGGAACCGGGGGAGGAGTCCCGCTGGATCGTGGACGAACTGCCCGGCGCCACGGGCGAGTTCGGCTCCTCGGGCCGCCGCTGGTCCCGTCGCGGCGGCCACCTGATCCGTGCCCGCTTCGTCGAACTGCGCGGCACGACCACCTTCCAGGACCACGGCCCGGTCCTCGACACCGTCGTCCGCGTGCAACCGGAGGACGGCACACCCCCGTTCGACGCCGCCCGCCGTCTGACGCTCCCGATGAACTACCTCGCCGTCCTCCACCGCACCCGGGACGTCGTCCTGTGCGTCGCCCCGCGCGGCACGTCCTACGTCGTCGACTGGCCCCGCACCAACCTCCTCGCGGGCGTCACCCCCGCCAAGGTCATCACCCCCGACTCGGCCGAACTCCCCCTCACCGGCCGCCCCGACCTCATCTGGCCCCTGATGACCCTCCTCGCCGCCCACGGCCTGTCCGCCCCCACCCCGACCCTCGACCTCCGCCGCCGCCGTATGGCCCCCATCGCGCCGTTCGCCCTGCGGATCCTGGACTCGGCACCTCCCCGCTGACCCCGGCAGCCGAGATCCGCCGAGTGTCCGGCCCGCGCCGGCGGTCGGGGTCGAGAGGGCGGGCGAAGTCGGTGCGGGCTTCCCACCGCGCCGCCTCCGCCGGGGCAACCGCCGACGCCGACAACAGCCGTTAGAGGCGGCGTCCCAGCAAGTGGGCGTCGAGGAAACCCCGTTCGGTGGCCGGGTCGTGGACCAGGCGGGCGAGGTTGAACAGCCCTGCCCCGGCCAGGAGTTCGGCGAAGCGGTCCACCGGCCAGCTGTAGGCGGGCGTGACCTTGTGGTCGAAGCGGACCGGCTCCGGCCCTTCGGTGGCGAAGAAGGAGGCCATGAGCAGGCCGCCCGGGGCCAGGACGCGTACCTGTTCCGCGAGGAGCGCGGGCACTTCCTCCGGCGGGGTGTGGATCATCGAGTAGTGCGCCAGCACGCCGCCCAGGGCCCCGTCCTCGACCGGCAGCGCCTCCATCCGCGCCTCGTCGAACCGCAGCGCCGGATGAGCGCGCCGGGCGTGGCCGACCATGCCGGGCGAGAGGTCGAGCCCGAAGGCGTCCAGCCCCAGGTCGTGCAGCATGGCCGTCATGTGCCCTGGCCCGCACCCGAGGTCGGCCGTCCGCACGTTCCCCGTCCCGCGCACCAACTCGGCGAAGGTGCCGAGCATGCCCCGCGCGAACGGCTGCGTCTCCAGCCGGTCGGCGAACAGCGACGCGTACAGCTCGACGACCCCGTCGTAGGCCGCCCTGGTCCCGTCCTGGTGTTCCACCACGCGAAGGAAGCTAACACCTCCGCCTCCGCGGCAGCCGCCCCCGTGTCGGAGCCCCGCCCGGCGCTCACGGACCGCCCCGCCCCACCCCGTCCACCTGGACTTTTACGGGCCTGGGGCCGTTCGGCTGGGCCGCTCACCACAACGGCCGAACTTGGCCCCGTCGGTCACGGTTCGTGTCCGCCACCGGCCCGATCCTGGCGGCGGACCGCATCTGCCCAGACCGTGGGCAGGGGACCATCTCGCCGACCCATCTCCCGAAGGGGAACGATGAAGCGCATTCTCACGCTCACTCACGCCGCCTGGACCGCCGCAGCTGTGGCGGGCTCCATGGCGGTGTTCGCCCTCCCGTCCGCGTCGGCGGCGGCGTCACCCGCCCCGTACCCGAGCCGGTCCGAGGGTCCGGTGTTCGTCCAGACGGACAACACCGCCCACAACGAGATCGTCGCCTACCACCGCGCCCCCGACGGCTCCCTCAGCCGACGCGGCACCTTCGCCACCGGCGGCAAGGGCGGAGTCCTCGACGGCTCGGTCGTCGACCACCTCGCCTCGCAGGGCTCGCTCGTCCACGACTGCGCCCATCACCTCCTCTTCGCCGTCAACGCGGGCAGCGACACCGTCACCGTCTTCTCGGTCGACGGAGACAGGCTCCACCGCGAGCAGGTCATCACCTCCGGCGGACGTTTCCCCGTCAGCCTCACCGTCCACAACGACCGGGTCTACGTCCTCAACGCCCGCGACGGCGGCTCCGTCCAGGGCTACCGGATCGCCGGGGGCAAGAAGCTGGAGCGCGTCGGCGGGTGGAGGCGGGAGCTCCACCTCGACACCACGACGGCACCGGAGTTCACCCACACCCCCGGCCAGGTGTCCTTCACCCCCGACGGGTCCCAACTGATCGTCACCACGAAGGCCGGCGGCAGCAGCGTCGACGTCTTCGGCGTGCGCCCGTCCGGCGCCCTGTCCGCCCGTCCCGTCGTGAACGTGGAGAACGGAGCGGTTCCCTTCGGCTTCACCTTCGACGGCCACGGCCGCCTGGTCGTCACCGACGCCGGGACCAACGCCGTGCTGACCTTCGCGGTCCGCGAGGACGGCCGCGTCGTCCGGCTCGACAAGGTGCTCACCGGCGAGCAGGCCACCTGCTGGATCTCCCGCGCCGGGGACCGCTTCTACGCCTCCAACGCCGGCAGCAACACGGTCTCCGGCTTCCGGCAGACCCGCCGGGCGACGCTCGAACCGCTCGGCAACACCGCGACCGGCCCGGGTTCCACGGACTCCGCCGTCACCCCCGACGAGCACTTCCTGTACGTCCAGACCGGCGGTACGGGCGGTGTCGACGCCTTCCGCGTCGAGCGGAACGGCTCGCTCCACAAGGTCGGCACCGTCATCGTCCCGGACGCCGTCGGCGGCGAGGGAATCGTCGCCCTGTAAAGCCCGGGACCGCTTGTAGAGCCCGGGACCGGCTGTAGAGCCCGGGACCGGCTGTAGAGCCCGGGACCGCCTGTGAAGCCTGGGACCGCCCGGAGAGTCATCGCCGGGCGGCACCCGACCGGAGCACGCCGCGCGGCGCGCGGCATCGGGCCCGCCGAAGCGACTTTTCGGCGGGCCCCACGGCGTTCTCGGCGGTGACGACCGCCCGCCGCCGCCCGGGGGGTCTTGACAAGGCCCGCCGCCTGGCACGTACGTTCATTCCGCACCGTCAACCCGCATCACGCGGCCGGAGCGTTCTCCCGGCCGCGTCGCTGTGCCCGGCTTTCGCGGCCGGGCCGATCGGAGTCGTCGTGAAGGGATCGCGCGCCGTATCGGTTGGGTCCGCCCTTCTGCGGCCCGGCCGGACGAAGCGTCGGCACGTCGATCTGTGCCGGATTCACACCACGCTCTGTCGCTGACGATCCGCCGTCCACGACGGCTTTCTCCCCCTCTTCTCCGGGTACCGCCGCGCGTTTTCGCGCGCCTCCGCACCCTGCGGCAGCGCGTCCGCGCACAGGGGCGGGCACCCGCGCGGCCCGTCGGCCCGCGCCGGAGAAGACACCGATCCTCAGCCACATGACGCACCGGTGCCGTCGCCGCCGGTGAGAAGGGACGACCTGTGAGCGCGCAGCCTCCGAGGACGCTGAAGACCGTGACCGGGGCCGGCGGTGTGTCGGAGACGTACGACCTGGCCGTCGACCCGGAGCGGTCCACCCTGGACACCGCCGTGCGGGTCGCGGCGCTCGCCGAGGCGGCGCGGATCGACGCGCTGTTCACCGCCGACCTGCTGAGCTTCGGCGCGCAGGGCGCGATCGGCTCGCAGGAGCCGCTGGTGTTCGTGTCGGCCCTGAGCCAGGTCACGTCGCGGATCGGCCTGATCGCGACCGTGTCGAGCACCTTCCACCACCCGTACAACCTGGCGCGCCTGTTCGGCACGCTCGACCACGTCAGCAACGGGCGGGCCGCGTGGAATCTGGTGACGTCCTCGCTCGGCGAGGAGAACTTCGGACCCGGCGCGCTGCCCAGCCCCGAGGAGCGTTACGCGCGCGCCGCGGAGACGCTCGAGGTCGTCAACGCGCTGTGGGACAGCTGGAAACCGGGCGCGCTGACGCGCGGGCCGGACGGCGCGGCGGTGCTGGACCCCGCCAAGATCCGCCCCGTCGACCACCGCGGCCCGTACTTCTCGGTGGCCGGTCCGCTGAACATCCCGCCGCTGCCGCAGCGCCGCCCGGTGCAGTTCCAGGCCGGGCAGTCCGAAGCGGGCCGGGCACTGGGCGCGCGGTACGCCGAGGTGGTGTTCACCTCGCTGCCCACGCTGGACGTCGCGCTGGACTTCACCCGCCGGATTCGCGCCCAGGCGGCGGAGTTCGGCCGCCCCGGCGGACTGCCGCTGATCTTCAGCTCCTTCCACGCCACCTTTGGCGCGACGGAGGAGGAAGCGCGCCGACTGGTGCGCGAGCGGCGCGAGTCGATCGACTTCGATCGCGGCCGGGTGCAGGTGGCCGACATGCTCGGCGGCGGCGTCGACCTCTCGGAGCTGCCGCTGGACGCGAAGCTGCCGGACAGCCTGCTGCCGGACGTCACGTCGGTGAACCGGCGGCGCGGCCGGGTCGACATCTTCGTCGGATACGCCCGACAGGGCTACACGCTGCGGGAGTTGATCGTCGCCGCGCAGGACACCGGCCACTGGGCCGCCGCGGGCACGCCGGAGCAACTGGCCGACGCGGTGGAGGAGCGCTTCCGGGCCGGAGTGCTGGACGTCATCACGCTCGGCGGCCTCGCCGACCCGCGCGAGCACGACTTCGTCGTCAACGGCCTGCTGCACGAGCTGCGCAAGCGGAAGGTCGTCGCCGAGGACTACGCCGGGAGGACGCTGCGCGAGAACTTGGGGCTCGAACTGCCCTCGTGAGACGCCCGGTTCGGCTTCCGCTCCCCCTACCTGTCACCGCTTGTCACTGAATGTCACCACCTGCCACCGCCCGTCCACCCCGACGAAAGGCCCTGCCGTGCCCGTCGAATTCCTCGGTATCGCCGCCACGAACGACGGCTCCGAGACCACACCGCGCAGCGGCGCGTCCTTCGACAAGGACTACACGCTGCGACTCGCCCGCGCCCACGAGGACCACGGCTGGGACCGGGTGCTGTTCGCGTACAGCTCCGCCTCGCCGGAGCCCGGTACGGCCGCGGCGTACATCGCCGCGCGCACAGAGCGCCTGGAGATCCTGCTCGCGCACCGCCCCAACGTGTCGTATCCGACCTTCGCCGCACGGGAGTTCGCGACCCTCGACGCGATCAGCGACGGCCGGCTCGCCGTGCACTTCATCACCGGGGGCAGCGACCACGAGCAGCAGCGCGAGGGCGACGTCCTGAGCAAGGACGAGCGGTACGCGCGCACCCGTGAGTACATCGAGATCGTCAAACGCGTGTGGACCGAGCACGAGGCGTTCGACCACGAGGGCGCGCACTACCGCTTCCGCGACTACGTCTCCGACGTGTTCCCGGTGCGGCAGCCGCACCCGGACGTCTCCTTCGGCGGTTCGTCACCCGCCGCGTACGCCGCAGGTGGGCGCCGTCGCCGACATCTACGCGCTGTGGGGCGAGCCGCTGGCCGAGACCGCCCAGCAGATCGAGGCGGTGAAGGCCGCCGCGCTGGCCGCCGGCCGCGGCACCCCGCCGCGTATCCAGGTCGCCTTCCGGCCGATCATCGCGCCCACCGAGGAACTGGCCTGGGAGAAGGCGCACCGCACGGTCGCCGCCATCGAGCAGCGCCGGGCGGCGGGCGCGTGGCGACGGCGCGGCGGCGACGCCCCGCAGAACACCGGTTCGCAGCGGCTGATCGGCATCGCGGAGCAGGGCGAGCGCTACGACCGCGCCCTGTGGACCCGCACCGCGGCGGTCACCGGGGGAGCGGGCAACTCCAACGCCCTGGTCGGCACGCCGGAGACCGTCGCGCAGGCGCTGCTCGACTACATCGACCTCGGCGTCGATATCATCTCCGCTCGCGGCTACGACCTGCTGGGCGACGCCATCGACTTCGGCCGCCACGTCATTCCGCTGGTACGGGCGGAGGTCGCCCGGCGCGACGCCGAGCGGGCGGCGGGGCCGGTGCCGGCGGCGCGGTGACGGCGGGGCGGTGACGGCAGGCACCGGGCGTATCGGCGGATCGGCGTACGGGTGCGCGGGCCGTACCGCTGACCCCGCTCCCGCCCGCCCGGCGCCCACCACTCAAGGAGATCGCATGGCCAGATACGAGTCGGTGCTCGACGCCATCGGCGGGACACCGTTGATCCGCCTCACCCGCGCCGCCGAGGGACTGCGCCCGCGCGTGTACGTCAAACCGGAGTGGCACAACCCCGGTGGCAGCGTGAAGGACCGGGCCGCGCTGTCCATGCTCCGCAGGGCGGAGGCCGACGGCTCGTTGCGTCCGGGAGGCACCGTGGTCGAGGTGACCAGCGGCAACACCGGCATCGGCCTGGCGCTGGCCGCCGCCCACCTCGGCTACCGGACGGTGGTCTTCACCGGCTCCGCGACCTCGCGCGAGAAGCGGGACCAACTCGCCGCCTACGGAGCCGAGGTGCGGCTGGTCGACGCCTTCGTCCCGCGCGACCACCCGGACAGCATGCGCGCGCAGGGCACGCGGTTCGCCGCCGAGACGCCCGGTGCCTGGTTCGTCGACCAGTACGACAACCCGGCCAATCCGGCCGCGCATTACGCCACCACCGGCCCCGAGATCTGGACGGACACCGAGGGCGCGGTCACCCACTTCGTCGCCACCGTCGGCACCGGCGGCACGATCTCCGGGACCGGGCGTTACCTCAGGGAGGTGAGCGGAGGCCGGGTCCGGGTGGTCGGCGCGGACCCCGTCACCTCGATGTACGCGGGCGGCGACGGCAGCCAGAAGTACATCGAGGGCGCGGGCCACTTCCTGCACCCCGAGGCCACGGCCGACGTCTGGCCGCTCGCCCTGGACTCCGCCGTGATCGACCGCTACCTCGCCGTCGAGGACCAGGACGCGATCGACGCCGTGCGGCGGCTGGCCCGCACCGAGGGCATCCTCGCGGGCGGCTCGTCGGGCGTCGCGCTCGCGGCGGCCCTGCGGGTGGCCGAACACCTCACCGAGGACGACACCGTGGTGGCCCTGCTGCCGGACTCGGGCCGGGCCTACCTGTCGACGTACTTCAACGACGACTGGCTCACCGCCAACGGCTTCCTAGGACCGGCCCCGGCCGACGGCCCGACCGTCGGCGACCACGCCACCCCGGCGCCGGTGGTGGAGCGGGACGAGGACCCGGCCGACGCCGTACGGCGGCTCACCGCAGACGGCCTCGGCGACGACGACGTGGTGCTGGTCGCGTACCGCCGCGACCGCCGCCTGCTCGCCCCCCACCCCACCGACCTCCTCGGCTGGACCACCCCCGCCCGCCTCCGCACCGCCACGACCGTCGCCGAATCCGCCCAACCCCTCGCCCCCCGCCTCGGCGCCGCCCTCCCCCTCACCGCCCCCGCCGTCACCACCTGGCCCCCCTCCGCCGCCCACATCGCCCCCGTCCTCACCCAAGGCCGCGCCACCCACACCGTCCCCTGGCCGGCCCTCCACCCCTGACCCCAGCTCCTCTCCCGCCGGAGTACCCAGTCGCATCGGGTCCGTACTGTCGCGGCGTTCCGCACCTCGTTTCGCACCGTCCCCGGCGAGCGCCGTCGCACTTGGCCGCCGCTACACCGGATGTCGTAGGTTGAGCGATTTCACCGCATGCCAGCGTGGTGGGAGGTGACGATGGTGGGCGATGTGCACAGGAACTTCCGCGTGGTCGATGGGGGAGAGCGTGAGCTCTGCACGGGATGCCGGCACAGGTGACAGGGCGAAGCTCAAGAGCAAGGTCTGGTCGTTGCGTTCCCGATGGCCGCAGACCAGCTTCCTGGCAGGGCTTGAGGAGGACATTCTCGCCGCGCTGGTGGACTCCTCCGAATCCGTGCGTTTCGACCGTGACGACGTGCTGGTGGCCGAAGGGGCCGTCGGGTCCGATGTGTTCCTCCTGCTCACTTCATACGTCAAGGTCACCACGCTGCTCCCGAACGGATCACGGGCGCTGCTCGCGGTGCGCGTCGGCGGTGACCTCGTAGGGGAGTTGGCGGCCTTGGACAACGGGCGGCGGACCGGGACGGTCATCGCCTGTGGCGTCGAGCCGGTGGACACTCTGCGTATCGACGCCGAACTCTTCCTCCGCGCGCTCTCCACGTCGCCGAAGGCGATGCTCGGCCTGTCCGAGTCCGTGGCCCGCAAGCTGCGCAGCGCGACGCAGCGGCGCATTGACCACCAAGGGGGGCACGCGTCGGTTCGGCTTGCCCGCGTGCTGGTGGAAATGGCTGACGACCATGGCGCCACGACGTACCGCGACAACGTGGTGATCGGCATCGATGTCACCCGCCTCGAGTGGGGCAGCCTCATCGGGGTGAGCAAACGGACCGCCGAGCGGGCGATCGCGACCCTGCGGGACAACAAGCTCATAGGGTCGGGAATGAAGCGCATCACCATCCATGACATGGAGGGACTGCGAGCTCTCGCGAACTCTGAGTGAGCGATCCCGCCAATTGGCGGGAGTCTGTGGGCGATTACCGGCGGCTG
The DNA here is from genome assembly GCF_042957025.1 of Streptomyces sp. NPDC008139. Classification (NCBI taxonomy): domain Bacteria; kingdom Bacillati; phylum Actinomycetota; class Actinomycetes; order Kitasatosporales; family Streptomycetaceae; genus Streptomyces; species Streptomyces sp. NPDC008139. The sequence continues at coordinate 483,081 of NZ_JBIBHM010000006.1, forward strand.
GACATACTGCTCGCCCCAACCCTCACGATGCCGGGCCTCATGTGCCGGTTCGCAGCACTTCATGGAGCGTCGCGTGGTCACGCAGTCCAGCCCGTCCGGTCGTTCCGGCGATCTAGCCGCCCCTCCCGTCCCCCCTGTCCGTGCGAGCGCGCCTGCTCCGCGTGACTGGCCGGCGTCGACCCTTCTGGGCAGGCTGCCCCGGACCACCAGGGATCTCCTCCTGGAGGAGGGCACACCGATGCTGTATCCCAAGCACCGGATGCTCCTGAGGCAGGGAGACGGCGGGAAGCACCTCTTGCTGCTCACCCGCGGGGTCGTGAAAGTCCTCGCCTCTTCGGAGAACGGGATGGACGTACTGCTCGGGATTCGCGTGGCAGGTGAACTGGTCGGTGAGATGGCCGTGTTCGAGGAGAAGCCGCGGTCCGGGTCTGTCTTTGCGTGCGGCGAGGTCTCGGCGCGGATCATCCCTCTGGAGGTTCTGGAGGGCTTCCTTACCCGCCACCCCGAGGCGATCAAGGCGTTGGTCGCCACGTTGAGCGCTCGTCTGCGCTGGGCGAACCAGCGGCGTATCGACTCTCGGTCCTACGACGCGCCGGTCCGTCTGGCGCGGGTACTGGTGGAACTCGGCCGCGCACACGGCCGTACGCCGCCCGAGGGCATCGCGGTGCGCAAGGTTCTCGGCGTGACGATAAGCCAGTCCGAGTTGGCGTCGCTGTGCGGATTGGCCCTCCCGACGACGGAGAAAGCCCTCGCCTCCCTTTCTCGAAAGGGGATGGTCGAGCGTAGTTACCGCCGCATAACGCTCTGCGATATGCCGAGCCTGGTCGAGTTCGCGAAAGTCGGCGACGAGATCCCGTATTGGTAGGGAGTCCGTCCGCCGGAGTCCGCCTACTGTCCAGGAAAACGCAGCATCTACTCCGTTCCAGGCCAGAGAGGAATGGTCACATGGCCGCATGGTCCGGGTTCCATCCCTGTACGTGTATTGCCGTCGATGCCCAGGCGTACAGCCGCAATGACGACCGCAGACAGTCCGAGATTCAGCACGACCTCCCACGACTTCTCTCCCGCGCGGCCGACGGTGCGGGATTGAACCGTTCCCAGTGGCACCTCCAGCCCAAAGGCGACGAGGAACTGGCCGTCTACCCGATGGACGGGACGGAGCCACGCCTGGTCGACGATTTTGTACGCCATCTGGTCTGGGAACTAGGGGAATACAACCGGAGCAGGATCTCCGCGTCCCGGCTACGGCTGAGGCTCGCCGTCGACCACGGGCCCGTGGAGGTGGCGCCCAACGGTTTCGCGGGCGCGACCGTGGTGTCGGTCTCCCGGCTGCTCAACTCGGCCCATCTCTATGAGGCACTGCGTCAGCACGAGCCGGCGGACCTCGCCGTCCTGCTGTCCGACCACGTGTACCGGTCGACGGTGGGAAGCGGTCACACCACCTTGTCGCGGGAGGACTTCCGGGAAGTTGCCGTACAGGTCAAGGAATACGAGTCCGTCGCCTGGCTGCGGATACCCGGCGGCAACGGTTTCGGCCCCGGGCCCCGTCCCGCTGATACGGCGACGGCTTCGTCCGTGTCGCCGAGCCGATCCCACGGTTCGGCCACCGAGAGCGCTTCCGGCCATCATTACCGGGCCGATCGCCTGAATGTGAACAACTTCGCGGGTCCGGTTGATCTGCGAGGAGGCACCGTGGGCTTTGGCGGCTCCAATGGCTGACGACGGTGAGACTCCGACCGACGAGGCCGAAGCGGCGCCGCCTGAGGGAGTTCCGCAAGAACCGCTCGCCGCGGGCGGAACACCGGAGGTGCACGTCGTATCCGACTCCGCGGAGAAGGAGGGCGACGCCCAGGGATTCGCGGAGCTCCACCGTGCTTTCGGGCAACAGGTGCACAACCACTTCCACTCGACCGTCGAGGCTTCCGGGGCCACGTTCGGATTCGGCGCTCCACGGGCGCCCGGACTCGCCCCGGGCAATGTGCGTCCGGAAGAGGTCGGCCACGCGCTGCGGCACTACTTGCGCCCTCAGCCGTGCTTCAGCGAGGCGCTCGCCAAAATCCGCCGTGATCACCTGGTGGTGCTCTCCGGCCACGAGGACACCGGTCGCCGCGCCGGGGCCTTCGCGCTGCTGCGGGAACTGACCGGGCCGGGTGTCGGCCTCAGAAGCCTTTCGCCCGCGAACTCCCTGGCAGGGCTGACGGCGCCGAACGCACTCAAGGAGCGCCAGGCGTTCGTCATCCTGGACTACGTCGGAGAGACGAACGCCGATCCCGTGCAGTCGTACGACGTCGGACGGTTGGCGGAGGAACTGCGCCGCAAGGACAGCTATCTGGTGATCACCGCGACCGAGGGCAGCCTGCGGAGACTGGCCTTCGACGGCTACTGCGTGCCATGGCGGGCTCCCGACCCGCAGGAGCTGTTCCGGGCTTGCCTGGATCCGCTCCCAGCGGCCGAACTGCCCTCGGCACTCATGGAACGGGTCGGCGAACAGCGCCGGCCCGCCGATGTGGTCGCCGCCGCGACCGGGTTCTCCGCCGGGGGGACGCCCACGGCGATGAAGACGATGAGCGGCAGCGATGCGGATGCCGTCCGGACGTGGTTCCGCAAGGTGCCGCTGCTGGAGGACCTGCTGCCGCTGGCCGCCCTGGCCTTCTTGGAGGGCATCCCGGAACGCAGCTTCGAGGAGCACCTGGCCACGCTGGAGGGACTCGTACGTGACTGGGAGCTCAGCGGTGAGTCCGCTCCCGGTGAGCGCGACGCCGTGCCGGTACCTGGCGCCGGCACGACGGTGTTCCGCCAGAGCCGGGCCCTGTGGCGCAAGCGGGCGACCGGACTCGTCCGCGTCGATCGACGGCCCGAGCCGGGGCTGGGCGCGGACCGGAGCGAACGCCGGATGGTCTTCATCTCACCGGGCATCCGCGAACTGGTCATCGGGGAACTCCACACCCTCTACGGATACGAACTGTGGTACCCGCTGCGCCGTTGGCTGCACGACCTGGCGCAGCACCCGGACCTCGCGGTCCGCACCGAAGTCGCCCGGGGCACCGCCCTGTTCGCCGGCCACTCCCTGGCAGAGGTCGATGACCTGCTCCTCCAGGAGTGGGCGGACGGCCTGACCAACCAGCGAGTGACCGCGGCCCTCACCCTTCAGCACATGGCCGAGACGGACCGGTTGGCCCCGGCGGCCCTGAGCATCGCCCTGGGCTGGGCCAGCAACAGGGGACAGGCCCGGGCGATCACGATGGCGATGGCGCTGTCGGGAACGCTCGGCTCCGTCTACCGCCTTGAGGTGCTCAACTGGTTGTGGCGCCTCACCGGTCGGGGAGAGCGTATGGCGGCCGCCGCACGTCGCTCTGTCGTGCTCCTGTTGCAGACGGCCGAGCAGGAACCCGAGCGGGCGCTGTTCACACTGCGCTACATACGTACGCGGATGGCCAACGCCCGCGCGGGTACCTGGGATCACCGTCGAACTACGCTGATCGCCGCCCAGGTGCTCGTGGCGCCCAGGCTAGGGAACCAGCCGGGCACCCTGCCCGGAGCCCTGCTCCGACAGCGCCGGGAGAACGCCCGGCAATTGGGGAAGCTCTGGGCCGGGCTGCTGCTCAGCCGGAGTCGCCGTACCGCGTTCGAGGCGCTCTGCGACACCCTCGTCGACGTCCGCGACGAACCGTCCGTCGCCGACGCCGTACGGACCCTGGGCGAGGCGATGCGCGAGGAGATGACGCCGGCCCAATGGCAGGCGCTGAGCTCCCGGTTGCTCGCGGTGCTCCGCCACCCCGACCTCGCCACGCCGAGCACCCGTCAGATGGCCCACGTGCTCCTCGGGACGCTGGGGGTCTAGCCGTTCCTCGGCACAGGTCGCTGTTCCGCTCGCAGGCCGAGGCGCACCTCAAGCCGTACATCAAGGCGCGCCTCAAGTCGCACCTCAACTCGTACATCAAGGAGATCGAGGCAAGTGAATTATCCCGTTGTGTCCGAGCACGTCCTTGGCGTGGTCAGCAGCCGCTTGTGGTCCCGCCGCCGACGTGAGGACGTGCCGCCGCTTCTTCCCGGCACCGTCCATGTCTTCCGCGTCGGCGGAGAGTACCGCCAGTACCCGGAAGGTCTGGTCTTCGACCCGGGTCACGCGGATGTGCTCGACGCCTCGTCCGTCAGCCTGATCGACACCAGAGTGCGCGTCGTCGATGTCCGTCGGACAGTGCCCTCGGTGAGCGAGGCGGACCAGTTCACCGTCAGCGTGTCCTTCTCGTGCCAGGTAACCGACCCGGCCCTGATCGCCCGCCAGGGCGTGGTCGATGTGACGGTGCCGCTCCGCGCCTACCTGGCGGGGGAGGACGACCTCCCCCGAGTGAGCGCCGGCTATCGCGTCGAAGAGGTCAACGCCGTCCGAGCGGAGGCGGCTCGCTGGATGACCGCGTACAGCACCGTCGTACCTCCCCGTGTCTCGGGAATGAGCGTGGAGTTCGTCGGCGTCGAGGTGTACGTGGCCGACGAACTCCGTGCGTGGGAGCAGAAACTGCGCGAGCAGCGCCGCTCACACGAACTGCTGCGGGGCCAGAACGACTTCGAGTCCTACGACGCCCAGCGAATAGCCGAGTTGCTGGCCCAGGGGTCCGACTACGCCGACGCGATCGGCATCGTGCGCGAACGCGTCGATGTCGCCGACGCGGCCGCGCGCATCCACGGCCTCGCCGCCGCCCGGGAGGCCCGCGCGGCCAGGATCGACGAGGAGAAGCGCGCACACGCCGAGGCCAGGGAGATGCTCTCGGCGCAGACCCAGCGGGACCTGATCCTCGAGCTGGTGCGGCAAATGGGTGCGGAAGGCACTCTGTCCGATCCCCAGCCGCTGCTTGAGGAGCTCGTGCGCCAGGGCGCTTCGCGGTCCGGTGCCAATCCCGCACTCGACGTCGGTGGCACCCGGCCGTCGCAGGAGCCGCGCCCGGCGCCCCGCACTCTGCGGTCCGCGCGGACGCCGGAGGACGACTTCGTCAAGGACGAGGACGACTTCGTTGACTGACATGCCACAGAACCCGATCGCCCGGACGTCGTCCCGGCCCGTCGGCGCGGACGGGTCCTCGCACGCCGTGCCTGACCTGGGACGGTTCCTGCGCTCGCTCACCGGCGTCGACGAGGAACTGCTCGCAGAGGTCCGGCACGAACGCAGCAAGTACACCGCGCTCGGCGGAGTGGTACTCGGTACAGCCGTGATCGCGGCGTTCTCCATGTGGAACTTCGCCACGGAGGCACTGGGCCGGGTCTCGATCGTGGCCCTGCTGCCCACGGTCATCTGGCTGCTGCTCATCCTCAATCTGGACCGCTGGCTGGTCACGCCCGTACCGAACGCCCGGCGCAGATTCGGCCCCGTCGTGCTGCGGCTGGTGATGGCCCTGCTGCTCGGAGTCGTGATCGCCGAGCCCCTCGTGCTGCGGATCTTCTCCACCGCCATTGAGGAGCACATCGCCGACGGCCGGACGACCGCGCTGGACGACCTGCGGGGCAAGCTGCTGGCCTGTAACCCGGTGCCGTCCGACACCGCCGCCGCGCCGCCCGCGAACTGCGGCCACTACACGCTGGTCTTCGGCGCGAACCCCGGCAACCAGGCCGACGAGCTGGCGACTCTGCGCGAGGACGCCACAGCCCTGCAGAAGCGGGTCGACCAGGACAACACGGAGCTGACCGCGCTCGACACGCAGGTACGCGACGAATGCCGGCAGCTCATCCGCGACGCCGCCAGCGGCTTGCTGGAAAGGACGTCCGAGTGCCAACGGCTGCGCGCCAAGGCACGCGACTTCCGGGCGACGCACGCACTGGACACCGAACAGCGACAACTCAGCGGGATGAACGTCCGCATCGCCACGCTGGAGCGCGGAGTCGCCAGTTCGCGCGGCGACTTCGTGAAGGCCCGCGCGGCGGCGGTCGACAAGCGGATGGCCGAGGAGCAAGCGAAGCAGCGGGAGATCGGTGTCCTGGAGCGCATGCAGGCGCTGGACGAACTGGCCGCGGGCAAGCCCGTGCTGTTCGTCGGGATCTGGCTGGTCAGGGCCCTGTTCGTGTTCCTGGACGTGCTCCCCGTCATGGCGAAGTCGCTGGGCGGCGAGAGCACCTACGAGCGGATGCTCAGCTACGAGAGCACCAGCGCGGTCAAGGTGCACAGTTCCCGGGTCCGGCTGGCCGAACTGCGGGCACTGGCGGACACCGAGATCGCCCAGCACGCCATCGAGCAGGACGTCCGGCGCAGTCGTGCCGAGTCCGAGGCCGCGCACCGTGAGGTCGTCGCGACGACCAACATCCGTACGAGGCAAGCGATCAGCGCACTGGAGGAAGAGCTGCGCCGTACGTCGGCGCACTGACCGTCATCGTTGTCGATGTCGTCGGGCGGGCTCCGAGTGGCCGCCCGACGACCGGCGAGACAGGGAGGGTCCGATGCCTGACCGCAACAGAGCGACGAACCGTCAGAAGGACTTGCTCCGGATCCTGACCGCCGAGACCCGGGAGGAGTTGGTGAAGGCGGACGGAAAAGCGGGACTCGTCCTGTCCTGTCTCGGCGCGGCCCTTGCCACTCTCCTCGGCGCGCTCACCACGGGCAACCTCGCGCCGCAGCACTATTCACCACTGCCGCAGGCGCTGTTCTGGGCCGGTTGTGCCACCTGGATACCGGCCTTTCTCTTCCTCGGCATGGTCATCGCTCCGCGCCTCGGCCCGTCCCGGGCGATGCGTGCCCACTACTTCGGAGACGTGAACGCCACCCGCTCCACGACGTTTCTCGCCGACGCCGTCCGGCGCACCGACATCAGCGACCGTGACCTCCAGCAACTGGAGCGGCTCTCGCACATCGTCTCGGTCAAGTACCGCTGCGTGCGGTACGGGATGCTGTGGTCGGCGGCGTTCGTGATTCTGACGGCGGCGGGTTTCCTGCTCGGCACATCGACCTGACGCCCTCTCGGCCGCGACACCGGGAACCGCGGACCGTACGCGCCCACGGCCGCCGCAAGTCACCTCGTAGGAGCCGCCGCTGTCCTTCGCGTCCATGGCGACGGAGAGCACGCGGGCCGGACACCGGGACCGCTCTCGCTGTCGCTGAGCCTGACGCTGCCGCCGTCACCGCTCGCGCTCTTCGCGACCTCCCCTGGCGTCCCCAGCAGTTCCGCGAGGTCCTGACGGTTCAGCCCCCCGCACAACCGCGCCCCGGAAACGTACCCCGCCTCCTCCTCGGCCACCCCGCCCGCACACGTCGCCGCCGCCCAGGCACTGTCCGCGGCCGCCGTCTTCTGCAACGTCCACAGCCCCACCCCGAGCGCCCCCACCAGCACCACGGCTGTCACGGCCTGCCCCCAAGCCCCCGCCCCCTTGCCCGCCGCGCCACTTCCCTCTGCCGTCTCCCCCACCCGCGGTGATCCCCCGACCCGTGCCGGGTGCACGTAACCCGTGATGATCACGCGCACAAGGAGAACGCCCCAGGCCCGCACCGTTCCGTCGCCGACTGCCTCCTGGATTCCGGCTGATCGGCATCGACGAGGGCGGAACAGCGACCTCAGTCCGGCAGCGGCGTGGCGCGGTCATCGTTGGACATTACGGCCTGAAACTCAGGTAATTCGACTTCATTACCCATCCCAAGCTCGTCGGCGAAGCTCGCTGAGAAGAACGTTACGTACCTGGTGTGCATGTCTGGGTCCATCAGAATCGGCTCCACCGAAACGCGAGCTACTAGCGACGGCTTCCACGGCAACACCTCCGGTGACCGGGCGACGAGGGACCCCCTCCCGCGACCGCGAACCCCACACCACGACGAAGCCGCACCCGACACACCGCCCCCTGCCCCTCGGAGGGAGGAGGGCCGGGGTCTGGGGCGGAGCCCCTGAAAGGTTCGCTGTGCTGGGTGTTGCGCGCCCGAACCGGCGGGGCCGACGGCAAGCGGGGCGGAGACAGGAGCGGGCGGCGGCCCCGAGGGGCCGGGCACGCGCGGGCCGCGACAGCGGGCCGCCTTGAACCAGTAAAGAAACTCTGAACAGCTCCGCTCGAACGGTCAGGTGACAACGGGCTCCTCAGAGGTACCCGACGGACGGACCTTGCCTGCCTTGACAAACCCAGCACAGCATCGTGGCCCCCCTGATCGAGGTAGAAGGCCCCGGCGCCCTCACGGCTCAGACAGTGGGGCAGGTGCGGCGCCTTGCCGCACCCACCCACTCGACGTTGCCGTCACGGACTGCCGTCAAAGGTCCCTCGGGACCTATCTGCTAGCCGGGTTTTCATCCCCTGCGACCAAGCGGTCAGCCATCACTCAGATCCGACAGTAGCGAATTCGATGAAATAGCCGATCACTCTCTCCAGCGAGCCTGGATCACACGCTGCAACAAACTCGAATCCGTCGCTCTTTATCGAAGCCCAAGACCCGTCAGCGCATTGATCTTCATTCTCGCAAATGCGACCGTAAAGAGCGGTTCGGGTCAGGTCGACAGAGAGGATCCATCCAGGATTATCGGTTGTTTCGATTCGAATGCCGTATGAGTGCTCCCAGTCTCCGTCGCAGGCTGCTGCGTACCACTGCTGGAGAACCTTCAAGTTCGAGATCATGGGTTCCTTCTAGGGATTTCCCAGGGTTCCGCAGGAATTGCCGATCCGTCCGGAAGGTTTACGTGCGGCGTCGGAATTCTGGTCTTAGTCTGCTTGTCGTAGTGAGGTTTGCCCTTCACGTCGACTCGTTTCGTCGGAATAAACGGCCTCGGATCCCGGGGGTCTGACGGCCGATCATAGGATTCATAATGGTCGATCTCCCCCGTCGTTCCGTCGCGACGAAACGACGTGTGGGGCCCTTCCGCGTCTGGGTGCGGGCACAGATTCCCGCGAGAATTGTGGACCAGCACCGGCGTCTCGCCCGCAAGTACATAGTACGTGTGCTGGCAGGAGATACCCGTACACCTGCTTTTTCACAGGCGAAGTATGATTGCTCCGCTGATATGCGTGGCGGGGGTCCGTAGGTGTGCCAAGGCGGGAGCGTTCTCATCTGGACCCCGACCATTTTCGTAGGGATCCGCTACATCGAATCCCTGGCATTCAGCCAGTAGTCACGGGTGACCTTGTAGACCGATTTGTACTCATCACAGGCTACAATCGAACTCAAGAGTGCACCCATTGATCGACCATGTCGGCGTTCCCTAGCCAACATTACAACTTTTCCTCCATGCACGTATCCCCGGAGCCACCAGCCATCTAGCGACTCAGCAATCGATAGCGTCGCAGCATCATGTATCTCAGCGTCAGATTCCAGAACAGAGATCACAGCGGCGGAATCCGAGGACAGAAGATCAAGTCTCTGATCGTCCAGATTTGGGAGCTCTCCCAATGCAGCCATGGCCGATCCAATGATGCACGGCTCTTGATCGCCCACCAGATGGCCGTCAATGACTAGCTGAAACTGGAACATGTGCTGTCCGGCCAATTTTGTTATACGGAATCCAAATTGACCGTCCTCGGTCATGGATATCACAGCTAACGCCTCTTAACGGAGATGGGGATGTCATCTTCTGGGATCGCAGCCGAGTTGCCAGATTTGGTAACACCATTACTACTTCCACTGAAGTGCCAAGTGTCGTTTATGGAGTCAGAGTACCGGTAGTAGATAGCCTTTTTCCCCTTGCCGATCTTAGTCCAACGCACCTTGCCGACCTGAATGCTGTTAGCAAATTGCTCTTCAGCATCTGCCGGCAGCACACCCTTGTTCGGATTGTAGGCATTGGGACCGCCCGCAGGATCGTGATGTCCGGGGTTCTCGTAAGTGGGGCCACAGGCCGAGTTGTGAACGAGTACTGGGGTGGTTCCGGCGAGTACATAGTACGTGTGCTACGCGAAGCCTTAGACCTGCTTTTCCGCAGGTCAAGTGCGGTTTGCTGGTCCGGTGAGGTGCCTGGGTGTCCGTGGCTGTGCGGGGTTGTTGCCGTCGCTACTGCCGTCAGACGGTTCAGCCCAGGTACGGTTTCTCGCGCTGTTCCAGGAAGTGCTGGAGCCTGAGTCGTTGGGTGTGGTGCATAGGCAACTGCTCGATCTCTTCCGGTGGCACGAACCGGAGTTCGGTGGACTCGTCGGAGATCTCCAGCCGGCCGCTGGTGATGCGGGCGATGAAGCAGACGTTGAACTGGCGACGGACCTCGCCGTCGGTGTACGCGATGATGTGTTTCGGGTCGGTGTAGGTGCCGACCAGGCCGGTGATCTCTACGTCGAGGCCCGTCTCTTCCTTGACCTCACGCACTGCCGTGCCGGGCAGGGAGTCGGTGAGATCCATGCCGCCGCCGGGCAGAGCCCACAGGTCGTTGTCGCGGCGGCGCTGGAGGAGGATGCGCCCGTGACCGTCGGTGACGACGGCGGACGCGGCGACGACCATGCTGTTCGGCTTGGGCGCGTTCGGCTCGTCGTAGTACTCGGTGCGGGCCACGGTCAGCCTTCCTCTCATACGGGGGTTGCCGTCGTCCACACGGCGTCGAAGCTCTCGGCATAGGTGTCGAACATGCCGCCGGTCTCGTGCCGGCGAAGATGCCACACGGGGGCGGCGTACGCGTTGACGCCCCAGACATGGGCGTTGACGAGTTGCTGGTCGTCGGCGCGGTAGAGGGAGTTGTAGAGCGTGGTGCCGTGAGTGCGGGCTTCGATGCCGGGGGTGTCAGCGAGCGGCTTGCAGTGCATGAGCGCGAGGCGGCAGCGGGATTCGATGCCGTGGCCGAACCGCTCTTCCTGGCCGCGGGCTTGGACGTTGGCGCTGTCGGGGTCACCGATCGCGATGCGGACGGTGCAGCCTTCGGCGGCGCGTTCGGTGAGGAGTTCGTTCAGCCGCGGGTATGCCTCGTGGAGGAAGACGGCCGCGTAGACGAGGATGTCGATCCGTTCCCGGGCTTGGGCCATCAGGTCGGTGAACGTCGAGACGGGGAGGTCGGCCCGCTGTTCGTAGAGCGCCACCAGTTCGGGGCTGATGGTGCGGGCGGGGCGGGCCTGGCGGAGCGCCGGCCAGAGTGCGTGCACGTCTTCTCCCAGGGCCTTGGCCGCCTGGAGGGCGGTGGCACGACGTGGGATACGCCCGAGGTTCACCCAGCGCTCGACCGACTTGGGGTCGACCGCGACCTGCTGAGCGAGTGCGGCGTACGTCCAGCCTCCCGCCGCCATGACGGCTCGTAGTCTCTCGTTCGGCACGAGTCTCCCCCTTCGTCTCAGGACGGCACCAGGGACGTTCTACACGGTGCAGGACGTCCTGGAGTGGGGTTTGGTGGAGGTTCCTTCGTCCCGGTGACCGGCGTGAGGATCGGTGCCGACCCTGCGGCACCAACAGGCCCAGGGGCCCGCATCAACGCCGCCGAGGAGCGTCACCGTGCGAATGAGCGCCACCCCACGTGTTCCCGCCCTGCGACTGGACGCCCGGTCCCGCGCCGCCTCGCCGGGGTGGTCACGATGACGGCCCCCACCCCTGATGCCGACGGGCACCCCGTCTCGCCCGATGCTGGCGCCCTGGTGGTCGACCGGCGGAACGGCAAGGTGGGCGTGGTGATGGGGCATGTGGGGACGTACGTGCAGCTTCGGCCACCGCGCGGTGGTCGGGAGTGGGACGTGCCACCCGAAGACGTACGTTCGCCGACTCCGACGGAGGAGTTGAGCGCGAAGGTGGCCGTGGCCAACCGGAGGTGGGGACGGTGACCCCTCGCTCGGTCCTGCGCTACGAGACCTGGACGCTCCAGCCCGACCGCGAGCCGGACGCGGAGCCGGTGCTGTACGCGATGCAGTGCGCCGTGGACGGAGAGACCTCACCGACAAGCGAGGACTTCGCCGAACCGCAGGACTGGGTGCTGCGGCACTGCGGCCAGAACCCGTCCCACCACACCTACCGGGAGATCATCACCAGGCCCTGGCGGACCTGGCGCCAGCCGTGACCCACCTTCCTCGCCCAGGCGCCGCACCGCGTCGACCTACCCGACTCCCGTCCCTGCCGGGCGCGACCGATCGAGGCTCCCCCGTCCTCGTCAGCCCCGGCAGGGACGGGCCTTCACGTGCGTGCCGTGCCCATGGCCGTGAGGTTCTGGCCTCAGCCACAGAAAGTCAGCCACGACGGCGGGTGCGCCGACCGATCACCCGCCACGTGTGTCTCGCTCAGCCCCGCACCGGGATCCGCCCAGTTATCTCCGTCGTCACGGCCCCAGCCCCGGGCGTTCTGGACGACGGCTCCGCCAGGGTGCCGACGCCGCACGGCACAAACTCGCCAGACGGCCTCTCGGGGTCCGGCCGGTCTGCTGCTGAGTGGTCGGACAGCGGGGCTTCCGTTTGGTAGTCCGGCACATGCTCCCGGGCTCTGCGCGCCGAGTGGTCGGCGGCCGTCGCCAGCGGGGCGGTAGACAGGAGCGGGCGGCGGTCACCGGCCGCCGGCGCGCGGCGGCCCGCGTCAGCGGGACGCCCTTGATCAAGTAAAGAAACTCTGAACAGCTCCCCTTGTCACCGCTTCTGGCCGAGGTGCCAGGGCTGACCGTCAGGGGCGCTGCTGCCGGCCCTTCTTCGATTCGGCCAGTGCTGTTTCGAGCTTCTCGCGCGGCGACGCGTCCGAGTCGGCGTCGTCGTCATGGAGCGGTGGTAGGAACAAGCCGCGTCGGCTCGTCTCGCGTTTGACCTTCCGGCGCTCGTTGAAGATCCGCTGGTGTTCCTCACGGATCGTGACCCATCGCTGGTCGAGCTCTGCTTCTCGTGCCAGCAGCTCGTCATCGGTGAGGTCAGCGAAGTCGGCGGCGGCTGCGCGGGCCTCGCGGGCGATCTCCTCCCGTAGCAGGTAGTTCGTGATCGGCCCGTGGTGCTTTCCCGGCTCCGGGGCCTGGCGCACGAAGACACCGCGGCCCTTGACCGAGTACACGAGCCCTTCCTGCTTGAGGCTTCGGTAGGCGTTCTGCGCGGTGGAATTGGCTACCTGGAAGCGCTCTTGGATCTCACGGGCGGGCGGGAGCTGGGAGCCCGGAGGGTAGGTGCCTTCCGCGATGTCGCGGCGGAGGAAGTCGGCAACCTGGACGTAGGGCGGGCGGCCGTCGTCGTTGCGGATGAGATCGGCCGGCCAGTCCGGGCCCGGTTCCTCTCCGTCCGCGTCTGGGGCTGCCGGGGTATCGCTTCCGCTGGCCGTCAAGTTCACGAAGCTGCCCCGGCCGAGTTGGGAGTAGACCAGCCCTTCCTGCTTGAGGACCCGCAGGGCGTTCTGGACGGTGGAACTGGAGACGCCGAACCGCTCGCCGAGCACGTTCGCCGAAGGCAGGCGCTCGCCCGATGTGAACTCGCCGGTCAGGATCGCGTCCCGCAGAGCGGCGGCGGCCTGGAGATACGGCGGTCGGGAGTCCTCGTCCAAGGGCAGGGTCATGACCCCACGGTATCGCCTGCCCGGCAGGCCGCTACAGGTAGATCACCGCGCTTCCCGCCTTGCCGCCCATCCACCTCACCGAAGTCACAACTTCATCGGGGTTGCAAGTTATGCGATCATCTCCTTATGCTCATGGCGAGTCGATCAAGCGGCTCCACCGAACAAGGGGTGTGATGGCATGGCCATGACTCGTATTCGCGTTGCTCTGCTGCCGTCGGCGGTGTGCATCGCGGGCACCGAACCGGCGCTGAAGATCAAGGACCAGCAGACCGGGGAGGTCGCCACCGACCGGGAGACCGGCGCGTCGCTGTACACAGTGACCGTGATGCTCATGGAGGACGGCCGCGCCGAGGTCCTGAAGATCACCGTCCCGGAAACCGGCCTGGCCGCCGGGCTCAAGCCGGGGGCGATGGTGCGGCCGGTGGAGTTGTTCGCGACCCCGTGGGCGCGGATCTTCAACGGTCAGCTCTCCGACGGTGTCGCTTACCGCGCGGCCCGCCTGGAGCTGCTGACGGTGGAGGCGGCCCAGTGATCGGCTTCGAAAACTCCGTGCCGGAGCGTGAGTTGCACCCGCTCCAGCCGATGCCGGGGACCGAGGGAAAGGCCACGTTCTCCGCCTCGTCTGCGGTGCTCGATCTGCTCAGCCTGAACCCGGAGCACGCGGCCCGCCTCGACCTGGGCCACGTGTTCCGCCTGAAACGCGAAGAGGGGGTCTGACGTGGAAGCCGTGACGGAATACGCGTCGTACGCGCTGCTGGTGTCGGTTGCGCTGACGGTCACGTGGTTGCTGGTGACGGTGGTGCGCTACGTCCGGGCCGACCGGGGCACGCGGGTCAGCATGTGGCAGGCCGTGCGGGTGCGCTGGGGCTGGGTACGGCTCGCGCGGATGGCCGGGCTGACGGTCACCGACAAGACCCCGGGCCTGCTCGCGCAGATCACTGCGCAGAAGGACGGCCCCGCCCCCGCGCCTCGGGTGCTGGCGCCGAAGATCAAGGTGAAGCCGGACCGGTTCGGGGTGATCGTGCGGGCGAAGACACTGCCGCAGGTCGGGGTGGAGGAGTACCAGAAGTCGGCGCGGTTCCTGGCTGACGCCTGGCGGTGCACGCGGGTGTCCGTCCTGCCGGACGGCCCCGGGCGGGTGGTGATCCGGGGCGTGCGCTCCGACCCGCTGACCACGCCGACGACGCACCGGCCCACCGGACTCCCGCCCGTGGACCTGACGCGCTGGGAGCTGGGCATCGACGAGTACGCCGCGAAGGTGTGCGTGTCCCTGGCCAATGTGCCCGGGGTGACGGTGGCCGGCGTCCCGGGTGCGGGCAAGACCTCGGGGGTCAACAAGTTCGTCTGTGACTTCGCGCCGTCTCCGTCCGTGCAGCTCGTGACGGCGGACGGCAAGGTGTCGCGGGCCTCGGAGGGCGACTACGCCGACCTGGTCAAGCGGATGTTCGCGTTCTGCGGGGACGACCTCGATGAAGCCAACGCGCTGTTCAAGCGCCTGGTGGAGCTGCGCAAGCGGCGCTCGGCGACCATCCGGGACGTGCTGGGCGTGAAGAACATGTGGCACGTCGGCCCTTCTCCGGAGTGGCCGCTCACGGTTCTGATCATCGATGAGGCGCACACGTTCTTCCGCGAGTACAAGGGCAGCGACGCCGAGACGAAACGTTTGGGCGCGCTGACGGCGGAGAATGCCCGGCTGGTGGAGGACCTGGTCAAGAAGGGCAGGAGCGTCGGCATTCTGGTGATCCTGATCAGCCAGAAGACCACTGGTGACGCCATCCCCACCTTCATCCGTGACGTGTGCCCCATCGGGCTGTCCTTCGCGCAGAAGACCGTGGAAGCCGCGGTGGCCGCGCTGGGTGACGACATCCGCAACTGGCCCGACGCCAGCCCGGTCACCTTGCAGGACCCCGCCTACGTCGGCGTCGCAGTGATGGCGATGCAGGGCCGCCCCGGCTACACCCGCATCCGCACCCCCTACGTCTCCGACGCCGACGCCGCCCGCGTCGCCGAAGCCACCTCGCACCTGACCGTCGACCCGGACCTGCGCCTGGACGCCCTCCTCGCCTCGACCGGCCGGACCACGGCACCCCTGCCCTCGCTCACCAAGTAGCCCCGAAAGCCCACACCGGAAAGGAGGTTGAGGACATGGCGGAGCAACGGTTCACCCGGCGCACCGTGACCGTGGTCATGGCGGTCATCGCGGCCCTGGCCTTCGTCTTCTCCTTCGGCAACGTCTGGGCCCTCGCCCTGCGACTCGGCGTCCCCCACCCGATCGCGCCACTGATCGCCCCCATGGTCGACCTGTCCGTCGTCGGGCTCCTGGTCGCACTGCGCTTCCTGGCCCTGCGCGGCGTCCCCAAGGCAGAGCTGAAGGCCGGCACCCGGCTGCTGCACCTGTGCGGGCTGCTCACCCTCGCCCTGAACACCGCCGAACCGCTGCTGGCCGGACGCTACGGACGGGCCTGCCTGGACACCGTCGCCCCGCTCCTGCTCCTCGGCTGGGGCCACGTCGGCCCCGCTTTCCTCGCCCAGTTCCACACCCGTCCCACCCCGCACCCGGAGGCCGCCGCCACTGTCTCCGAGCCGGTGCCCGACGAAGCACCCGCACCCCCGACGCCCGCCCCGGTCGTCGCCCTCTCCCCGGTTGAGGAAGCCGAGCCCGCTCCGGCTCCGGCCGTCGCTCAGCCCGTCGTAGTCGCCGAGACGACTCGGCCCGCCTCCGGCCTGGCCCTGCCGGTCGCCCTGCTGGACGCCGCTCGGCGCATCGCGGACACCCACCGCGCCGAGCACGGAACAACAATCACCGCCGCCCACCTCGGCACACGCATGGGCATCGCCCTGCCGGTGGCCACCGCCGCACTCGCTCAGCTCTGAGCACCGGCCCTCACCGGCTGAATCCCCCTCTCTGAACCCACGCCCGCCCCCGGGCCTGGTTCGTCATGCCCCGAGCAGCACCAACACCCCTACCTGACGGGCTGGTTGCTGCTCTGGGCCACCACCCGACAGAAGGGACACACCCCGAATGGTCACCCTGGACCTGCGCCACGTGGCAAGCCCCGCCGTACGGGACCTGCTCCACCTCGTCAACCACCCCGACTTCGACCGCGCACAGCAGCAGATCGAACGCCTCAGCGGCTGCACCGAACCCGTCCGCTTGACCGGACAGACCACCACCGTCGACACGGCGACGGGTGAGGTGCTGCGCTCCTACACCTCCTCCGACGAGCCGACGGGCAGCCTGCTCACCACGTGCGGCAACCGCCGTGCCTCCCGCTGCCCGGCCTGCTCCCGCCTCTACGCCGCCGACACCTACCACCTCATCCGCGCCGGCCTCTCCGGCGGCAAGACCGTGCCCGACACCGTCCGCACCCACCCCCGCGTCTTCGCCACCCTCACCGCCCCCTCCTTCGGCCCCGTCCACAACCGCCCCACCACCCCCGGCGGCGACACCCGGCCCTGCCGCTGTCGCAAGCTCCACGACCCCACGGACGCCCTGCTGGGCACGCCGCTGAACCCGGCGACGTACGACTACACGGGCGCGGTCCTGTTCAACGCCCACGCCTCCGCCCTGTGGGCCCGCTTCACGATCTACCTCCGTCGGGAGATCGCCGCCCGGCTCGGCCTGACCCAGAAGGCCGCCTGTGCCGTCCTACGCGTGTCCTTCGCCAAGGTCGCCGAGTACCAGAAGCGCGGCCTGGTCCACTTCCATGCCGTCATCCGACTCGACGGCCCGGACGGCAGCAGCCAGCCCCCGCCGCCGTACGCCACCGTCGCCGTACTCACGAAGGCCGCCCGCGCCGCCGCCGCGCGGGTCCGCGTCACGGTGGAGTCGGATGCGGTCGGGGATCGCGAACTCGGCTGGGGCAAACAGTTCGACGTGCGCGAGATCGCGGCCTTCGGCACTGACGCCGAATTCACCGACCAGGCCGTGGCCGCCTACGTGGCGAAGTACGCCACCAAGTCCGCCGACGCCTCCGGCACCCTCGACCACACCCTGTTCTGCCGCCCCTGTCAGGGACGCGGCGCCACCGTGTTGCCCCACGGGACGCCGCTCCCGTGCACCGCGTGCGATGGGACCGGGCAGGCTCGCCCGCTGTCCCGGCTACCCGTCGCCCGGCACGTCCGGCAGATGATCCGCACCTGCTGGGAGCTGGGCAGGCTGCCGGAGTTCGCTCACCTCAAGCTCTGGAAGTGGGCGCACATGCTCGGCTTCCGGGGCCACTTCTCCACCAAGTCCCGCAGCTACTCCACCACCCTTGGCGCGCTGCGCGACGCCCGCCGCGCCTGGTGTACCGAACAGGCCCGCACTCATGCCGGCCTGCCCGAGCCGGACCCGACGACCACGCTCGTCGTCGGTCGGTGGGACTACCTGGGCTCGGGCTACAGCCCCGGCGCCGCGCTCCTCGCGGCCGGCGTGTGGCACCGCAAGGAAATGGAACGGCAGTTCATCGCGGAAGGGGGCTGCTGATGATCTCGCCCCCGCCCACCGTCCTCCGTACGGAGGCGACCCCGGTGCTGGATCTGCTCACGGTGCCCCAGGTGATGGCCCGCCTCCAGCTCGGCCGCTCCGCCGTCTACGACCTACTCCGCACCGGCCAGCTCACCTCGATCACCCTCGGCCGCGCCCGCCGCATCCCCACCCACGCCCTCACCGACTTCATCCGCACCCGCCTCGAACAGGACGCCGCCTGATGACCACGCCCCGCGACACCCCCGCCTCCCGCCGCGTCCGCGCCAACGGCGACGGAACCGTCTACCAGCGCAAGGACAGCCGCTGGGAAGCCGCCGGATACGTCCTCGCCCCCGGCAACACCCGCAAGCGCATCCGCGTCTACGGCACCACCCGCAAGGAAGCCCTGGCCAAGCTCACCGAGAAGATCTCCGCCAGCAACCGCGGCCTCCCCGTCCCGTCCGCTCAGGGCAGCCTGGCCGCGTACCTGACGTACTGGCTCGACGCGGTCGCCGTCCACCAGCTCCGCGAGAACACCCACACCCGCTACACCGCCGTCACCCGCCTCTACCTCATCCCCGGCCTGGGACGGAAGAAGCTCGCCAAGCTCACCGCCAAGGACGTCCGCACCTGGTTCAACCAACTCCGCACCACCTGCCAGTGCTGCACCCGCGGCCTCGACACCGCCCGCGCCCGAGCCCTCTGCTGTGCCGCCGGAAAGTGCTGCTCCAAGCGGCTCTCGCCCCTGACCCTGGCCTACGTGCACTCCGTACTCAAATCCGCCCTGGAGCACGCCGTGCGTGAGGAGGAGATCCCGCGCAACGTCGCCCGCAACGTCCGCACCGGCACACCCCGCCCCCGCCGCTTCGAACCCCTCACCGCCGACGAAGCCCGCAAGTTCCTGGCCGCCGCCAACGGTCACCGGTTGCAGCCGCTGTTCGAACTCGCTCTGCACACCGGGCTCCGCAAGGGCGAACTCCTCGGCCTGCGCTGGGAAGACCTCAACCTGGCCGGCGGAACCGCCAGCATCCGACGCACCCTCCAACGCACCAACTCCAGCGGGCTGACCGCCCTCCCGACCAAGACCAAGAGCTCCGAACGACGCATCGCCCTGCCGACGCCGTGTCTGCGCTCCCTCGAACAGCACCGCGACCGACAGCGCAAGGAACGCGAGGCGGCGGGGACGGGCTGGAAGGACAGCGGCTACGTCTTCACCCGCCCCGACGGCGCCCCGATCGAAGGGTCCACCCTCACCCGGCACTTCAACATCCTGCTCCGCCAGGCCAGACTCCGCCGCATCCGGTTCCACGACCTCCGCCACTCGGCGGCCACCCTCCTCCTGGAGCAAGGAGTGGAACTCGTCGTTATCAAGGAGCTGTTGGGCCACGCCCACATCGGCGTCACCGCCACCGTCTACGCCCACGTCCGCATCCGCCTCCAGCGCGACGCCATCGACACCCTCAGCACCGCGCTCAGCAGTGGTGGGATCAACGAGACGGCCAGCTCCAATGGCGACGAACCGCCACCTTGCGCCGCTCTCGTCCGCTGACGTTGCCGTCAACTACTGCCGTCACCCCGCACAAAAGCCCCGCCCGGACTCACCTGACGGGGCTTCCTATTTGCATAAGCGTACTTCTGTGCGGGGCTCGGCACCTGGGCCGGATCATGGAACTCGACGAGGAGTCTTGGTTCCCATGATGCCGACGGAGCATCCCGCCGAAACATCGGCGGGATGCTCCGTGCCGTTACGGCCGCCTACCGCTCGGAGGTCCATAGTTGGCGGTCAGGGTTGCGGCGTACTCGTCCGGGACGGTCCGACCCGCGAAGGTCAGTGGGAGATACGACTCCAGAGCGCCTGACACCTCCAGGAAGGGCCCGAACTGCGCGCGCCATTCATTCCGTGCGGCCACGTTGGGAAACCCCCGGAAAACTGCAATCTCGGGATCTCTTTCACCCCAACATCCCCATCTTCCGGAAGCTCCGGTCACAGCGATGACGTTCGCAGAGATTGCAATCGACCCCATGATGTCACCGTCCGGCTCGTGACCGATCGCCGCCCAGTAGTTGTCCATGTCAGCCTCTACGGACAACGACAACGCCGGATACATCCGATACTCCGGACGGTAGAAGTCATCGCAATCCGGCTCAAGAACCAGCAGTTCGACGTGACTGTCGCCATGCCACCGGGCCATCGCGCAGAGCGCCGGCCAGAATTCCGGGGTGAGGACCGCATCGAACTCACAGAACAGCGAGCCCTCCACACCCTCTTTGAAGACCTGGCCAGGCAGCCTGGCATCAAGATCGAAGGTGGCTGCACTACGGGAGCGAACACCCAGATAGCCGTTGCGATCGATCACTATCGAACCTGCCTCTGCCATTAGTCCTCACCCAGCCTGATCTTGATGTCGGCCTTCTTAGACCCCGGATTGTAGTAGTCAGCCGTCCACCCCTTGTGGCTGTTCGCCTTCCCTCGAAGGAAATACCTTGCCCCATCCTTCTCGTACATGAGGTTCGGGCCCTTTTCGGTGCGGCTCCACCCATTGGCCTCAAGATTCTTTCCGAAGTCCACGGGGCCCACGTCTGTCGATTTGTTCAGCATGCGGGCGCCGGGACTCGTGATGTCCTCGTATTTCGATGCGGTCGGGCAGTTACTGTTGTGAACGAGGACCGGTGTCTGACCAGCGAGTACATAGTACGTGTGCAGGCGGTGGACGGTGAGGTTGTAGGTGGTCTCGCTGTGCTGGTAGTTGCGGACTGCTGCGACGGTGATCAGAGTGCCGTTGGGCTGGCGGAGTTTGTCGCCGGGGTGAAGGTCGGCGGCATTCTTCCACTCGTGGTCGGTGGCGTCCCAGTAGGGGTGGTGCTGGGTTGAGGTGATGGTGCGGGAGCCGTCGCCGACGTTGACCGTGACGTCGGTGAAGTCCTTGTCCGTCTTGGTGACGATGACGTCGGTGACGGTCTCCGCGTGGGTGGTTCCCGTGATCGGATCCGTTGCCAAGACCCGGTCACCGGACTTGACCGACGCTATCGGGACGATCTCACCGTTTGATTTGAGGACCTTGGTGTCCGCGGTGAAGCTGTTTCTCCCGCAGGCGCTCGCCTTGCTCTCACCAAATTCGGGAGCTCCCATGAACTCCAGAATCAGCGGGAGATTGGTTTCTTGCTCAACCGTCCAGTCCCACTGCTGAGCGTCGTGCTGACAATCGGAAAGGTGGTCGATGCAGTAGGTGGCGGCAATTTCCTTTGCGCCCGCGACATCCTTCGGGTGGCGCAGCAGGTAGTTGTACGCCATGGTGCAGCCGGTGCGGCCGTAACAGACGTTGTGACCCTTGTACTGCGGGTGCCAGTAGCCGCCGGCTCCAGTGGTTCCGGTCTTGTTCTTGCCCCCGCCGTAAAGCTGCGACCCCACCGCGCCGGGATCATTCGAGCTTGGCGAGTCGGCGGAAACCGTGTCGCTGTAGTTGCCGTCTCCGCCACCTTCGCTGCCGTCGGGGTTCCGGTTGGCGCCGTGGGGGCCGCTGGGGCCGTGGGGCTGATCGTCGACGCTGCAGAAGGGCGGGCAGTCGGAAGCGGGGTGGTGGACGCGATTACCGCCTCCGCCGGTGTCGCCCGACTGGAGACCGCTGGGGTCACTGGAGGTGACCGGGCTGTCGCCCGCGTAGGCGTAGCCCCCGATCTGGTTGGGGTCGGTGGCTTCGAAGAGCGGGTCGGCCGAGGTGAAGCGCCCGAGAGTGGGGTCGTAGTCGCGTACCCCGAGGCGCGTGAGGCCGGTCGTCGGATCGTGGGTACCGCCCACGAACCCCTTGTCGCCGGGCCAGCCGGTCGGCTGCGTGCCGCGCGGATTGCCGTACGGATCGAGGAGCCGGAACGTGGGCGTCTCGTCGGTCGAGGTCAGGCTGGTGGTGCCGGTCGCCTGGTCGTTCGACGCGATGTAGCTGTAGGCGTTGCCGGGGCCGGTGCGGGTGCAAGTGGCGCCACCGGGGAGGGCTACGTAGCGCGTGGCGGTGGTCGCACCCGAGCCGGTGACAGACGAGTCGTAGACGACTTCCTGGTCGGGGAGGAAGAGCGTGGTCTTGCCGTCCGGGTCTGAACGGAGGAGTTGATTGCCGTCGGCGTCGTACGTATAGGTCGTGGGGTTGTCCTGGCCCGTGGTCTTGAGGCTTGCGATCTGCCCCTCGTCGTTCCAGGACAGCGTGTCCGTGCCGGGCGTCGTGGTGCGGATCGTGGTGTTGCCGGCGTCGTCGTAGGTGTAACTGCTGCCCGTGACGGTGCCGTCGGGGGCGGTGGTCTGCGCGCCGGTGAGGGTGTCGGGCTGGGCTGTGGGATTGCCGGGCTTGCCGTAGGAGTACGTGGTGGTGCTGTCGGCGCTGATACCCGAAGTTCCGTGATTGACCTGGGTCTTACGGTTGCCGTCCACGTCGAAGGTCCAGGAGGTCCAGTACGTGGTCGTGGGGTCCGCGCCGCCGACCGTGGGGCTGGCACCGGCGGTGGTGGGGGCACCGGCGCAGTTGTCGGTCGCCGTCCACGCGTCGGTGAGGCGCCCGAGGCCGTTGTAGGCGAAGCACTGAGTGTCCGTCGCGGCGCCCAGACGGTTGTCCGTGATCTTGGTGATGTCGCCCGCCAAGTCACGTGTGTAGGTCGTGTCCTGGATGTTCTGCGGAGCGGCGGAGCGGCTGATATTGGTGTTGTTCAGCGCCCCGGTGTGCTCGTCGTAGGTGTTGGTGAACACCGCGCTGTTGGCCACGGCAGCGCCGTCGATGACCTGTGACACACGGGAGTAGGCGTCGAACGTCGTGTCGCGGGTGTACGTGGACACACCGCCCACGGAGTCGACCATGTCCATGGAGTTGTAGCCGTAGGAGACCTTCTCCGACGGGAGGTTGCCGACCGCCGGGTAGGTCGTGGACAGAGGCAGCCCGAGGTTGGGCGTGTATCCGTGGAAGTAGCTGTAGGAGCCGGCCAGGCCGGAGACGCTGGCCGGGATCGTGGTCGTGGTCTTGGTCGGATTTCCCTGAACGTTGTAGCCGTTGACTGCTTGGATGTAGGCGTTGCCGGACGAGTCGTACTGGGTGGAAGACGTCAACCGGCCGAGGCTGTTCGGAACCGCGGTGTTGTCGTAGCTCCACTCGGCGAGCTTCGGCGACGCGGCGTCGGGCCCGTCGTACCGGGCGGTCTGGCGTCCCAGTTCGTCATAGGTGGTGGAGATCGTCTTGCCGCGGGCGTCCGTGGTGGACGTCATGCGTCCGTCGGCGTCGTAACGCATCGTCGTCGTGCCGGTGTCCGGATCGGTCTGCGAGATCCTCTCGCCCAGCAGGTTGTAGGCGTACGTGCGCAGGTTCGTGCCGGGGTCGGTGATGGCCGAGTTCTGGCCGTGGCTTCCCGAGGCGTCGTAGGTGAACTTCGTCGAAGCGGGGCTGCCGCCGATGATCTGGTCGCCGGTGACGGTGGGAGTCGACTGATAAGCGTCGGTCTCGGTGGTGCGGCCACGCGCGTCGGTGACGGTGGTCGTCGTGGTTCCGCCGGTCAGCGGGATGGTCGTGACGCGGTCGCCGCCGTAGACCGTCTGTGCCTTCTCCTTGACCGTGCCCTTGTCCTGGGACACGGTCAGCACCGGGCGAGCGAGGCCGTCATACGTGGTCAGCACCTGGTCGGTGACCTGTGGGTCAGTGGTCCCGACCAGGGCGGTGCCAGGGGCGCTGGAGCCGTCCCAGTAGGCGTTGTTGGTCTTCCAGTTCAGCCCGCGGCTGTCGTAGAAGGTATCGGTCAGCAGCCGTCCACCCTGCGGGGTCTGGCTCTGGGTCTGACGCGGGCGCAGAAGGCCGTCGTAGATCTCGACGGATGTGGTGTAGTCGCCGCCCTCGTTCAACTGCCTCATGGTGACGGCCGAGGGGACGGTGCTCGATGTCAGATAGGTATAGGTGTAGTTGGCGGTTTGCGTTGCTTTGGATCGGCCAGGAAGCCAGACCCCTGTCGTACGGCCAAGCGCGTCGTAGGCGGTTTCGGTCGTCGCGCCGTTCGGGTCGACTTCCTTGGTGAGAAGGCCCCGTGTGGGGTCGAGAGTGCTCGTCGTTGCCCGGGTTTTGGCATTGGTGACGGTAAAGCCTGTCGTCTGACCGTTGGCGGTGACGTAGTCGGTCTTCGTCAGGTTGCCCAGCGCGTCCCATCCGCTGCTCACGCGGCCGTAAGAGTCGTAGGCGGCAACGGACTTCAACTGATAGGTGAATGCTCCGCCGGACCAATTCTGTGCCTGCGCGACGATTGTCGGCTCGCCCAGAGTCGGTGTGGTCTGTGACGCCGGAAGGGAAGGCGGCCAGGAAGTCGGTGCGGACGTGTCGTAGTAGGTGCGGATGTCGGAGATGACATCGTTGGGGCGGTTGACTCCGGTGGGTGCGCCGAAGCCGCTGGAGGTGGAGGAGTCACCGGTGGCGCAGTTGCCCTGGACCGTCTCCACCTCGCTGACCAGACCGATCAGATTGAGATCCGCGTTGACCGGCGCGTACGAGGTGGTGGCACAGGTCTCCTGAGCCGGCTTCGCGATGTCGCCCTGGTCGTCGGTGTAGTGCAGCAGACCGGTGACCTCGTCGTAGGCGTATGACACGCGGCCGATGCGCCAGGACGTCTGTGGAGCGGATGTCACCGCGGTGGCGTTGGTGATCGCAGCGTTGCGGACCATCTTGGCTTCCAGCGCCGGCAGTCCGGTGCGGGAACGGGTCGCCTTCGAATCGCTGACCCAGTAGTCGTTGACGACGGCGGTCGCCGCCGGGCCGGTCGTGCCCTTGTAAACAACGGTCTCACGGACGCTGCCGGCGAGTTCCGCGCTGTCGGTGACGGACGTTGCCTCGCCGGACACGCTGACGTCGCTCGACAAGGTGACGTTTGCGGAGCGAGTGGAGCCGCTCGGCAGAGCGTCGCCGTTCATCCCCTGGTAGTACCGGGTCTCCGAGACCGTCTGTCCCTCGGTGGCGTCGCCGACGAGCGTCCTGACGGCGCTGTATCCCCGCCATTGCCCGTACGTTCGGTACTTGGCCTTGACCACCTCGTTGTCGTCGTAGTGCCAGGCCGCCTTGCCGACGCTGTAGTCGTAGGAGGTGACAGTGCTCTCCTGCGACGCCTTTGTGCTGTCGTTCTGAGTGACTGACGACACGACGTACTTGTTGAACCAGTCGAGGAACGGCGTGGGAAGGCCGTCCGGAGTCCAGTACATCGGGAAGCATGCCGTGGTGTTCGTCGAGGGAACGGTCGCCGTGCTGCATCCGCTCGGCGCCTTGTAGTTGACGCTGACCGATTCGCCGGACTCCGTAGTGATTCCGGCGATGCGCATCTTGTAGAGATTCGCGTAACCATCACGGATGTTGAAGCGGTTGGCCAGCCTGATGTAGGAGAACTTCACCGGCGGAAGGGGCAGCGCTCCCGTGTTGCCGGTGCGCGTGATCGAGTCGAGCCACAGAGCCGGCTTCTGGTTGCCGTCATTGGGGTTCGGGAAGCTCTGCGACAGGGTGTACTCGTCGACGTCCTTGTACTTCTTGGCCGTCGAGTCGTAGATCTGGGTGGCGATCGACTTCAGACGGAAGGTCGAGAAGAACGAGGGGGAGTGGATGGCGCAGGAAGCGCCGTTGTCGCAGTTGAGATCCCACGGAACGTCAGGCCAGTTGGCGGTGTTGGAGCCGATCGGGTCACAGGTACCGGAGACACAGCGGTCTCCGACCGTGAACTGGACCCGCTGTGGCGCGGTGGTGTTGCCGTTCCCGAGCCCGTAGTCGATGTGGTCCAGCCAGCCCTCGCGGGTGTACTTCACGCCCGTCGTGGCGCCGTTTGCCCCGTAGTTGTTGGTGTGCTGGTTGTAGTAGTAGACCATCGTGTCGCCGTGCTCATCGACGACCTCGTCGAGATTCCATTGCCATGCCTGCTGGCACCAGGAAGTGGCGAAGGTCGACTTGTTGCAGGGGTCGCCTGTGTGGGCGCCGTACACCGGCACGGCCCAGGCGGAATGTGTGGTTCCGTAGCTGGGAATGGAATTGCGGCCGTAGTAGTACGTCTTGCCGTCGTCGGTGATCTTCCAGTAGTCGCCGTCGTAGGTGTCGTTCTGCGTGGTCGTGCCCGACACCTTGAGCTCGACCTTCGCCGCGGGGTCGGCGGAGAGGGCGTAGTGCGTGGGCGTCGAGGCGTCGTAGACGATGTCCTCGGACTGGCCGTTGAAGACGATGTGCAGGATCTCCCCGTCCCAGCAGTTGTCCGCGGTCTTGGGAGCGGTGCCTGCGGGGTCGTCCTTGCACGGAACGTACGACCTGGTGACGGCGCCTGGGGAGTAGTCCCAGCCTTCACCGATCCAACTCGGCTGGTTGTCGGTGGACGGAAGCCGCCCGTCGACGGATTGTGAGGAGTAGCTCAGGTCCACATTGGGCGTCAGATCACCCGGCGTGGGCGGCACGGCGATGGGATAGGAGTACGTGAAGTCTCCGCTGTCGCCGCCCGCCGACCACGAACCCGAGGGTGAGAGGGGCGTGGCCGAGAAGTCGCCCCCGCCGCTCGAATTGCCGGCCGTCGCGCCGAGCAGGATGGTGTTCCCACCAGGCGTTGCCGGCGTGGCCAGATTGTGTGCCTGGTCCGCGGGAAGGTCCGCGTTGGTGGAGGCAACGCGGACGGTGCCGGTGATCTGCGAGCCGGTTACGTCGTTGCTGCCGCCCGCAACCGGAGTCTGCGCCTGACACTCCGGCTTGGCGGGAGTGGTCAGGGCGCACGGTGGCAGTTGTACGAGACGGAGCCGGGAGGACCAGTCGCCGCCGTACGCGTCCTTGAAGCCCGAGTAGTCCACCGCCACTGACAGCGGCTCGTCGGCCGATCCTGCGGGGACGCTCGCGGTGAACAGCAAGCCGTTGACCCCGGCTTCGGTGGCCGCGTCGTGGTCGCGAAGCTGGACGGTGACGTGCGTCGGAGCAGAGGGAGCCGCCGAGCTCGCCGACTTTGCCGCCTTCGAGGATTTTCCGGACTTCACCAGCACGGGAAGCTTGCCCACCCGTGTCCAGCCGGCGGTGCCGTTGGCCATGGCGACGTCCGGCTTCTTCGCTTGCGCCGACTTGACCTGGGGACTGGGCGCCCCGATGTCTGCCGTGCCTGAAGCTGCGGTCGGCCAGCGTACGGTTTGGGGACGCCACGACGAGGCGGCTGACGGCGCCGTCGTTCCGTGCGGAAGAGCGTGCACCGTCACGGATTTGGTCAACGGCGCATTCGGAAGTGGCGGTTGAGCGGCCGACGCGACCGCCGGAACTCCGAGGAGCGACACCACCAGGCCCAGAACCGTGGCCTGCGCCACTCTCGCCGACCGCCTCCCCGCATTACGCCGTTTTCCGGCCCAGCGGCTGGACCTGCCCCCCCATGGCGCAGACATAAAAACCCCTCCCCAGAGATCGTCAAGCCTGCGAACCGTATGAGTCATCCCAGCTCACGGGGAGGCCCAGGGAAGATTCTTGAACAGTGCATGACTATTTCTTGAACATTTCTGAGTGAAGATTCAACGCTGACGGGCGAATGTGCCCACGCGTCTGTTGCGATCACAGCCGACCGGGGGGTCGGTGGCAGAGGCACGACAGATCACCAGGCGGCCGTAGGTGCCACCAGGAACAAGGGGGGGCTCATGCCCATCAATACGCGCCGCCGTGCGCCAAATCACCGCCGCGGCAAACCTGTTCGCATGTCACGAGCGGCACTCGGCGCGGCGATGCTGGCGGCGGGGCTCGTTCCCCTGACCGTTCCGGTGCTCGCCCAAGCGGACACCGCGCCCTCGGCCAGCCGCCCGACCTCGGGCAACGCGGCGGCCGTTGCGGTCGCGCAAGCCAAGAGCACAGGGGCACCCGTCGACATTCCGTCGCTGACCACAGCGACCGAGTCGGTAACCGCCAATCCGACCGGCACGCTCACCGTGACCGAATCCGTCTATCCCACCCGTGTCCTGCGCGCGGGCTCCTGGACGCCGGTCGACACCACCTTGCACACGGCTCCGGACGGCAGCCTCCACCCCGGCGCTGTTCCTTCAGGAATCTCGCTGTCCGGCGGTGGCACCGCGCCCCTGGCAGCGATGACTTCCGTGGGCCGTCGACTGGACCTCTCCTGGCCCGGCTCCCTGCCCACGCCGACTGTTTCCGGTTCCACGGCCACGTACCCCGACGTGCTGCCCGGCGTCGACCTACAGGCCACGGTCAGCCCCTTGGGCGGCCTCGCCGAAGTCCTCGTCGTCAAGAACGCCGCCGCTGCCGCGAACCCCGCGCTCTCCACCCTTGTCCTGGACACCAGCGCTCCTGGCCTGACCCTCAGCGGCGAGGCCAACGGCGGCGTCCTGGTGTCCGACCGTGACGGCGCCCCGGTCTTCAGCTCTCCCACGGCGAGCATGTGGGACTCCAGCACCCAGTCGACAGTAAGCGGTGAGGCAGGAGCCGCGAGGTCGGCACGAACAACTCCTCTTGCTGACGGTCCGACCGCGGACGGGACAGCCCGGTCGTCCGCCACGGAACCCGGTGTCGGGGCCAAGACGGGCACCGTCACAACCCACGTCGAGGACGGGCATCTCACCCTCACGCCCGACAGTGAGGTCCTGCGCGGGGCGGACACCCACTACCCGGTCTACATCGACCCGGACTTCAACCCGATGCCGGGCAACGATCCCAAGACCGCGTACGACGAGATCCAGCAGGGCTGCCCGAGCAAGAACGCCCTCAACTCCTCCACCGCTCCGTACAACACCCCCGGCGTGGGACTCAACGACTTCAGCGGCTGTATCGGTGTTGAACGTGCCCTCTACCAATTCAAAACCGACACGCATCTGCTGAACACCTCCGCACGGGTGATCAGCGCCACGTTCAAAGCGCAGGAGGTCTACTCCGCGTCCTGTTCGGTGACGTCCAACGTCAACGCCTTCTATTTCAAGGGGGCTCTGAGCAGCTCCACCACATGGGACAAAAGGCCACTGGACATCACCCTTCAGGACACTCAGTCCTACGGGAGCGCGTGCAGTTCCGCTCCGTCAAAGGGCTTCAACGTCAAGGACGCCTTCACCCGGGCGCACGACGGCAAACTCCCGTCCGTCGGACTGATGCTGAGCGCGACATCTGCCGACGAGGGAAGCGGCCTGAACTTCCGACGCTTCGCCAGCAACCCCACCGTCACCGTCGAATACAACACCGTCCCGACGGTGACGTCAGCCACCACCAGCCCTTCCGCGAGCACTATCGGGCACACGACAGTCTTTCTCAACGCCAGTGTCTACGACGCGGACGCCGGAGCCCCGCTTCAGGCGAAGTTCACGCTCACCGGCAAGGACAGCAGCGGCAAGACGGTCTACCCGGTAGCCGGATCACCGGCACAGCCGGTAGAACTCAACACCACTGTCACCCAACAGGGGACGATCAGTTGGCGTGCGGGTTACCTGCCCACCGGCACGTACACATGGACCGCCCAGGCCGACGACGGTGACACGGCCCACCCGGCATCCGTCGTCACCAGGACTTTCAAGGTGGATGCCACGGCGCCAGGCGCGCCAAGCATCACATCTCCGGATATCTATCCGAATCCGGGCGATGGCACGTCGCCCCTCACCCCACCGGCACGTACACAGCTCGAGTTCGACATCACTCCGCCGACCGGCGCTACGGATATCGCCTACTACGCGTACAACTGGGGAACTGCGCCGCCGACGGTCAACCCGCCGCTCACCGTCAAGCCTGACGCGGGCAAACAGAGTGCGACGCTGCATGCTGTTCCGATGGGATTCGTCCGCGATCAGTTGTTCGTCTACGCGGTGGACAAGGCGGGGAACGAGTCGCCAGCGAACGACTTCGACTTCAATACCGCTCCTCCGACGACTCCTGACGCCACGGGAGACCTGACCGCCGACGGCAAGCCCGACCTCGTCGCACCGGGAGCCGACGGCAACCTCCGGGTGTATCCAGGGACTGGTAACGGTGGTTTGGCGACTCCGGTGAACCTGTGGTCCACGGCTCCGGACGCTCCGGTGGCGGACTTCACAGGCGCGAAGACCGCAGTCGGCGCGTTCCGCGGAATGACGGAGCAGGACATCCTCGTCCTCAGCGCCAATGGCCAGGCGAACATCTACGAGGGGAACGGAGACGGTGAGCCGGTGCCGTGCTCCACGAGTCCGGATGGATGCGCGGACCTCAAGCAATCCGCGATCCTTTCACCGGGCCAGGATCCGGGCACCGGCGCTGATATCCCGGCCATCCAGTGGTCACATGTAACTCAGATTGCTGCGGACAATTCTCAGTATGCAGCGCAGAGCATGCCCGGCCTGTGGCTCGTCACCGATGACGGCGGGCTCTACTGGGCCGCTGGCACGGCCGCGTACGGAACCTTCGACACGCCGCGGCTCATCAACAGTGGCTTCCTGAACACGGAAATTGCCTATGCGGGTGTCGTGAACGGACAGGCAAGCCTGTGGGCAAGGAACACCTCCTCCGGCTCACTCACCCTCTACACCGGTGCATCCGACTCACCTGCCGGTGCCGATCCGAACGCCAAGGTGGTCGCCGCTTCAACTGGTTGGGGCGTCGGCAGTATCAGCAGCATCGTGTCAGCAGGCGCAGCCAATGCGGGCGCTGCATCCCCCAACCTGTGGGCGATCGATGCTCAAGCTGTCCACAACATTTCCTACTTCCCGGCAGGTAGCACGCCCGGAAAGCTGGGGACGCGTGTGCACGTTCAGACCATGACGCCGACGGACGACTTCACCGGCGATGGCAAAGCCGACATCATCGCCGGCTGGAATGACGGGACTTTGCACCTGTACACCGGTCAGGGCTCCGGGAAGCTGACCAGTGGCAAACAGATCTGGGACTCGGGTTGGAGCATTGTCCGGCTCATGGTCGCCGGAGACTTTACCGGTGACGGCCGGAGCGACATCATCGCTGCCTGGGACGACGGGTCGCTGCATCGCTACGACGGCACCGGGACGGGCGGTCTTGAGGGCAACGCCAAGCTCTTCCCCGGCAGCAACAACTGGGGAATCGTAAGGGAGATGACGGCAGGAGATTTCAATGGCGACGGCCTTACCGATCTTGTCGCGGTCTGGAATGATGGAACCCTTCACCTCTACGTCAACAACGGAGACGGCACGCTCAAGCCGCCTGTAGATTTCTGGGGCGACAACTCTTGGAGCGGGATGCGTCTCCTGTCCGGTGGCGACTTCAATGGCGATGGTAACAGCGACCTTTTGGCCATCCACACGTCCGACGGGGTGTTGCGCCTCTACAAGGGCGACGGGAATGGCCATCTCGCTGCCGCCGTGGAATCCGGGAGCCTGGACTGGTCCAATATTCGGGACATCATTCCCGGCGACTTCAGCGGTGACGGCAAGGCAGACCTGGGTGCCATCGCTGGTGACGGATCTCTCCGTCTCTACCAAGGCAATGGCGCCGGGGGCTTCACCAACGTCGGTGACATGTGGCCGGACACCTCATGGGGAACTGTGCGGATCACCACCTGAGCCCGGCGCCCGGGTGTGTCCCGCTCCATAGCAGGGGCGGCGCACCCGGGCACCGGCCCGCTCACCACCTCTCGACAGGCATTGGCATTGAGCCTTTTCCATCATCGGCCTGAGCTGCTCAGATGCAGGGCGAGGATGGCTTGGACGAGGGCGGTGACTCGGGTGGTGGAGCAGCGTAGTTTGCGGAGCAGGCGCCAGGACTTCAGCGTGGCCATGGCTTGCTCGACGAGAGCGCGGATCTTCGCATGGGAACGGTTGACGGCCTTCTGGCCTGGGGAAAGGGTCTCCCATCGTCCCCAGTACGGGATGCGGATTGTGCCGCCGGCTCCTCGGTATCCCTTGTCGGCCCAGCACAGGACGTCGGCCTGTGCAAGGGCGTCGATGATGCCGTGCTCGCGGGCTGCGCGGATGTCGTGGACGGCTCCGGGCAGCGCGGGTGAGGCCCATAGCAGACGGCCGAAGGGATCGGTGAGGACCTGCACGTTCATGCCGTGCTTCTTGT